>JAGCXX010000160.1 GCA_017961115.1 Prevotella sp. | reverse complement strand
GTTTGCGCCTCATCCCACTCATTCTTTTGGGTGACTGTCTTTTCCATAACCATTATCTTCAGGTCAAAAAAAGGGACATACATGAAGTAAGTCCCTACAATTAAATAACTATGAATTATGAACTATCAACACCGTGGCATATGCTGAGATGCCCTCCTCACGCCCGGTGAAGCCGAGGTGCTCTGTGGTCGTTGCCTTGATGGAAATGTCATCAACAAAACAGCCTATGACCTCTGCCAGACACTGCTGCATGGCAGGGATATGTGGATTGAGTTTAGGGCGCTCAGCACACACGGTGGCATCAATATTGCCCACACGATATCCTTTGGTGGCTATCAGTGCCACGACATCGCGGAGGATAATCTTGCTGTCCATATTCAAAGTGGTATCCGATGTATCGGGGAAGTGATAGCCAATGTCACGCATGTTGGCAGCACCAAGCAAGGCATCACAGATGGCATGAATCAGCACGTCGGCATCGCTGTGCCCCAACAAACCGAGGTGATGGGAAATCTTAATGCCGCCCAGCCACAAGTCACGCCCCTCCACCAACTGGTGGACATCAAATCCGAAACCGACCCTTACCTTCATCATCTGCGCTTGAAAAGGTCCTTGATGCCGTCCATATCGAAGGACAGGGTGAAGCGAAGCGTCTGGTCAAGCGGGTTGCTCTTCGCCGTTGCAATCACATAACCCGCATCAAGGGAGAAGACGCTCATCCTAAAACCTGCACCCACGGTGAAATACTTACGGTTGCCCTTATTCTCACTCTCATGGTGATAACCAGCACGGATGGCAAACTGATCGTGGTAGGTGTACTCGGCACCCACGCTCCACTGGATTTCCTCCAGTTCTTCTTTGAATCCATTGGGTGCGTCGTTGAAACTCTTGAACATACCGCTGATGCTCGACACATCAAAATACTCCTTCTCCAAACGGTCCTGATATTCCTGCGAGGTCTCTTCTTCCTTCTGCTTGGGATAGGTGGGCACCAACAACTTATTGGCATCTGCTGCAAGAGTGAAGCGGTTGTACTCATCGACAGGAATCATCAGTGAGGCACCGAGGCGCATGTTGGTAGGGATAAACTCGCTGTGCTCATCACCTCCGAATGAGATTTTGCTACCGATGTTGCTCACATTGAATCCTAAACCCAACTGGCACTCACGCGCTCCGATGTTGAGGTAGTTCTGATAGTAACATGAGACATCGGCTGCAAATGCCGAACCCGGACTGGTGTCTTCGGTGAAGTCATAGGTAAGGTCGGAGTAAATCCACCTCACCGCTGCCGAGAGAGAGAATTTCTCACTGAGCATCAGGGAGTATGCCACGTCGAGCGACATCTCATAAGGATTGATGGTCATGTCGTTGGTGGCATCAGTAGCACTGCTGGTCCATACCTCACCAAGTGAGAAATAGCGCAGCGAACCCGACACGGCACTGTAGTCGCCGATGCGGTAGTAACCCACGAGATAGGCAAGGTCCATGTCGCTGACAAGTTGGCGCAACCAAGGTGTGTAGTTGAGCGCAACACCAGCTCGTGAGATGGTGAAGGGATATTTGGCGGGGTTCCAATATTGCGACACGACGTCGGGGTCGGTGGCTGCACCCACGTCGCCCATACCAGCCGCACGGGCATCAGGGGCGATGGTCTGCGAGGTCACTGAGGTGTTGACAGGGTTGAACATGTCCTCCTTGTTCTGTGCCATCACCGTAGTGGTGATGAAGGCGATGGAGAGGACTGCCCATATTCTCAGATGTCGGGAGATAATATGCATTGCTGATCGGTTTCGGTGATTAAACATTAATTAAAACGAACCTATGTTTTATTTATTGCCTACGATGATGAGTTTCTTGGCTTTGGAGGCATACGAACTACCGTCGCATGCCACGCGAACGCGATAGACATACACACCTGTCTGCAACCGCCTTCCGCCATCAACGGTGAGGTCCCAGTCAATGGTGAATGCACCCGTGGTAGACACACCAGTCTCATTGCGCTGCCAAAGGAGCCTGCCGCTCAGGTCATAGATATCGAGTTCGACATCCATCTCGCTTCCCGTACGGTCATGGTTGATGATGAAGGTGGTCGATGTGGACGCTGGATTGTTGGTGCAACTGACGCTGAAAAGCGTGGGTCGGAGTCCGCTGACCACGTTGAACGAGAGTTCGGCGGTCGATGAGTTGTTGAGCACATCCCATGCCCTGAAGCGCAGATTGTGCCTGCCTGGAGCCAGTTCGGGAATGCTGTAGTATGTCGTGCCACTGGTATAGCTACCGAAGTCAAAGGCAAAATGGTCATTGAGGACATACGTGCGCGCCATCTCGTTGTCGATGATGAGTTCCAGGTCATGTCCTATTCCAGTTCCGGCAGCGTTGATGCCGTCCTTGTCAGTAATCTGAGCCACGAAATAGGGTGTGGAGTTAACGTCGCCGCCATTGACAAACGACGGGGTATTGAGGTAACAGTAGATAGACGGACCGATATAGTCGTTGCCTGCCACGTCGGTACCGCCCACGCGGAACTTATCACAGGCGCCATGCGCCAGAAGCGTGTGGGCATTGTTGACAGCGTAGATGTTCATGAGTCCCTGACCGTCGGTGTAGTTGATATCCATTGGCACCGCAAAGGTGAAGTGGAACGTGCCATTGCTGACGCTGTCCGACCCGTTGAAGAGGACATTTGGACGGTCAATGTAGGAAAAGACGGTTCTTGAGTCCTCAGCCTGTCCCTTGCAGATGACGGTCTCCTCAGAATCTCGCACAGTGGCCGTCATCAGTCCGTTGAATGTGTCGTCTATCTTGCCGTCAAGCTCCACATGACCGCTCACCCTGATGGTGGCACCTGCCCTAAGGGTGATGTCGCCGCTACCCACGGCGACGCCATTGATGGAGTCGACCACCGCACTGAGGGTGGGTACATGCAGACAGAGGGCGGGGTCGCCCAGAAGCGAGTAGCGCAACTTGTTGGTGGTGCGGTCTTCTCCCGACGTAATCATCTCGTTCTTGGCAAGGCGCTGTGCCTCACCTATGCTCACCGGCTTGCCGTCCACCACGTTGAGCACATGCTTCATGTAGGAACGGTTGAGATAGGCGTTGTAACTCTGGTATACCGTGCGTGTCGTCCCGAAGAACGCCATTGCCCCACCCTTCTTGTTGAGCAATGCCTCCACGCCGATGCACTCCTCCGCCATGTCGAAAGGCATGATGTCGCACGAAGCCGTAATCCATAGTGGTGTGTGTGTGTTGGTGAAGTCCTTGAAGTCCTGCAGGACAAGGACACGCTCATGTGAGATGCTGATGGCTGAACCATGACCAGAGTAGTCGATGAGCAGAGCACCGTTTGACTGAATCTGCTTAATGTCGCGTGTGCAGTCGGGATAGGTGTTGCCTGTCGCTGAAGTGACGCGTGTATAGGCATCCCAGATGATTTTCTTGATTTGGAAACCCGGGTAGAGCGAGTTGATAAGGTTGGCTGCGTTGTCGGCATCTACCAGGTGTGAATTGTTGTTGCCGTCATCGCCCAACACGACAACCTGGTTTTGCCATGCCCCCGCATCTGCATTGGCGGCATAGTTGATTGTCTTGTCGGTAAGTGTCTTGGCATCCGCAATGGTGTGTACGGGGAAACGCCCCACAGCGATGTCGAGTTTGTCGGAAGAGGCTGGGTTGACACCCTCGCCGTCGTCAAGAAGTCCGAAGAATCCATCATCGACATAACAGTAGATTTCGCTGAACGACTCCTCGCTCTCAAAGCAGAGAAGGAAGTCGTCGGGAGAATAACTGCGGCAGTCGCTGGTAAGCATTCGGTTGTCCCAGAACCCATCGCCGAAGAGCAGCAGGTATTTGGGCATGTCCGCCTCACTCCCTGCCCTGTCGTAAAGCATCTTGAGGTATCGGCGATAGGCATTGGCGTCAGGCGTGCCGCTTGAGAACTCGTTGAACAGTTCATCGGCCGGAACAATGCGCACCCTCATGTTGTCGCGTTGCTCATGCATCTGTGCGATGCGCTGCGCCTGCGGGAGCAATTTCTGTGAAGTGGGAATGATAATGACCATGTCGGCGGGTCCGTCTCCATGGAGGTCCTGGTTGGTGATGGTATAGACATACTCCGGAGCGGGTATACCCGAATAGGTCAGTGCCGTCATGGCACGTGGCGTAGCCGTATAAATGTCGATGTAGTCAAGGCGCACCGGACCTCCGCTGAGTGTAGTGATGGTGATGGTGTCGTTGGCATGCAGGTTGGACACCTTGTACACCTGTGTAGCCTCAGCGCCCTTGTCATAGCCCCCTGGTGACATGAAGAGTGAACCAAGCGTGGTGCCGTTGAGTTCCACCTTCGCCGTTGTGGTGACTCCCGCCGTGAGTGCGATGGCTAATTGTCCGCTTTCATCAGCGCTGGGGTTGCTGAGCGTATAGGTACGGGATTCCCCCACATTGACAGGATTGTTCTCAAACAGGTTACGTCCTCCTTGGAACCATGAGAAATTATCCACCTCATGAAGTGTGTGGTAATGTTCTGGACGTGGATAATATTTCTTGACGAAGGATATGCTGTCAATGGTCAGCGGTTCCCCCTCTGCCTCGGTGATGAAATAATAGCCATAGTCGGAATAGGGGTTGCGAGTGCGGCGCATCGTGGTGGGTGAGCTCCATGACACGGGTCCCTGCGCATAGAAGAGCCGCCGTCCGCCAACCATACAGGTAGGCACCTCCATGAGGTCGTCAGTGGCTTTCAGTTCGCTGCCTTCTAATTTCTCGTTCTGCAATGCACCGCCATAGCCATAGATGCGCACTTTGCTGAGGTCGGAGAAACCCGCCTGTCGTGCCAGTGCCTCATTGATTTGGTAGATGCCCGATGAGGAAACCCTCACCTTAGCCCACCTTCCTGTGGAGAGCACCGAATGGGCTGCATAGCGGTCGGATGCCGCCCCTGCCTGACGCACCTTGCGAGACATGGATGCCGTGATGGGCGCAGCCTTTACATCGAGCATGAAACTGACGAGAATGCGATGTTGTCCCTCACGGAAGACGAAGGGGACAAACGATACCTCAAGAAAACCTTTCTTGCGCTCCACCACCACACGGCTCTCTATTACGGGCAAGGCGGAGAGCGTATCGGCTCCCAGTGCCTGAAGTTTTCCAAGGCTGTATGGGGTTATGTCGATGAACTCAGGATAGAGGATGCTGACGGTGTAGACGGAGTCAGCATAATTCTCTCCCAAGGGGATGGAGGTGGCAAAACGGGGCACAAAGGAATCTATCCTCACCTCGTCGGCGGTGAGGTTGCAGAAACGCTGAGCCTCAGCCGTCATGCAGCAGCACAACAGCAGCAAGGTAATGAGGATATGCCTGTTTCGTCTATTTGACATTGAATTCCAATACTTTTTTGTCGCCGATATAGCCCGTGATGTGGTCATCGATATGCACGGGTCCCGTCGGCGAGGGTGTCCCGGTGAAGATGAGGTCGCCAGTCCGCAGGGTGAACCACCGGCTGATATGGGCGATGATGGCATCAATGCTCCAGCGCATGTCTGCCGAATGTCCCACCTGCATGGTAGTGTGATTGACATCAAGTCGGAATGGGATGCCATCGGTGGGAAGACCGTCACAGGGGACCCACTCCCCCACAGCTGCGGCACCGTCGAAACTCTTGCTGAGATCCCATGGCAGTCCTTCTGCGCTCAACCGCCGTTGCAGGTCGCGGGCGGTAAAGTCCACACCACAAGTGACAGCGTCATAGTAGCGGTGGGCAAACCTCTCTGGGATGCCCTTACCCAACCGGCAGATACGCACCACCAGTTCGGCCTCATAGTCGATGCGTCCCAGTTCATCGGGGAGAAACAACGGGCGTCCCCCCTTGAGCAGCGCTGAGTCCGCCTTCATGAAGACGACGGGGTCTTTCCCCATATATAACGGAGATTCCCCTGCTTTATTGTACGCATCATAGTTGTAAGCGACGGCAAAGATTTTCATGACTTCCTTGAGTGTCTGTCCTGTTGGATGAACAAAAAAGAGCCAACGCATGAGCGATGTCATGCCATTGGCTCTCTATAGGTAGTTTCACTGATGTTTTAGTCGGCGCGGAGGGTGAAGCGGCGGAAAGCCACCACCTGCAGTTCCTTGTCGGCAGCCCTGAGATAGGCAGCGACATTCTCCTTGTTCTCAGCACGGATATACTCCTGGTTGACAAGGCAGTTCTCCTTGAAGAACTTGGCGAGACGACCCTTGGCGATGTTCTGAATCATCTGCTCAGGCAGGTTGGCAGCCTTCTCGGCAGCCACGCGGGTGCGAATCTCACGGGCTTTCTCAGCCTCTTCCTCAGTGAGCCATCCCTTGGCGATGTTGGAGTTGATGTGGTCTTCGCTGTCCACGAGGTTGGGGTTGATACCAGCCTTCTTGAGAGCAGCCTCCACGGCCTTCTCCACTTGCTCCTCTTTGGTCTTCTGGATGGCGACCTGCAGCTCGTTGTCCTTCACCGACTGGGGCACGCTGGCCTCGTCGAGGGCGACGGGGTTCATCGAAGCCACCTGGAGGGTGATGTTGTGTCCCTGCTCCTCATAGTCCTTGTTGAGCTGGACGAGGGTGCAGAGGATGTTCTTGCCCTGGTGGTTGTAGCTGTAGATGTTGGCACCTTCGAGGTAGTTGTAACCGTCAAGTTCCATCTTCTCACCAGTGATGCCCGAGCGCTGGGTCACAGCGTCAGCCACTTTCTGTCCGTCGGCGAGAGTCAGTTCAGCCACTTCCTCCACAGTCTTGCAACGTGCCTCGACAGCAGCGTCGAGGATAGCCTGTGTGAGTGCGATGAAGTCGGCGCCGTTGGCGACGAAGTCGGTCTCGCACTTCAAGGCGATGATGGCGCCGAAGCCTTCCACCACTTTGACGAGCACGCATCCGTTGGAGGTCTCGCGGTCACTGCGCTTGGCGGCGATTGCGAGTCCGCGCTCACGGAGCAAGTCCTTTGCCTTGTCGAAGTCTCCCTCAGCCTCCACGAGTGCTTTCTTCACGTCAGCGAGACCTGCACCGGTCATGGTGCGGAGCTTCTTGATATCTTCCATGTTGGGTTTGTAAGCCATGATATCTGTCTGTTCTAATTTTGTTTTAAACTGAATGTTTGATATTACTCTGCAGCGGGTGCTTCCTCTTCCTCAGCGGCAGGAGCCTCCTCAACAGCGGCGGGAGCCTCATCCTTGCGGGCGCGGTGCTGGCGGCGAGGTCTTGCATCAGCAGCCTCTTCGCTCTGCTCGGCAGCAGCCTTCTCATCGGCCTTCTCAGCCTTACGCTCTTCCAGACCCTCGGCGATGGCAGCGCAGCAAGCGCTCAGAATGACGTCGATGCTGTCCTTGGCGTCATCGTTGGCGGGGATAACGAAGTCGATGTCGTTGGGGTTGGAGTTGGTGTCCACGATACCGAACACGGGGATGCCGAGACGCTTGGCTTCCTTCACTGCAATGTTCTCCTTCATAACGTCAACGACGAAAAGTGCTGACGGCAGACGGGTAAGGTCGACGATAGAACCCAGGTTCTTCTCCAGTTTGGCACGCTGGCGTGTCACCTGCAGGAGCTCACGCTTCGAGAGGTTGGAGAATGTACCGTCGGCGATGAGCTTGTCGATGTTGCCCATCTTTTTCACGGCCTTGCGGATAGTGGGGAAGTTGGTGAGCATGCCACCCGGCCAACGCTCGTTGACGTAAGGCATGTTGATGCTGGCGGCTTTCTCAGCCACGATGCCCTTTGCTTGTTTTTTAGTAGCGACGAAGAGAATTTTCTTGCCCGACTTGGCAATCTGCTTGAGAGCCTCGGCGGCATCGTCGATTTTGGCCACGGTCTTATGGAGGTCGATGATATGAATACCATTGCGCTCCATGAAGATATAGGGCTCCATGGCGGGATTCCATTTGCGGCGGAGGTGGCCGAAGTGGCAGCCAGCCTGCAGCAGCATATCAAAATTTGTTCTTGACATGATTGTTTTGTTATTAAAAATTGTTTACTTTCCTTTTAGTTGTTTCTAACCAGCCAGCGGGTAATCGTGCGGCAGACCCAAAAGAGGCCTGCGCAGAGTCTCGCCAGTTTGGATGCTAAACAGATTGAAGATACGCGGATTAACGCTTGCTGAACTGGAAGCGTGCGCGTGCCTTGGGACGACCCGGCTTCTTGCGCTCCACAGAACGGGAGTCACGGGTGAGGAAGCCCTGGTCCTTGAGTGCCTTCTTGTCCTCTGCGTTGATTTTCACGAGGGCGCGAGCGATGGCAAGTCTCAGAGCCTGGCTCTGACCGGTGAATCCACCACCGTCGAGGTTGACCTTGACATCATACTTGTCGGCAACGTTGAGCAACTCGAGGGGCTGCTTGACAACATACTGAAGGATAGCCGAGGGGAAATACTCGTTGAGGTCCTTCTTGTTGATGGTGATTTTGCCTGTTCCATCGCTGACGTAAACACGTGCCACAGCACTCTTACGACGGCCTAATGCATTACATAAATATTCCATTCGTGTGATTATTTATACTGGTTAATATCAATTGCTTTGGGTTTCTGAGCCTCATGCTTGTGCTCTGTACCCGGATAGACATAGAGGTTGTCGAGCAGTTTACGTCCAAGCGTACCCTTGGGAAGCATGCCCTTTACGGCATGACGGATGATACGCTCCGAACCGTCCTTGCGCAAGCGGAGCTTGGCAGGAGTCTCAAAGCGCTGACCACCTGGATAGCCAGTATAACGTGTGTAGAGTTTGTCTGTCTCTTTCTTGCCGGTGAAAATCACTTTGTCGGCATTGATGATAATTACGTTGTCACCACAGTCTACGTGGGGAGTGAAAGTGGGCTTGTGCTTTCCGCGGAGCAATTTAGCTACTTTGGAGCAGAGACGACCTACCACCTGGTCGGTGGCGTCGATGATGACCCACTCTTTCTGAGCTGTTTCTCTATTGATGGAAACAGTCTTGTAACTTAAAGTGTTCATTTCTGATGTTAAAATTTCTACTAAAAAACAAGTTTACCTTTCTTTGTACGGAGATTCACTAACCGTCGGGCCTGGCCAAAAGCACGACTATTAACACGCCGCACATGGGGGCTCTAAGCGTACCCCCTGTAATAATCGGACTGCAAAGGTACACATATTTTTTATATCTGAGCGGCTCACCACTTGACGGAGAATGAATATTTAATGATTTTTAACTAAACCAAACAACCATGTCGAAAAAACACAATTCATTTTGGCTTTTCTCTCGTTTATTCGTAATTTTGCACCCAATGACCACAATCAGAAACATCTTCATCACCTGGACCGTCGTGCTGCTGAGCATGACCTCACTTCCCATGCAGGGACAGTCGGCAAACAACATGCCAGCCAAGGGGGATGCCGTATCTTCTCCTACCGAGGGAGTCATCACCGCCGACTTCGTCGGAGAGAAAGCGATGATGGACGATTTGCTGCGGATGCTCACGAGATTCGGACAATACATGGTGGCAGACTTCCAGCCCTGCGATGAGCCCAACAGCATCGGCGAGGAGTGCGGATGCTTCAAGGGTGAGAGCACCATGGCCAACAACGAGGCAGGCGTGCGCACCAATGCCGACCTTTCGATGCTGTGCGCTTTCCTCGTCAAATACGCAAAACCAGCCGGACTGCAACCACCCCGCGGCATCACATGGGAGGAAATCAGCGACATCGCCATGAAGTCGCTCATCTTCGCCTACTCCACCCACAAGGCCAACAAGCTCAAAAAATGCGTGGGCGGCAACTGGTGGGGCAGCACCTCGAAAAACGACCGCGTGTGGGAAAGTTCGCTGTGGGCGATGTCTGTGGCCTATTCTGCCTTCTTCCAGTGGGACCGCCTCAGCGAAGCGCAGAAAGGATACATCCATGCCCTGCTCCAGGCGGAGTGCAACTACGAATTGGAGCGCGACATACCTACCGGATACAAGGGCGACACCAAGGCAGAGGAGAACGGATGGGAGGTGGATGTGCTCGCTGCTGCCCTCGGACTGTTCCCCGATGACCCGCTGGCACCGAAATGGTTTGAACGTCTGCGCCTCTTCGCCATCAACTGCCACAGCCATCCTACCGACTCCCTCAACCATACGCGTATAGATAAGGAACACGAGGGAACGGTAGCCCAATATTACAAGGGACAGAACCTGTATGAAGACTACACGCTGCAAAACCACGACTATTTCCACACCTCTTACCAGAATGTGGTGATACAGGAACTGGGCGAGGCGGCTCTTGCCCTGCACCTGTTCCAAACCGAACTGGGACACGGAGAACGTTGGAAGACCAATGCTTTGATGCACAACAACCAGGAGGTGACCGACCATGTGCTCAACTGGTTGGCGCTCACCGATGGCGAACTGGCGATGCCCAACGGCAACGACTGGAGTATGTTCCTCTACGACCAAATCACGGCATACACCATCATGGCGACTCAGATGGGAGATGCCAACGCACTGATGTTGGAGAACCTCGCCTATAAATACATCAAGGCACGGCAAAGCACGACACAGGACGGCAGTTGGCTGCTGCGGCCCGACGTGCAGGCACGCCGTATGGGCGTGCAGGGCCATCGCGTGATGATGACCTACCTGATGCACCACATTTGGAGTACGGAAAAACTAACCCCTACCCTTTGGGAAGATTTCCGTCAGGCACATAGCAAGGCACGGCTGTTGCCCTGCCAAAACATCGTGCGGGCATTCCCACCACAGCGATTCTCCACCTTCTCCTGGAGTGAGGGACTGAAAAGCTATACAGGATATTTCACTGCCAACAGCGTGGACAAGAACAAGATTGTCGTACCCTATCGTGCCTATAACACGGGCAACTTCCTTGGCTGGTATGATGTCAAGGAACACCGCAAGAATGCAGCACCTGTGGCCAGCAGCCGCTACCAACTGAAGGGTGATGCCTATACGGTATATGGAGAATTGCTGACCAACGACAGTACACTTGACCACCGCTTCGCCCTCTTCTCAACAGAGGGGAATGCCGTGGGCTACCTCGATCATGTGACTACGCTCGCTGATGTCACCCTCAACGCAGAGAACGGCTGCCTGATGGCGGTATCCGTCGATGAACTGACCCGCACCAATCGCACGCTGCACCATGAGAACGGGACAAAGGTCACCAACGGCGCCAAAATCTCCACATACAACACGGAGTGGATGAACATAGACGACGAGGTGGGAATGGTGAGTCTCGGCACAAAGGGAATGGCTTTCGGTCACCGCGCCAACAACAACAGCATCATGACCGCCAAGGCCTACCTGTCGTTCAGCTCCATCCCACGAACCCTCAGCAAAGGCACCGTGGCTGACCGCCGCAATGCCATCTACTACTGCAACGTCGATGCAACAACGACTCGGATGCTCGCACAACAGGCAGAACAGCTAACCGCCCAACTTCCCAAAGGATGGAATGGCATCATCGCCGCCGACCCCGACCAAACAAGATACCTGATGCTCGCCCATTTCGACGGCGACACCACAGAGGCGACCATCACGGTCAACGGCACCAACCTTGGAGCACCGGTCTTCGGGAGCACGACAACCATCAACGGAGGGAAAGCCACCGCTACACTCGGTTTGGCTAAGGAGGATGTACTGATGCAGACCGTCAGGTGCTTCATCCAAGGCGATGGGGTATCCGCCCAACAAGTACCAGATGATGACCATGCAATGTGGCTGCAAACCGACAGTCGGAATACTGTCACCGCCAACATCATCGCCGACGGCAAGACTTATACGAAGACCGTCAAGCTCTCCCCCAACCGTCGCACCAAAGTATATTTGGAAAAAGGATGGTTGAAAACCACCACAGAGAAAATAAAAAACCGACAATGAGAATAGACATCATCACCGTTTTGCCTGAGATGCTCGAAGGCTTCGTACACGAGTCCATCCTGGCACGTGCGCAGAAAAAGGGACTGGCCGAAATCCACCTGCATAACCTGCGTGACTACACCACCGATAAATGGCGCCGTGTCGACGATTACCCATATGGAGGATTCGCAGGCATGGTGATGCAGTGCGAACCCATCGACAGAGCTATTTCCGCACTTAAGGCAGAGCGTGAATACGACGAGGTCATCTTTACCTCACCCGACGGCGAGCAGTTCACCCAACAGGTGGCCAACGACCTGTCGATGCTCGGCAACATCATCATCCTCTGCGGACACTACAAAGGCATCGACCAACGTATCCGCGACCACCTCATCACCCGTGAGATATCCATCGGCGACTATGTGCTCACCGGTGGAGAACTGGCTGCAGCCGTCATGGCGGATGCCGTCATACGACTAGTGCCTGGAGTCATCAGTGATGACCAGAGCGCACTCTCCGACTGTTTTCAAGACGGACTGCTCTCTGCTCCCATCTACACCCGACCTGCAGAATATAAGGGATGGCGAGTGCCCGACATCCTGCTCAGCGGCAACGAGGGGAAAATCAAGGATTGGGAGATAGAACAAAGTTTGGAACGCACCCGCCGACTGCGCCCCGACCTTCTGGATGAAAAAGGATGAAGGATGAAAGATGAAGGATTGATACCACGTTAGGAATCATTTGTCTAAACTCCTAAAAAGGATGAAGGATGAAGGATGAAAGATGAAGAATTGATACCACATTAGTAATCATATGTCTAAACTCCTAGACTCCAAAATAAATCATATGTCTAAACTCCAAAACTCCTAGACTCCTAAACTCCTCAAAAAAATCATTTGTCTAAACTCCAAAACTCCTAGACTCCTAAACTCCTCAAAAAATCATTTGCCTAAACTCCTCAAAAAAATCAACTATTACAATAATGAGACACCTGTTTTTATTAGTTTTTTCTCTAACTACACTGTGCGTTTCAGCCCAGCAAGTGGAATACAAGACGTTTGTCTACACCAATGACGAACTGGCCAATGCCATCAGCAAACTCAATGACGAGCGCGACACCTCACGCGGCTATCTGGGCGACATCTTTTCTGCCACCGCCGGTTCGATGAAAGGACTGGCGTCGGGGTATATCACTTCATTCTTCGACCTTGGCGTGAATGCCATCGGTTCATTGATTACCAAGCGGTCGCGAATGAAAAAAGAATGGGAGGAAGCCATCAAAAAAGAAAATGTCTATCAAACCGTCATCAATTCCGTCTCAGAACTGAGCGACTTCTACGACGACACGTCCTTCGACGGCGCCATGGACCCCAAAGGGATGCGGTTCGACGGCATTGGATGCCTCAGGATGGAGGGTCCCGACACTATGTTTTATATCTCCTGCCATATCAACCGCGACAAACTCTACCGCATCATCAACCACTCAAAATATGAACTGGTGCTCGACACGCTCATCCTGAGTCCCAAGCACTCCAACCTGCCCAACAACACCGAACTCAACATCCCCTATTCATTTGAGGAGCGCAAGAACTTCAACCTGAGAATGGACATCACCATCACCTCGTCGTGGATGAACGAAATCGTTCAACTGCAGAAAAATCAAGAACTGGGCTCGTTCACCATCAACATCCCCGTGGATGAGAAACTGCTCGACAACAATGGATTCCTACGATATGTGCGCCATGAGGGAGAGGCACCCAAATATCATGTGATGGGCGAATGCTTCATCGTACCCCGCTCCTATATGGGTTACCGCGACGAAAAAGACAATTTCAAGGACTGTTGGGGGACGGGTGAATACAAACTGACTGTGAACATCAAGGAAAGCTGTGATGTGACCGACCAATACCGCGCCAACTGGAGAGCCGACTACAAACGGCGGAAGGAGATGGCAAAGAAAAACCGCGAGATGGGTATCGTGGAACAAAGTTGGCAGATGGTCTCCAACCAGAAGTGGGATGAAATCACCAAGTCATGGGTCATCACCACCCTCAAAGCCCCTGCCACCTACATGTCGAAAGACCTGATTGACAAATTGGGGTTGGAGTAAAACCATGCTGTTGGACCGATGAGACTCATCACCCTTCTGACCATCTTCCTGCTGTCCACATGGCATCTTAATGCGCAGGACAAAGCACTGTTGGCACGTGCTGACAGTTTGGACGCCCATGCAAAAGCCTTGTCACACACAGGAAGGGCTTCCGATGCCATCCTCTTAGGACAGCAGGCCATCGACATTGTCACTGCCCAGTTGGGCCGTGACAATGCCACCTATGCCCGCCTGCTCTCCAACCAAGCGGGCTATTGCTCTAGGGCGGGCAATTATGACACCGCACTGAGCTTGGGCACAGAGGCGATGAACATCCGAAGGGAAATTCTTGGTGAGAACCATATCGACTATGCCCACTCACTCAACAACGTAGCCAAATACCAATCCTATCTGGGCAACTATATCGATGCCATAAGATTGGGCAGGAAGGCTTTGGAGACGATAGAAGCCATCAACGGCAATGAAAATGCAGATTACGCCCAGGCACTGAGCAACCTGGCAGGCTATTTCTCACGCACAGGCAACTATGCCGAGGCATTGAGTGCTGGCGAGCAGGCACTTGCCATCCGTGAGCGCGTCCTCGGCCGACAACATCCCGACTACGCAGAGTCGCTCAATAACCTGGCAAAATACCATTATTTCCTTAAGGAATACGACAAAGCCATCGAAATAGAGAGTGAGGCTCTTGCGCTGCGTGAGCAAATCTACGGCAAGCAGCATCCCGACTATGCCACCGCCTTGAGCAACCTTGCCGACTTCTATGAACAGCAGGGCAACATCGCCGAGGCGATGCGCCGTGGCAGCGAGGCCCTGAAGATACGCCGCTCGACATTGGGAGAAAAACATCCTGAATATGCCGAGTCGATGGCCAATTTGGCTGCCTATCACTACCGGCTCGGCAACCATGCCGAAGCCGTGAGGTATGGAGCAGAGGTTCTCTCACTTCGCCACGAGGTATTGGGTGAGGAGCATCCATCGTATGCATGGTCGCTCTGCAAGATGGCATCGTATTTCTCCGCCAACGGACAGGCCGACTCCGCCAACGTCTATGCCTGGCGCGCCACAGAGAAATACACCAACTTTATCCTCAGTTCCTTTGCCGACATGACAGCCAACGAACGAAATATGTTCTGGATGCGCATGAAGTCGTGGTTCACCAACATGGTTCTCCAACTGGCTGCCAAGCACCCCACAGAAAAAATGGTGACCTGCGCCTACAACTGCACGTTGCTCGCCAAGGGACTGTTGCTGAACAGCGAGATAGAGATGGTCAACCTGCTCATGGAAAGCGGCGACTCCACCCTTGTCACTGCCTACCAACAACTGCAAGCCAACCGTGCCCTGCTGATCAAGGCATACGAGACACCCAAGGCACAACGCGCCATCAATACCGACTCCCTGCAACGTGTCATCACCCGACAGGAAAGGCGGTTGGTGAGGCAATCAAAAACTTATGGCAATTACACCAAGTCGCTGCGCATCGACTGGCAGCAAGTTGCCCGCCATCTCTCCTATGGCGACATCGCCATCGAGTTTGTGACCTACAAAAATGAAGCCAATGAGGTGGCGTATGCTGCCCTTGTCGTATCTCCCGGACAAAACCATCCCACTTTGGTTCCATTGATGACTCAAGCCCAACTCTACAGCATCCCAGCCAAAGACATCTATACCACCCACCGACTCTCCCAACTAATCTGGGCACCCCTCAGCGGGTATATGGAACGGGCAAAGAGGGTGTTTTTCGCCCCTGCTGGCGAACTATACAACATCGGCATCGAATCGCTTCCCCACTGGGAGGAAGAAGGATTCGTAGCCGACCGCTGGAACATCTACCGACTATCCTCCACACGGGAACTCGCCTTGGACAAAGGAAACAGCAGGCGGAAGCCCGATACTGCCGAGATTTTCGGAGGAGTCACCTACGACACCTCAGCAGCACAGGGTGATGGGAAATCCTCAACAAAAAAGACAAAGGAGAAAGCAGCCAAATATCTTCCCGGCACGAGGAAAGAAGCAGAGGAAATCGACCAATGCCTTATTGAAGACAACATCCATGTCACCCTCCACCTAGGTAGCCAAGCCTCAGAGGAGGCGATGAAAAGACTCTCCGGCCATGCCCCCGACATCCTGCACATCGCCACCCACGGTTTCTATTGGACTGACCAAGAGATACGTGAGGGCAATATGGACGAGAAACTACAGTTTCTGTCAATGTACGGCAATCTCGACGATGCCGACCAGGCCCTCACCCGTTCGGGTCTGCTCTTCGCCGGCGCCAACCACGCGCTGACAGGCAAGCAGGTGGATGACCAGCACGACGACGGCATCCTCACGGCAAAGGAAATCTCAGTGCTCGACCTCCGCGGACTTGACATGCTCGTATTGTCAGCATGTCAGACAGGATTGGGCAAGGTGACCGGCGATGGGGTCTTCGGACTGCAGCGTGGATTCAAAAAAGCAGGTGCCGGCTGTCTACTCATGAGCCTTTGGAAAGTGGATGACAAAGCCACCCGTCAGCTCATGACCTTCTTCTATCACAACCTGACGCAAGGCATGAGCAAGCACGATGCATTCAGCAAGGCGCAGCACGACTTGCGTAATATGGATGTGGAAGATAACAACCGCCGCAACAACCGCCGTGCCATCTCGTCAAGAGCCAAGAGAGCCAAAAAGGCAGCCCCACGGAAGGTCTATGCCGACCCCCACTATTGGGCTGCCTTTATCCTACTTGATGCGATGGAATGAAAAATCTTAATCTATTAATCCTTCATCCCTCATCTTTCATCCTTCATCCTTCATCCAGTTTCTAATATCCCTCGTTCTGATACTCGTCGGCATTGTCGACGAGGTTGAGTTCTGTTTGCATGACCGGACGGAAGTAGTACTCCTTCTTCTTGTTCTGAATCTGCGGGTTGAGAGCCAGACGCTCTATGAGGAGGCGGAAGCGCTTCAGTGTCTGCCAACGGTTCCATTCACCAATCATCTCACGCGCATATTCATCGAGGAGGAAGTCGGCGTTAATCTGCGATGAAGCCACGTCCATGCTGTGGTCATGACCGATGCATGCACGGTTGCGGATGGCGTTCACACGGTTGGCAGCCGAGTTGGTGTCGCCCAGGCGCCAGTAGATTTCAGCCGAGAGGAGATAGGTCTCACCCAGACGATAGACGATGCAGTCGGCCGATGAGTAGGGCTTCGATGCATTGGTTCCACAGAACAGGTTGGTGCAGAGGTTCTTCTTCAGCGTGGGGAAGAACTTCTTCGGGTTGGCTGGATTGGCGAAATTGTCCTCCAGGTTGTAGACACCATAGCGGATGGCATCACGCTGTGCCTGTGTGTAGTGCTTTCCACGTGCGATATAGACTGCGGTGTCACCCAGGTTGATGTTGTAGGCGGCGTTGTTCACGCGGGCGTCACTCAGTCCGTAGCGGGTGGCATCGGCTGCCGTCCACTTGTACTGGTTGCCATCGTTAGCCTTGTTGACATACCAGGTGTCGATGAAGAAAGCCTTGTAGCGGCCGTCCTTCTCACCATAGAGGTCAAACATATACTTCGACGGGGTCATGTAGCAGTTGCCCTTGGCAAGTCTGTACTCATCACCATTGACCGTCTTCACGGGAGTGTAGGTTGGCTCCAAACCAGCCAGTCCCACACCGTCGCTTGCATTGTTGTAGGAATCCCAGTGCTTCCATGCACGATTGTAATAGTTGCCGCGTGGGTTGAGCGACTGGATAGAACTATGGGTGACGATGAAGAGCGCCTCCTCGTTGGTCTTGTTGTTATTCTCATCGAACACCTCGTCGATGTCGCTGTAGAGTTTCACACCGAGTGAGGCGGCATTGTTGATGAGGTAGTCAGCCGACTCCTTGGCAGCATTGAGCAGTTCGGTCTTTCTGCCATCACTGATGGCATCGCAATAGCCCAGTCCATCGGTGTAGGAGGCGTAGGTCAGTGCAGCCTTGGCATAGAGATGGTAGGCAGCAGCACGTGTGACATGGCCCCTCACAGCCTGGCTGACGGGCAAGTATTTCTTAGCGAAGTCGAGATCGGCAAGGATGACGTCATAGAAGTCGTTGACCTTACTCATCGGCAGACTCGTGATAGGACTCGTCACGGGTTCGGTAGGCAGGAATTTGCCGCCCCAATACTCCACGATGTTGAAGAGCACATGGGCACGGATGAAATGTGCCTCTGCCACAAGGGCGTTCTTGGCGTCTTCACCCAGTCCCTTCACCTTGTCGGCATAGGCTATGGCAGCGTTGCACTGGCTCAGGCAGCCGTAGAAACCGGAGTAGGCCTCCTGGAACATGGAGGTATTGGCGCCGAAGTCATTGGAGTAGATGAGCGCGCGGCTCCAGTTGCCGTTGGAACCATCTCTGACATCCTGCCAGATGTCGGTGCCTGCCTCAGAAGAGATGATGTAGGTATCCTCTGCCTGTCCGTAGACGATGCGCACGAGGTCGAAATAGCAGCCGTTGACCAGCTTCTCATATCCGCTGGCAGTAGACCACTCCTGGTCGGTGGAGATGGCAGAGGGGTTTTCCTCGTCCAGACTGCAGCTGCTGATGGTCGCGAGCACTGCGCATGCTGCGACAGCCATATATATAAATGTACGTTTCATAATGATAGTCTGGTTTTAGGTTAGAAAGTAAGGTTGACACCAAATACGAACTGCTTGGTCAGCGGTGCGTCATCGTCATCGCCGCCCTTCTCCAAGTCATAGTGTCTTGCATACTTGTCCTTGGCGAAGATGAATGGGTTGTTGGCGGTGGCATAGATGCGCAATTTGCTGATGTGCAGCGACTTGAGTAGCGACTTCGGCAGTGTGTAGCCCAGGGTGATGTTCTTCACCTTGATGTATGAGCCGTCGAAGTAGTTGAGCGACGAGGTACCATTGTCCTGATAGGGGTCGAGGTTGCCGTTCATATCAGGTCTCGGGTAACGTGCGTTCTGGTTTTCTGGTGTCCAGTAGTCGCAGATGGTGGGTGAAGGTGAGAGTCCGTTCATGCGGTACCATCCGGTGAGACCGCTGCGGAACTTCCATCCCCAACGTGCGATGAGCTGTACGCTCAAGTCGAATCCCTTGAAGGTGAATGTGTTGAGCATACCAGCTGACCAAGTGGGGTCGAGGTGTCCGATGACATAGTAGTCATCAGCATTGATTTTGCCGTCGACGGTTCCGTCCTCACCTGGTTTGTCTGCCACATGGATTTGTCCGGGTTTGGCACCATACTTGGCAGCCTCAGCCTCCTCGGCAGTGCCCCAGATGCCCAAATATTTATAGAGATAATAGGTGTGCACCGGTTCTCCCTCGATAAGATAGAAGTCACCGAACTGCAGCGGTTTGTCGCTGGTGGTCTTCACCACCTCCTCCTTGTTGGTGGCAAAGGTCAGAGCGGTGGTCCAGGTGAAGTCCTTGGTGATGACATTGCGGCTGTTGATGGCGAGTTCGAAACCAGTGTTCTTGGTCTTGCCCACATTGGACCAGATTTTGAACGAGCTGCTGCCATATCCACCATCAGCGTAGGGCAGGCTCTTCTGGAAGAGCAGGTCCTTGGTAGTGGTCTTATAGTAGTCTGCCACAATCTCCACACGTCCGTTGAAGAGACCGATGTCAAGGCCCACATCAATCATCGTCGACTTCTCCCATCCGAGGTCGAGGTTGGCAATGTTCTGCGAATAGCCGCTGTAGGGCTGACTGATATCCTGGAATCCGATGTTGCCTGTGCGTGAGAAGTCGAGGGTGGCATACTCAGCGGCGCCGGCGTTGCCCGTCACACCATAGCTGAGACGCAGTTTGAGGTTGGACAGCCAGTCGCGTGTCGACTCCATGAATGCCTCATCGCTGATGCGCCATGCGAAAGCGGCAGCGGGGAAGAAATCCCACTTCTTGCCGTCGGCAAGCATCGACGAGCCATCCCATCTACCACTGAGGGTGAAGAGGTAGCGGTTGAGCAGGCTGTAGTTGAGACGGAGCGCATAACTCATCGTCTGGCTCTGCACATAACTGGATGCCACCTGCGGAGTACCTGTTCCGGCACCAAGGTTGAGGTAGGAATAACTGTTCTCATCGAAATTGAACCCCTTCGCCATGCTGTACTGGCGGCGGTTCTTCTGCCAGTCAGTAATACCGGTGAAGACGAAGTTGTGGATATCGTTGAGATTGAGGTTGTAGGTCAGGATGTTCTGCCACTGGTAGTTGTAGGTAAACGTGTTGGGAGTGGAAGCCTCCGACCCCGTGGCAAGACCGTTGAACGACTTGTTGCCGATGAAAATGCCCTGAGCGACATTGCGCAGCGTACCGCCGAGGATGGTCTTGAAGGACAGTCCGTCGATGGGTCTGATTTCTGCGTATGCCTGCGGCATGACGGTGAGGTTCTTGCTGTTGTTCACATACTCACCTGAATTGAGGTCAGCCAATGGGTTGATGTCTGCGGTGTTGCCACCCACGGGATAGAGAACCATGTTGCCGTCCTCATCATAGGGAGTGCCGAGCGGCGGGGTGCAGATGATGCGGTTCCAGATTCGTCCGTTCATGTGGTCGTAGTTCTGGTAGAGCGCATAGAGGTTGAGTCCGTAGGTGAGGTATCGGTTGGGCGTGAAGTCCACTTTTGCACGTGCCGAGTAGCGTTTCATCTGCTCATCGCGGATGATACCCTTGGTGTTGTTGTAGCCGAGCGAGAAATAGCTGCTCACCTTGTCGTTGGAATAACTGGTCGACAGGTTGTAGTTCTGAGTGCTTCCCGTCTGTGTGGCAAGGTCGAACCAGTCCACCCATTGGTTGTTTTGGATGAGTCCCCACAGGTATGAGGGGAAGACATTCTGGTCATCGGAGGGTGAGTTCCACTGTCCTGCTGTCCTGGCTGCCTCGCGACGGAAGTTGATGTAGTCGTCGCCGGTGTTGATTTCCGGGAAGGAAGTGGCCTTGTTGATGCCATAGTAGGCATCGAGGTTAACCTGGAACTTGCCTTTCTGTGCATTCTTGGTGGTGATGAGGATTACACCGTTGGCACCAGCCGAACCGTAGATGGCGGTTGAGGAAGCATCCTTAAGCACCTCCACCGACTCGATGTCGTTGGGGTTGATGGCGTCGAATGAGCCTTCCATACCGTCGATGATAAACAGCGGTTCGTTGTTTCCATAGATAGAGCGGTTGCCACGGAGTGTCATGCTCAGGTGGTTGCCGAGTTCACCAGTGGTGCGTGTGATGTCAAATCCGGCGACCTGACCCTGAATGGCCTCCATCACGTTGACCGTGGGAACCTTGGTAATCTCTTCGCTCTTCACGGATGCCACGCTTCCAGTAAGGTCACGTTTCTTCATCGTACCATAGCCGATGACCACCACATCGTCGAGACCCATCACATCGGGTTCCATGACGATTCTCATGCCTTGGCTGGCACCGACGGTCTGTGTCTTGTAACCAGTGTAAGAGAGTTGGAGCTGTCTGCCCTCAGCACCCGTGACGGTGAAATTGCCGTCAAGGTCGGTGACGGCTCCTCCGTTCACGCCGACGATTTTCACGGTGACGCCCACCATGGGTTCACCGTTCTCGTCCACTACATTTCCTTTAATTGCTTTCGCCTGCTGCACTGCGGCAGGTTCACTGGTCAGTGCCACGTTGTCGGCCCACGCCGTGGTGGGAATAGACATCAATGCCACTAGGCCAAAAGCCCAGAAGGTTTTCATAGTTTTCTTCATGTTTGATTTGTTTAGTTAAGAATCTAATAGGTAAGATTTGATAAAAGACGTATAAAAATTTAATTTGTACTCGTTATTTTAAGAGTTTAGAAGTCTAGGAGTTTAGGAGTTTGGGGGTTTGGGGGTTTGGGAGTCTAGGAGTTTAGGAGTCTAGGAGTTTAGACATATGATTCATTTAAGGAGTTTAGGAGTCTAGGAGTATGGGAGTTTAGACAAATGATTACTAACGTGGTATCAATCCTTCATCCTTCATCTTTCATCCTTCATCCGTTTTAGGAGTTTAGACATATGATTACTAACGTGGTATCAATCCTTCATCTTTCATCCTTCATCCAAACATTCATCCTTCATCCTTCATCTTTCATCCAAACATTCATCCTTCATCCATTTTAGGAGTTTAGACATATGATTCTTTGGGGGACATCTGTTAGTTTTTGTGGGGCTATTTCAAAAGGTTTTCCTTGCAGCCTCGATGATGGTGTCGAGTCCGCGAGCGAAGTCGGCATCCGTAAGGGAGACGAACTGGTCGGGGTCGATACCGAACTCCGTGCTCCGCTTGTCGCGGTCATACATGGGACAGGCAGAGAAGCGGATACTCCATCCGCAGGGCAACTGACTGGAGAAGGGCATCCCTGCTCCACCGCCTGTGCGGTCGCCGATAACGGTAGCCTGCGGGCAGCACTTCATATATTTCACAAACTCATTGGCAGCGCTGAACACCCCACGGTTGGTAAGCACCACCACGGGTTTCTGCCATCTCACTCCCTTAGATGGTTTCAGCCGCTGCTCTTCCATCTTTGAGAATTCGTTATGTCCCGGACCCGTCTTATGCTGCATGTATCCTACCAACAGTTCCTCGTTGGTAAACCGCGCCGCCAGTTGTTCCGCCGACGTGATGAGTCCGCCTCCGTTGCTGCGGATGTCGAGTATAAGTCCACGGCATGGTGCGAGTGAGGTGAACATATCGTCGAGGTTGCCTTCCCCTATTTCGTTGCCGAAGCTTTCATAGCGCACATAGCCGATATTGTCATCGAGCACACGATAGCTGAAGCCATTGGCCATCTTATAATTGGTGCCAAGGTATCGCCGCAGCAGAGTGTCGCTCACGTTGCTCGGATAGTCCTCCTGCCAACTCCACTCGCGCGCGGTATCAAAAGAGGTGTAGATATTGACGTGTCCATCACGCAGTTCGGCGAGCATATTGCGCAGCACTTCGAAGAGTTGCGGATCGGTCATGTTGTCATCCACCTGTGGCGCATATCGTGCATGCACCTCGTTCCAGTCGAGTCCATAGGCCGCCTTTTTCTCCTCGAGGAAGCAGTAGTGCTCATCGATGATTCGCCAGAGCGCCTCGAAGTTGCCTTTCGGCGTGTCTGCCACCTCCTCCTCATCGATGCAACCGCTGAGGGTGGCAAGCATGCAAACGATTGCCCCGATGGACCATAAACTTTTAAGCGTTGATATTTTGTTCATTATTTAGGAGATTAGGAGTTTGGGAGTTTAGGAGTTTAGACATATGATTTTTTGAGGAGTTTAGGAGTCTAGGAGTTTAGACATATGATTCTTTTAAGGAGTTTAGGAGTCTAGGAGTATGGGAGTTTAGACACATGACTTTATTTTTAGGTGTTTCCTGCATGGACTCCCCACTCCCCCCCAGAGGATCTGTCCCCCGAAGCAGAACCATTATCGGAGTAACTAGCTCCCCCTCTAAGATTAGAGGGGGCAGGGGGCGTTGACCACCCGAAGTGGACTATCAATCCTTCATCTTTCATCCTTCATCCTTCATCCATCATCCGACGGCCTTGATTATCAGAATTTTAATCCGAAAAAGCCATAAGGGACAAGGATATTTTCAACAATCAATCTTCAATAATCAATTATACGTAATTTTCAGATTCCTCACAAAGCCGATGACCAGTGCGTGGGTATAGGCATGCTGTTTGAGGTTGTTGACCTTTGCCTGCTGGATGTCACCCAGATAGCCTATGCGCATATGCGCACGCCATAGCTGAAAGTCGAGAGTGAGCATATGGCGCAGCGACGGCGAATTGAAGGGCGTGGTCACCACGGCGTTGTGCTCGTAGTTGCCACGTGAGAAAATCTCATAATATGACTGTCCGTAGTTGGGGCTGAACATCAGTCCAATAAGTGGTGCTGCCAACTCATAACTGAGTGTGAACGGTTTGCGGAAGAGTCTGAAGTCGTAGCGTGCTGTGGCTGTCGGCCCCACCAGCATCGAGAGCCTCAGCTGTGCAGGGTTGTTTTGGTTTCGTGAGTTGTACACCCCACCGATATTGAAGTCAGTCATACCGCCCGCCTGCAGGTGCAGCCGTCCGCCCAAGAGGTCGTATTGCCTGACGAAGGCGATGTCGAGGGTGTAGAGTCCCTGCATGAGACTCCCCTTCTCGTTGCGGTCATTGGCAGATGCGATATCGCCGTAGTGGACGATGCGCTGTGCCCAATGCTTGCCGGGTGTGTAGCGTGTGGTGTGTGAGATGTAGCGGAAGTCGAAGCCCTTGTATTTCTCTGGCGAGAGATAGGTGTCGAGAAGGTTGACATATCCCAGACTGACCATTTGCGCGTTGACGACCTCCTTGGTATTGTCCTTCGATTCCTGGGCTGCCATCGGTGTAGATGTCAGCCATGCCGCCATCAGCAGGAGGACGTACAGGAAGGACTGTTGTCTATTTCGTGCGTTATTCGTCATCGTCTTTGAATTGTAGGAATTGCTGCCCGGTGAGTTCGGTGATAATCTGCTGCTCGGTCTTGTCCTTGTCAGGGTCGAGATTTTCTGGCTCTTCCTCTGTTTCGGATGTCTCCTCATTCTCTTCCGGTTCCGGTACCTTGGTGGGTTCCAGCATCTCCACCGAATCCACCGCCAAGGTGGTGATACGCTTACCACGTGCCTTGAAGCCCTTCACAGCGATGAACTCATCCGCCTCGATGACGAGGGGCTCGCGACCAGCGTCGCTGCCGCCGTAGTTCACCTGTAGGCGG
>JAGCXX010000159.1 GCA_017961115.1 Prevotella sp. | reverse complement strand
TACACATTATATAATATATACTCATATTACATGAGCCAGTCAATAATTCCCGCAAGTTTTGCGATTGGCCAGAATTACGAGAACAACGCAGTGCCCAATTTCTGGGCGAGCCACACCAAGAACCATGCCATGGCGACGATGGCGGCAATGAAGAGAACAAGCGTGGCAGCCGACCACCATGCCTTGCGGCGCACCTGCTGGACTATTGCGGGATCGTCGTTGATGTAACCGTCGATGAGTTTCATGTTCTTGGACTGCGCCTTGTTGCGGAAATCAATGACTCAGCCAACAAAGAAGGGGAGCATACCCATCAGCACGTCACGCAACACATTGTTGAGAACTGCGAGGGTCAAGGGAATGGAGCGCAACTGGAACATGCAGAAATAGACATGGACTACTGCGAAGAGCGACGTGGCCATGTCACCCATTCCCCCAGGCACCAGTCCGGCGAAACCGTCAAGGTAGTATTGGTCCATGTAGAGCGCCACCTTCTGCATCAGCTGATAACTGCGTGAGGTCTTCAGGCGCTCCTTTCTCTCTACATCCAAAGCCTGTGTTCCGTTATTTGCGTAGGTTCCACTCTAAATCGAAATCCTTTCCCGCGTCTGACACGTCAAGGTCGTAGACTACCTCCGTTGAATCGTTGATATGCCCGCGGAGCTCACCCTTGTAGTTGTAACCAGTGGTTTGGTTGAGGAAGATGGTGTCGACTGTCAGTTCATTTCCCGAATCCCTTTGTTCGGCAATCACCTCATTGGTGAAGCTCTTGCAGAGCGCGTCTACATTCACCACTTTTTTACACGAGCCAAGGGCAAGCACTGCCACGATGGCGCATGTGATAAAAAACAACTTGCTTTTCATATTTCAGTCAGTTTGATTAGTCATTTGCAAAAATAGTTTTTTTTTGCGACTTCCCGTCTTCTATCACCATTTTTTTGATTCAGCTTTGCTTAAAGCATCATTATTCATACTTCACACACCTTTTTGCGACAGATTTTGCAGACCACCTTACACTTTGTCGCACACGCTGCATGCTGTCGCAACGAAATTGGGAGAAAAAGAAGAATTGATTTGGAATGGGGTAAAACTCAGCTTAACTTTGCAATGTCAAAAGGAGCAAACTTCCTCTTGAATGACAAAAGAGAAAATAAACATCAAATAACAAATTTATAAAACAAAAAATTATGAAAAAGTATAGAATTATCCTCGTATCAATCATTGGTCTGGTTATTGCCGCCATGGCTATCACCGTTGAAGTACTTGACGAAGATCGTATGATTCCTGTAGACGGCTTACCCACAGCAGTCAAAACATATGTACAAAACAACTATCCCAACAGCAACATCGCATACGCCAAGAAAAAGAACGAAATCATCAAGACCACTTACAAGGTAGGCATGAGCGACGGTTTCGAATTGGAGTTTGACGGCAACGGGATGCTTACAGATTTTGACGACTGAGACAATTGAAGATTGAACATCGAACATCAAAAAAGGGCGGGGATTCACTTCCTTCCCTTTTTTCATCCAATATTGTTTCCAGATTAGATGGCAGGGGTGTAAATAAACATATCATAACTCTCTTTAATGTTAGAAAGGTATATTATTTGTTAAAATAAGGAAGAAAAAGCCAAAACGATTCCCGAATTCGGGAATCGTTGTATACATTTGCAGCAAAGTTGTAGTGTAACTATTCAAGACCCGCAATGCATAGTTTATGAATGCTTGGCACCCAACTTGCGTGTTTTAAAGTATAAGAGAGGAAACGTCATGAAACAGCAAAGATATACAGTCTTCGTGCTATTTGCACTGATTATCGCTTCGAGCCTGACCAGCATTGGTAGTTATAGTTGGGCAAGTCGGGTGGTAAGTGAGGACATGGAAAGAGCGCTGGCACTGGCCTTGGAGGAACAGCAGAGCGATGTCATCAGTCAGGACACTATCCGTACGTTCAATAATCACTTGCAGATAGCAGAACTGCGAGGGAAGGCTACTTTGGCGGTTGATACCCATGGACAGACATTCAGGGCATATGCCCATTGCTCAGAGGCAACCATCTTCAGCCTTTCAGACCAAAGGCCAGCTACCATCCTATGGGTGTTGACAGGCTTTTGGGCAATGCTGATGTGGTATCGCCGTCGACCAATGGCCGTGGGTGAGCCGTTAGTGGAGACCATTACTAATGGGAATGCATATGGCGGACTTACATACTCTGAGGAGGATGGTCGTTTCTTTGCTGCCGATGGCTGTCAGGTACAGCTTACCCCCATGCAACACCAGCTGATGGAGATGTTTTTCCTATCTCCATCCCATTCTCTGACAAAAACGGAGATTTGTAATGCTCTATGGCCCAAGAAACCCGATGCAAGCGAGACACTATACACCTTGATTTGCAGGCTAAAGCCAGTCATAGAGAAACATTCTGACCTCAAGATAGAATCCAACCGCAGTAAAGCGTATCAACTGAAAATCAAATAGACAGTTCCTCCTCACTAGGCAGAGCTCAAGCAAGCTTGGCTCTGCTCTCGCTCGTTCGTCATTTGATCGCCGTGTTTGTCATATTGCTTGCGTTTGCCTGTAGGCGGTTCTGTTAAGGTTATCCTCACCACGGCTGTACGTTCCAGGCTCCGCTCAATGGCTCCATCGAAAGCATCCATGTGGTGAGGGAGGAAACGTTGGCAGATGGCTCTCAATCCTTCTATCTTCTCTTTTCTGTCCGTTACAATCTCTGCTTTGCCCATAGCCATTGCCGAACGATACTGGAGTGTGAAGCTGCCATCTTTCGGACCTACGGTAGGGGCGCATTTGGTCACGGCAGACAATGCGACGATAGGACTATAGGCTATGCAATCCATCTTCTCGCCCTCCATAGCTCCGTGAAAATAGAAGGTCTTTTCATCTGTACGTGCCAATGACAGGGGCACGCCGTATGGCTTGCCGTTTGGTCTCGTAAAACTGACAGTAATATAAGGGGCATTGTCCATGACCTCCAATGCGAATGCCGCATCCATTTCTCTACTCTTCTTTCTCATATGTACGATAGCAATATCGGTATAACTTTCCGACAGTTTTGCCTGTCTTTCTCTTTCTATTCTTGATTAGCAGACTTTTCAGTTTCGTTATTGAACTATCTACTCGTTTTCACCACAAATATAATGGATTGGGTTGAGAACTCCAAATTTTAGTGGATTCTATTCTTTTTGCCAGAGCCCATTATCCACAATACATCATCTTTTTTTTGTTTTCTGACTTAATAATCCGTCATTCCAAACGTATTAATAATATATGACACGCTCAGAATTCGAACAGATGGCTCCACGGCTACGGGCAGAAATGCTGAAAGTATCCCTGGCATTCCTCGGCAATGAGGAGGATGCAGAGGACACAGTTCAGGAGGCAATGATGCTGCTATGGCGTTACTGCGGGAATATCGACACTGGGCGTAATGTTGGCGGACTGGCCATCCGTGTGGCGAAAAACTGTTGCATCAACCGTTTCAGAAGAAAGAGCGATAGACATGATGGTCTGGACGACTGCCTTCTTTTCTTTCCCGACCCGTCGGGAACACCCCAGGAGCACCTGGAAGAAAAAGAGGCACAGAGGATGATGCACGAGGCCATCGCAAGACTGAAACCCAGAGAACGGCAGTTGTTCGAACTCCGACAGATAGAGGGTCTTTCTACAGAAGAAGTGTCGACACGGACTGGCATCCTGAGAAACTCAGTCTCTGTCATGGTGTCGGCAGCTAGAAAAAAGGTATATGATGAACTACTCAAGCGACTTGGAAAATGAAAGATAAAGAAATCCAATTGCTCATTGACAAGTATCTCGAAGGCACCACTTCACCTGACGAGGAGAGGCGGTTGGCTGCAGAACTGCTGCGAGACGACATTCCCAAGGAATGGGAACCCATCAGGCTGATGCTTGGCGAACTGACGATGGGCGAGGCGCTCTACGACCGCATCATGGCTGAGCGAGAGCAACAGCGATTGTCCACTGCCCCACGCAAAAAGCCATGGAGATGGGTTGCCATAATGACGGCTGTTGCCTCATTGGCTGTCATCCTGATGATATCATGGCCGAAAGGAAAAAACGACAGCAATGCCGTGACGATGGCAGGAAACTCTCCCACGAAAGTGGAGGAGAAAAAGTATGATGACCATGCCGCGACCACTGACGAGATTGACATAAAGGCAGAGACATGTCCTGCTCCTGAAAACAAAACCGTCGCCAAGAAAACAGAGGTCAGGACCACAAGGACCAACCATACCAACAGGTCCAGCAAGACACCCATCGAGGAGGAGTCCGATGCATTGGACTTCAACAGCTCCCTCTATGAGGACACGCTGGGTACCGGCATCTGGAAAGACGAAAAAAACGTCACCATAGCACGGGAACTGCTCAAAGACTGTGAGAAGACCATTGGACAAAGCCGGAAGACCCTCAGAAATGGTGTGGTAGAAGCATCCTTCAATGCCTTGCCCCATAGCCCCAACATTCAGCTGGTCATCGACGAGGAGGGCAACTATGTCATCACGGAGGAGAACCAACCATCTCCCATAAGACTGTGAGACTTCCCATCACTTAACCCGCTACCGGCTTATCCAACTTATCAAGTGAACACAATTACAAATTAAGAATACATAAGCGTTATGGAAACTAAAAAATGCATCCTTCTAGCCCTTTTCACAATGGCAGCGACAATGGCATCACATGCGCAGGAGAACGTTGTGAGGGCCTTTGAGAAAATCGAGAAATCGACAACCGTCCACCCCTCTTTAAGCAAGAATGAAGTGCGTGACTCCACGGGCAGGGTTGTCTCTTCAACCTATTATCTGGGGTTCAAGATAGGAAGTCTCAAGAACGGCCTGCCAAATCTGCTGCAGGAGGCATTCGAGAAAGACAAGGACAATGCCAAGATGGCATTCATCAGCACCTCTCCTAATGCCCCACGTTACCGCTACCAGATTGTCCAAAAAGGTGGACAGAACATCTCCCTCGGAGGAAAGAATCAATCATCCTACTTCATCCTTACCTTCCCCGACGAAGAACACCAAGGCTATCGCCATGCTTATGCAGCCGAATGGTGGGATGCCGGCGACCCCAACGACCCCAACATTATGGAGGGATACATGGTAATTGCCTACGGGGAAACGCCTGACCCATCGTATGGATCCTCACCTTCTTTCAATTTCGGCCGCACTTTTGGAGCGGATACCACGGCGCTTCGCATACTCCCCGGTACCGGTTGGACCGAGCAGATGGAAAAGCTCAAGGACATTACTGTTCCTGACATGGAGCAGATAAGGAAATTCAACGGAAAGCCTTTCTTCTGGGACATGCATTCTAAAGAATGGAGGCTCCTGCCCAATGAAGGGAATACACACTTATTTTCAATCACCGAGAACAATGATGAATGGTTGGCGAACGCCATGGACCGTGTGGAAAACCTCAGCAACAGCGAATGGCACCGACTGTTTGGAATCATCACACAAAAAATGACCGATGGCGACAACTCCGACGAGAATCTTGTTGTTGCTGCGGGCATTGTCCTGCAACTCTGCAAGCATGCCGACCAGTTGGACCGGGATGAGAAGGCTGTCTGCATCTCACGGCTCAAGAACATTGCCAAGAAATTCAACGACTCTTATATCAAGGACATGCTTTTTCTCAGTGCTAAAAAACTGGAGAATTCCTGCCCCGACTAACAATTGATAAAAAACGATCATAAACTCAATTATACAATACAACGACCTATATATAGGCAGGAAGAGGCCACATCTTGTCGTGAGACAGGACGTGGCCGATTTGAATTGACACGCTGTCGAGAGGACAGTTTTTTACTGCTCACTGATAATCACCACCGGCCCCTTCAGTCCATTGGCCATGCGTCCGGAGTTCGCGATGGAGGAGAAGGTGGCATCACCCTCACGGCCACGTAGGACTTTCGCGTTATAGTCAGATGCTTTCACGCGGATTTCCAATACGTTCTCTCCGCTTTTCACATAGTCTGTAATATCGAATCTGAACGGTTTCCAGACGCGTTTTCCAACAGCCTTGCCATTGATGTGCACTTCGGCGGTGTAGTAAACCTCACCCAAATCAAGAAAGTATCTTGTGGCAGTTTTTTCTAATGAGAAACGAGTGGTGTAAACTGATTCTCCGCAGGAATCGGCCAGTTGTGGAATGTTCCGCCAATCACCTAACTGAGTGTCATGGATGACCTGTTCACCACGTTGCAAAGTCCATTTTCCCAATTCGATGGAAGATTCTCCAGTAATGACAGGAAGGTCGGCTTGCGCATTCGATATCGGGGTATCCGTGACGAGAAGGAAGCGAGTAGAAAGCGGAGGGAGCACACCTTTGATTTCACCGGAAGAAGTCCTGCCGGCGGCTGCCACACTCCCGTCTTCGGCATTAAACCAATAAGCATAGGGGGCACCATCAGCCTGGATGTTGATTTCCTTCCATCCATTGTCCACATTCCAATAGAGTTGAACCAACTCGTTGTCGGAAATCCGCCGACGGGCAGTACGAACCCGTTCTCCTCCCGTTAACGTTTTCAATGGGGTTGAAACCACCCAGTCTCGAATGCTATGACAGACGTGTTTTCCTGTCGCCACCTTCTTCATCAGCGTGGCGGTTTTCTTGTCATTTTTCGCATAATCTTTGAAAGAAGGTTGCTTGGTTGGCAAATCGCCAATCATCAGCAAGTTCGCAGCAGATTGCCGATTGAGGTTCCTGGCGGTTTCCATTTGAATCCAGGGCAGGTCATACAGGACAAGTCCGCAGTAGCTGTTGCCACGGATATGCAGACGTCCGTCAGGTGTAGCAGTCATCTCCTGCAGGGATTCATCATTGACCCACGCCCAAGTGAGTCCACGACTTTCCAGTTCGTTCAGTACTGGCCATATACCGCTCAACCACTTGCCTGCAGCATCTTGCGGGGCTTCCTGTTCGATGTCAGCCCCAGGCTCCGTCTCAGGGAGCATTCCGTAAAAGAGGATTTCTTCCGGATTCTTTACAGTGCTGCTATATTCCAGGAAGGGATAATATACAAGGATGTCGGACTCGGCCTTGCCGCTTCGCATCAGATACTGGGCACGTTGGACATATTGGTTGACATCGGCCAGTTCGTCCCAAAAAACGTTTTCCTCATCCAGGTCAGAGGAAAAGTTGACCCCAATCATTGAATTGTAGAAGGGTTCCCAGAGATGGCCTTCGACTACATATTTATAAGGAGAACCGTGCCAGATAATCTGGTTGATACCGCTGGAAAGGAGCTTGTCTGCAATGGAACGTAGTTTCTGGGGCGTAACCATCAAAGCCCGGTTGATATGGACTCCGGATTCTGCACTGACAAGTGGTTTGTTGTACAACATGGCTCCGGAGGAAACCATCTTCAGCCCTCCTTCGCTTCCTCCGCCGAAGGTCATGTTCTCGGTCTCAGGAATATCGGCATCACCTGCAGCTCCCATATAGTCCATGGGAAGACCGTATGCCTGGGTGCGGTGCAGCAGGCCGTGCTCATGTGCCCAGAAAGAGGAGCCTTTGAGTAAATGCTTCCTCACCAGGTCGCTCACCGTCAGGTCGTAGTCGTAGCGGAGCCGCCAGTCCTCGTCGCCGAAGCGGAATTGCGGAGCCGTGTGCCCGTTGTCGTACATGTTGTTGTACCCGTACCAGATATTGGCAGGCAAGTAGGGTGTAGGGTCATAACCATGCCGGGTGCGGAACACGTCCAAGAAATCGGCAGTGAAATGCCGGTCGACCTTAAATTCATAACTGTCGTTAAAGAAGGCACGGAACGGTTTTCCGTAATACGCATCCAAACCGGTCGCCGCCCCGAAATAATGGTCATAATTCTTTCGGAGGACATTGGTGTCGAAATGGTCCATCACATTCCCGGCATCCATTTTGGCCACAATCATGTTCGTTTCCTGCGAGGGTACGTTCCAAAGCGCGATGAGCACACGTTGGAATCCGACATCGGCTTTTCCGGGCGCGAAGGAAGAGGTCTTGACCATCTTCACCTTTTGTATCTGCCGCGAACCGTCAGTGGCAGGTTCAGACACCTCAGCCTCCAGCAAACCTACAAGGTCGGCAAACTTACTGTCCTGCCGTTCAGACCTTGGGATTTCCAAGGTGCCGCCTTCTGGCGGGATGATGGCCATCCCATACTGAAGGGAACGGTTTTCCTCAGCCTCTGAAATATGGGAGCCAGAGGCCGGCCAACCGCTACCGTTGGTCAGGTCCACCGTCATGCCATTGCGCAGTGCCGCTTCCATCACTGTCTTCAGGTTGGAATAATAGGCGTCGGTGTCGAAACTCATGAGCTGCGCCATCCGTTCCATGGGAGGTGGCACGACCAGCGCAAACGACTGTATTTCCACGCCGCCAATGTGATGGCGGGCAAAAAGATTCATCTCCCGTTGAAGTTCTTTCGTTTCCACATCATTGCCCGGCCACCACCAGCGCACGAAAGGTGCATAGGAAAGGGGAGGATTCTTGAAGGAGGAAAGAGAGCCGTCATCATGGATGCAAAAGGTATTACGGAAATTAGCCGATGCCGTTTCCTTGTCCTGAGCGATGACCGTAAAAGAAACCAAAGCGACGATGACTGTCAGCAGATTCTTTTTCATTTCTTTCTATATGTGCAGTATTCTATTTTGTAATTCATCGAAATGCTTTCAACACCGTCATCATTCAAATCGAAGAAAACCGTGCAAGTTTCCTGAGCATAGGCAACCCTGACAAAGAAAAGGCTGCCAGAAATGAAATCAGTGCATTGATGTTATACATCATTCAATAATCGATATGCAAAATTACCACATCTATTCCAAACCAGCATTACCAATTGTCCGCAAATAATGTTAAATAACTCGCTTTTTAAATCAAGAACTTGCAAAAATCGGTGCAAATATTTACCTTTGATAAAAAATCGGCCAAATGCTGCCAAGACAAATCTCGAGAACACAACTTCCATTCCCAATCATACTCACCTTTTCTTCTGCCGGTATTTCAAACACGATACCGGGTTATTACCTTCCGATTATCGCAAGAACTGAGAACGTTCTTCTATCCCACAAAAAACATATGACTAAAGATAACTATTCAGATATCGAGGAAGGAATAAAAGAGACTTGTGAGAACAATTGGGATGGATTAGGTTTTACGAAAGGGAAGAAAAAATGGAAAGGGAATGCATCAAACTGAAGACCATTGAGGGCGTGTTTTCCGTCTGCAAGGTGGAAGACTATACGGGTATCAACTTAGACCGCGATTTTATGTTCTTGGGTTCTACAGACGAGGAAAAATCCCTTGTCTGCCCCACGTCAGCCGTGCCGCCTGGGGTGCTGGAGCGCAACGACGGATGGAAGGTATTCCGGATAGAGGGCATCTTGGATTTCTCCTTGGTCGGCATCCTTGCGGGAATATCATCATGTCTTGCTGAAAACGGCATCGGCATTTTCGCCATCTCCACATACAACACCGATTACGTGTTCGTCAAGGAGAAAGACTTTGACAAGGCTGTGGAGGTCTTGGCAAGCGAAAGATATGCTTTCGTGTAAGTCCCATCTCCTTTTTGCGACAGATTTTCAGGGATGATTCCACATTTGTCGCAAATGCAGCAGGCTGTCGCAACGATATGAGGGGAAAAAGACGAATTTGTTTGGAATGAGGTTAAAACTCAACTTAACTTTGCAATGTCAAAAGGAACAAAACACCTCCTGAACGACAAAAGTGAGAAATCAAACAAATAAAAAAATAAAAAACAAAAAATACAATTATGAAAAAGTCAAAAATTATCCTCGCATCATTCGTTGGTCTGATTATAGCCGCAATGGCCATCACAGTTGACATACTTGACGAAGACCGCATCATTCCAGAAGAGCAGTTGCCCATGGCAGCCAAGACCTATGTCCACAACCATTTCCCCTACAACAACATCGCTTATGCGAAGGTAAAGAATGAAGTCATCAAGACCACCTATACTGTGGGCATGAACAACGGCTTCGAATTGGAGTTCGACAATGATGGCATGCTGACCGATTTTGACGACTGATAACCTTTTCTTATATATTTCCAAATGCACTTGTATGGGGAGGATGCCGCGCGGCATTCTCCTCATTTTTCATGGAATTAGATACAGAAAAAATTGCAGCAACAAAAGAATTTTTCTATTTTTGCAGAGACTATGAACCTGAACCTTACTTCCACCATCACGATGCCCGAGCACAAGTTGCGTAGGGAAGTCGTAGAACTTTGCCACAAGACTGGCAAACCCTTGTTGAAGTTATCCACAAAAGACTATCTCGAGCACGGCATGAGACACTGGGTTGAGCAGTTCGGCTCCGCAGGACTTGTGAACATCGAGGTGTTCAACGAGTTGCAGCACACCATCACGGGATGGCCCGGTGGCAAGCCCAATGCCGATGACACGCTCCGGCCAGAGCGCGCCAAACCTTTTCCCAAGCGTGTTGTTGTCTTCTCACCCCACCCAGATGATGACGTCATCTCCATGGGCGGCACCATACGCCGACTCATCCAGCAAGGCAATGACGTGCATGTCGCCTACGAGACAAGCGGTGACATTGCCGTCAACGATGACGAGGTGACGCGCTTCATGCATTTCATCAATGGTTTCAACGCACTTTTCGCCAATGGTTCCGATGAAGTAATCGACCACACCTACCAACGTGTGAAGCAGTTTATCCGAGAAAAGGAAGCGGCAGAACTGGCAGCCTATGGCGACAACAAATACCTGCATCCCACGACGAAGGCCCCTGTCATGACCGACATCGCAGAAGTCCTTACGCTAAAGGGACTCATCCGTCGCGGTGAGGCACGTCTCGCCTGTGCCTACAACAACATTCCCAGCGATCATATTCATTTCCTTGACCTTCCATTCTACGAGTCAGGCGCGATAGAAAAACTCCCCATGACCGAACAGGACGTCCATATCATCCAAAAACTGATTGCTGCCGTCCAACCACATCAGATTTATGTTGCAGCAGATCTTGCCGACCCACACGGCACCCACCGCAAATGCACCGATGCCGTCCTTGCTGCCATCGACGAGGAGAAACGCATCGGGGCGGAATGGCTCAAGGACTGCAGGGTGTGGATGTACCGAGGCGCCTGGGCAGAATGGGATATCGCCGACATCGAGATGTGCGTGCCTATGAGTCCGGAGGAACTGCGCGAGAAGCGCAATGCCATTCTCAAGCACCAAAGCCAGATGGAGAGTGCGCCCTTCCTCGGCAACGACGAACGGCTCTTCTGGCAGCGCGCCGAAGACCGCAACCGCGAAACAGCCAGGCGTTATGACGAACTTGGCCTTGCCTGCTACGAGGCGATGGAAGCATTTGTGGAATACAAGATTTAGTCCATCGTTCATCATTCATAGTCAGAAAATCACCCCTTTTGCGACAAAAATAAAGGGGTGATTTTATATTTGTCGCAATATCATGGATGTGTCGCAACGAAGTGAGGAGAAAAAGAAGATATTTTTTGGAATGAGGGTGAAACCCAACTTAACTTTGCAATGTCAAAAGGAACAAAACACCTCCTAGAGACAAAAAAAAGAGATAATAAATAATAAAAATAATAATCACCCTCAAAAAACAAAGAATTATGAAAACTTCAAAGCTTATCCTCATAACATTCGTCGGACTGCTTTTCTCCATCATGACCGTCACTCTTGACTTGCACGAAAAAGGACACCTTCTTCCAATAGAAGAGTTGCCAACAGCTGTAAAGTCATGCCTGCACAAATATTTCCCCAACAAAGATGTCGCATATTCCAATTTGAAGGATGAATTCATCAAGACCACATACGAGATGGGCAAGAGCAACTGCTATGGCAATGAGTTCTACACCGATGGTATGCTGACCGACTTTGACTATTAAGAAAAGGTCAAAAAATGAGGGTTTGAAACCTCCATAAACATCCATCAGGAATTAGGGACCTCATATTGCATACAGCCCAATTCTAACGAGAGAAAAGTCAAATGTCATTTGGCTTTTCTCTCGTTTATTCGTACCTTTGCAGAAATAATTGGAAAACAATATGAGAAACCTTACACTGCTTTGGGCCGTTCTTCTCTGCGGCTTTTTTTCTTTCACCGAAACCGCTGCACAGCACACCATCAACCTCGACGGACAATGGCGGTTTGCCGTCGACCGTTCCAAGGAAGGTGCCATGCCCTCCGCATACACCCAAACCATCACTCTGCCCGGTTCGATGCTCACCAACGGCATGGGCGACGAGGTCACACCCGAGACACAATGGGTGGGATCGCTCTACGACTCCTCCTATTACCACAACCCCTACATGGAGCGATACCGCCAACCCGGCAGGATGAAATTCCCCTTCTTCCTCACCCCCTCAAAACACTATGTGGGCAACGCCTGGTATGAGCGCACCGTTGTGGTGCCCCGCAAATGGCGGAAGGGACCGGTGACCCTATTCCTTGAGCGCCCTCACATCGAGACAACCGTCTATGTCAACGGACAGAAAGTGGGTCACCAGATGTCGCTCAGCACGCCCCATCAGTACGACATCACTCATTTCGTACGCTTCGGCAAGTCCAACACCATCACCATCCTTGTCTACAACGGCATCGAGAATGTGTGCGTGGGACAAGACTCGCACAGCGTCACCGACCAGACACAAGGCGACTGGAATGGTATTGTGGGACGCATCGAACT
>JAGCXX010000158.1 GCA_017961115.1 Prevotella sp. | reverse complement strand
GACATAGCCCGCAACACCTATTGGAAAGACCCACACGCCACCGCCATGCGCAGCACCAAGGGATGGAAGCAAGACAACATCTGGGCAGCCTGTCTGGGACTCACCAACGAGGCAAGGCGACTCAACACCGAGAAGTTAGCCGATGGTCCCTACCGCTTTCCTGCTTTCTGGGATGCAGGTTTCGACTGGGCACCTGACCTCAACCGCGGCGGAGCGGCGATGATTGGCTTGCAGGAGATGCTGCTGCAAGAGGCGCCCGACGGGCAGTTGATTCTCTTCTCCGCCTGGCCCAGAGAATGGGATGTCCGTTTCCGCCTGCATGCCACCAAAGGCCGCATTGTGGAGGGAATCCTCAGCAACGGCAACATCACCCATCAAGTCATCACCGACTCATCATTACGTCCATGAGAATCCGTTTCCTGACCCTCCTGCTGTTGGTTTTCCTCCACACCAACGCACAGCCCATCATCACAAGAACGTCCTGCAATCACCAAAGTGGAACGGCAGCCATCGTGGATGGCAAAATTCGCGTTGGGTGGCAATATGCCGACAAAAAACAGGCGGCCATCATGCAGGACATTTATCAAATCAGGGTGCATGAGCGCCTTTTCCACCAAAAAGTCTATGACAGTGGCAAGGTACATACAACTGAGAGCCAACTGATATCTCTGCCGTCCTTGGCACCCAACCGTCACGGTTATGAGTGGCAGGTGCGCATCATGTGCAAAGACAATAAAGGGAAACGAACGAAGTGGTCGGAGTGGAGTCGTGCACAACAACTCCGCGTGGCACCAAAGGATATTGCCAAACCAGAAGGAGGAAGACACCCCCAATGGATTGGTGCCATTACCAGACAACAGGCAGGCATCCCTGACGGTCGTTGGAGCAACGAAGTATTCAGGAAAGACACCTTCAAGACACGATGGGAACATGTGGATACGCTATCCGCCAAGAGCATCATCCTCCGCAAGGAATTCCATGCCCCCCGAAAAGTGGTTGATGCTGTGGTGTATGTCAGTGGTCTTGGACATTATGAACTCTCCCTCAACGGACAGAAGGTGGGCGACAGCGAGTTTGCCCCTCTTTGGAGCGAATACAGCAGGACTGTATATTACAACACCCATGACGTGACTCCTCTTCTGCGTCAGGGCGGAAATGCTGTTGCCGTACTATTGGGCAATGGCTTTTTCAATGTGCAGCGCGGCAACCGCTACAGCAAACTTCAAACAAGTTTCGGTCCTCCACAGTTGTTTTTGCGGATGGACATCACCTACGATGACGGCAATACAGAGAGCATTGTCAGCGATACCTCCTGGAGATGGACTCTCAGTCCCATTACCTTCAACAGCATATTTGGTGGAGAGTCGTATGACGCACGACTGGAGCAATCAGGATGCTCGACGGCAGGATTTGATGACAGCCGTTGGCGACAGGCTATCATCGTGGAAGGCCCCCAAGGTAGATTGAGTCCAGAGACTTGCCATCCTGTCAGAATCATGGAGCACTACGGAGTACAATCATGGCAGGCCATCCCATCAGATTCCCTTGAGGCCGCCTCTGCCAAGACACGACGCACAGTGGATGCCTCCGCCTTCGTTTGCGACATGGGACAAAACCTGGCAGGATTTCCCACCATCACCGTGTCGGGAAAACGAGGACAGAAAGTGACCTTGCTCGTTTCCGAGCGACTCACCCCACAGGGTGTCTGCGACCAATCTCAGACCGGACGCCAGCACTACTACGAATACATTCTCCGAGGTGACGGAAAAGAGAGCTGGCATCCCCGTTTCTCCTATTATGGGTTCCGCTATATTCAAGTGGAGGGAGCCGTCATGGAAGGACAATCCAACCCCAAAGGACTTCCCGTTGTGCATGACCTAAAGAGTTGCTTCATCTACAACTCCGCACCCGAGACCTCCATCTTCTGGTGCAACAACGACCTATTCACCCGCACCCATCGCCTCATCGAACGGGCAGAGCGCAGCAACATGCAGGCGGTGCTCACCGACTGTCCACATAGAGAGAAACTGGGATGGTTGGAACAAGACCATCTCTGCGGTCCGTCGCTGCTTTTCAACTACGACATGACCACTCTCGTACCCAAAATCATCCGTGATATTGTAGACACACAGAAACCTAACGGCATGGTGCCCACCACCGCACCACAATATGTGTCGTTCGGCAATTTATTTGACGACTCACCCGAATGGGGCTCCACCCTCATCATCCTGCCCTTCATGTATTACGACATGTATGGCGACAGCACGCTCATCACCGACAACTATCAACCGATGCGGCGGTATGTCGACTACCTCACCACGCGGGCAGATGACGGTATCGTCAGCCATGGTCTCGGCGACTGGTATGACTACGGTCCCAACAAACCAGGATTTGCACAAAACACTCCTGTGCCGCTTGTGGCTACCGCACACTACATCTATGACCTGCAACTCATCACCGAGGCTGCCCGCATGACCCACAACGATGAAGACGCTGACAAGTATGCCACACTCTGCAAAGAGGTGACCGAGTCGTTCAACCGCCACTTCTACCACCCAGACTCCCACAGTTATGGTTCAGGCAGTCAGACAAGCAATGCCTTGCCGCTGTTCCTCGGTATTGCAGGTGAGCATAAGGAAGCGGTGCTAAAGAGCCTTATCAATAACATCCATGAACATGGCGACCGATTGACTACAGGCGATGTGGGCAACCGCTACCTCTTCCGTGTACTGGCTGACAATGGTCACAACGAACTGCTTTTCAAGATGCTCAACCATTATGAGACTCCAGGCTATGGCTTCCAACTCGCACAAGGAGCCACCACGCTCACCGAACAATGGGACCCACGGCAAGGTTCCTCAGAAAACCATTTCATGCTGGGACAAATCGACGAATGGTTGTTTCGCTCAATTGCCGGATTCCGTCAGAAGGAAGGAACACATGGCATGCGCCATCTGGTCATCGACCCTCATGCCATTGGTGACATCCGACAGGTTAGGGCCTCCTTCCAAACACTCTATGGCGAGGTCAGCATCGACTACGATGCCACCACCGGCAAGAAAGACATTCGCATTCCTGCAGGGTGCATAATCAATTGAAGATTGTAAAGCCGGGCTTACTCCCCTTTGTAAGCCCTGTTGTTGTTGAGTTGGATGTGGTTGAGGATTCTCCTCTTCTCGATGAAGTCGTGAAGTCCCAAATCGTCAAGATAGTCATTGGAGATGAGGGAACTATCATACAATTCATTGACAACATCGAGTACAGGATTGAACTCTTTTTTTAGTTGCACCAATTCCTCATCGGAAAAGAAATGCGAGGGGTTGGAAAGTTGCTCCAACTTCTCATTGAATCGCTGCACCTCCTTGGCACATTGCTGAGCCAAGACTTTCTGACGCCTGTTCTGAAAGATAACGAAAACAATACCTCCCAAAACGAGGACAGCAACAACAATAAACACGATGAGTTGCATATCAGCTTTGTTTTATTCTATTATTCTTAATCAATCAATTCAAAATACCCGCATTACTTTGCAAAAGTATAAAAAATTAAGAATAATACAAAACTATTTGTATCATTTTTCGCCGATAAATAGGAAAAAGAGTGCTTATGCCGCTTTACACCGAAAGCAAACATCGGTTTCGCAAAAAATATAAAGGTTTTATTTTGTATTGTCCACACCTTGCACTACCTTTGCATCAACCAAAACCTGACTATCATGAAATTGAGATTTTTGACCGCAGTGGTGATGCTCTCTGTTGGCATCCATGCGACAGCACAAAGTGCTGCCAAGAACTACAAATCCGCATATTACAGCAACCCCATCAGTTCGTGTGTGTTCTGTGCCGACCCTACGGCATTGGAATTTGAGGGCAGGGTGTATGTTTACGGAACCAACGACCATCAGCAGTTCATCCAAAATGGAAAGAAAGGCAGCAACGACTACGGAGCCATCAAATCACTGGTCGTCTTCTCCTCCGATGATATGGTCAACTGGACTTTCCACGGCACCATCGATGTCGCCAAGCTCTGTAGCAGTTGGGGATGGCGTTTTGCCGCCTCCTGGGCACCATCAGTGACCTGGCGTGTGAACAAACAAGGCAAAAATGAGTTCTTTCTCTATTTCGCCAATAGCGGCGGCAGCGTGGGCATGCTGAGAGCCGACACCCCCATCGGTCCGTGGCGGTCACCTCTGAGCAAGCCGCTCATCGACAGCGACACACCTGGTGTCAAACCCTGCAACTGGATTTTCGACCCAGGCGTGGTGATTGACGACAATGGTGTCGGTTGGATTGCCTTCGGTGGCGGCGATCCCAATAGTCAAGGCACTAAACTGATGCCAGGCAACTCCCGCATCGCCAAGCTCAAGGAGAGCATGACAGCACTTGACGGAAAGGCAGTCGACCTCCCTGCCCCTTATCTGTTTGAAGCCAGCGAACTCAATATGATGAACGGCAGATATGTCTATACATACAACACCTCATGGTCGGACCGCAACGACTGGAGCAAATACGCCAAGCGCGGCAACAACAAGGCACCTTCGTCGTGCAGCATGTGCTATATGGTGACCGACAACCCTTTGGACCCCGACGCTTGGGAGTACAAAGGAGAATATGTGCCCAACGAAGGCAACTTCGGTTTCGGATGGGGCAACAACCATACCCACCTTCAAAAATTTGGCAATGACTACTACTTGTTTTTCCACTCATCAATGCTGGAGCAGGACATGAATACAGGAGCCTCTGGTTTTCGTTCCATCGGTGTGGAAAAAGCAAACGTGAACGAAAGCACACAGACCATCCAACAAATCACCATGACCAAAAAAGGTCCGAGTGCTGTCCGCAACCTCAATCCCTATGACCTGCAGCAGGCTGAGACGATGGCCACCTCAGGCGGTGTCAACTACGAGGATTTCACCAACATCACAAAAGTTACTTCAGTCAGCACTTTAGGCAACGATGCTTCAAGCAATATGCAAATCAACATGAGGACAGGCTCATGGACGATGGTGCGCAATGTGGACTTTGGCGACGAGGGAGCCAAACTCTTCACCCTCAAGGCGAGTGGCAAGGGGAAACTGGAAATTCGCTTCCAGGCTGTCTCATACGAGACGGTGGCCACATTTGAGTTCTCTTCGTCAAGCACCTCGGAACATACTTTCGAGGTGGACCCGAGTGTGTTTCAAGGTGTGAAGAACATCTTTTTCATCTTCACCGAGGCAAGTAACGTGAAATTCGATGCCTGGCAATTCGACCATGAACCTGCTGGCATACAGGATGCCATCACCACCAACTCCCCTACTCCTATCTACGACATTTCTGGTGTTCGCCGCTCCACTCAGCCCACACATGGCATCTATATCAAAAACAGGAAAAAATACGTGGTCAGGTGAGAATCGATGCATTTGTTAATTGAGTACATGTGCCATATCTGAAACGTCTTATGGGAAAAGGAATAACCTTCTAATTAATTCAATCCCAAAGACATGAAAAAAGCAATGGAACAGAAACTGGTGGTGCGCCCCATTGTGGGTTGCCTCACCCACTCCCATTTTTGGGAGGGACCCTGCCGTGCGGGATATGCCAAGGACATGACCCCCGAGGCAGAAAATGCCGCCGCCACAGCCGCATTTGAGGCTGCAAATGAAGAACTGAAGAAAGCCACTCCCGAAATCACCCTGCTTCCTGCTATCGATGCCCGTTACGACGAAACCTTCGTGGTAAGCCGTGAGATATATGCACAGATAGAGGAAGATATCGAGCAGGTAGACTTTTTCCTATGCATGAACTGGCGCATCCCCAAGTTGGAACGCTACCGCAAACCCGTCGTCATCATGCAGAACGGCAACGAGGGCATCGACTTCGCCGCCTACTGCCGCTCAATAGGCGTAGAGGCATATGTCTGTATGGACATCCAAGACCTCAACGAGATTGCACACGTGCTTTGGGTGCGCAAGGTGGTTGCCCACACCCGCGCGTTGGTACTTACCCACGGCAGTATGCCTACTTTTGGTCTGCAGAGTGTCATCCGCGACCCCGAACTCATCCGCAGCCGCTACGGCATGGAGATTGTCAAATTGCCCTTCAAGGACATTTTCAAGTTCATGGACGAGGTAACCGATGACGAAGCTTCTCCCATCGCAGAGCGTATCTGGGGCAATGCACTGGAGACCAAGGTGCGCAAGGAGTGGTTCATCAACGACATCAAGTACTACCTTGCTGCCAAGCGGATGATGGAGGCATACGAATGCAACGCTTTCTCCACCGCCTGCCATGAACTCTGCACCAGTGAGATACCCCAGAACAGGAAGTTTACTCCCTGCGTCTGCCACTCGCTCCTGAAGGATGAAGGCTATCCCAGTGCCTGTGAGGAAGACCTCAATGCGCTGCTGGCGATGACCATCATGCAAGCCGCCGCCATGCGACCCGCTTTCATGGGCAATCCCAATATGGAAACCGACGACCTGCTGCGCATCCACCACGCCGTGCCTGCCCTCTGCATGAACGGTTACGGCAGCAAGCCACTGAAATACAAACTTTGGGCTTTCACAGGACAGGGTTTCGGAGGCAAACTGCAAGTGGACTTCACAGAGAATGAGGAACAATACATCACCCTTGGGCGATTCAATCCCATGGCAGACACGATGAGTGTGAAACGCGGAGAGGTACTTCGCTCAGAGTTTGATGCCGTCTATTGCTCACCATACTATTACATCAAGATGAACGATGCCCGCGGGTTCATGCACCAATTGGCAGGATTCGGGCACCATCAAGTGCTTGTCTTCGGCGACCACACCCGTGTGCTGCGCCAGATTTCAGAGGTCATGGGCTTCAAGATGATGGAGCATCAATAAGTGACAATGGTCTACCTCAACAACGCAGCCACAAGTTACCCCAAACCTCAGTCGGTGGTGAAAACCATCACTGAGGTTTTGGAAGCCATGCCCGCGAGTGCCTTGCGAAGTTCGCTCACAGCGGGTGATGACATACTTGCCTTGCTGCGCAAAGACCTTGCCACCCTTCTCCATGTGAGCCACCACGACCGAATCGTCCTCACGAGCGGAGCCACTGATGCCCTCAACCGCCTCATTGGCGGACTGACCTTCAGCCATGCCCTCGCCACTACCGACAATCACAACAGTGTACTCCGTCCCCTTGAAAATCGGGACAATCCAGGGCATCTGGAATATATAGAAAGTATAGATTATATAGATCATCCAGATAATCCAAGTCATCAAATAGACGGTCAGTCACTCCTTGTCCTACCTCACTGTTCCAATGTCACAGGCACCATACACGACATCGCCAGCATCTGCCAGAAAGCCCATCAACACCACCTCCTGGTGATGCTCGATGCCTCACAAAGCGCTGGATGCATCCCCATCCATGCCGAGAAATGGGGGGTTGACATCATTGCCTTCACTGGACACAAGGCATTGTTCGGTCCTCAAGGCACAGGGGGATTCTATTTCCGTCCAGGCATTGACCTCCGTCCCACCATGTTTGGAGGCACCGGGCGCGACAGCAGCATCATCCGATATGATGATGGAGATTGGGAATATGAGGTAGGCACATCCAACATACCCGGACTCGCCGGTCTCAAAGCAGGAGTGGAATATGTGCTGCAAGTAGGAGTAGAGACCATCTTCAGACAACTGCAATCACAAACCCAATGGCTCATCACCCAACTGAAAGGCATACCGAAAGTAAGGCTATACATCCATGACAATCAGGGCGGAGAATCACAGGGTCCTGTTGTCAGTTTCAACATCGAAGGACTGAAACCAGCCGATGTGGGATATATCCTTCAAAACGCATACGGCATCACCACAAGAACAGGTCTTCACTGCGCTCCCCTCATCCATCAACAACTAGGCACCGCCCCCTGGGGCACGGTGAGGGTGAGTTTGTCATACCACACCACACAAGACGACTTGCAGGCGCTTGTAGATGCAGTTCATCATATCTGTCAGAGTCTATGAGAATCATCAGCATTACCCCCTCACCCGAACCTTGCGCTGAGGCAGGATGGCACGCCTCACAGTACCTGCTTGACGGCACGGTGACACGCGAACTCGTCATGACACTCCAACCTTTGGGGAGTATGCTGCTGATGGACACCCTACGCCAACCCTTCTTCAAGATAGAAAGCCATCACTATATGCTCAAGGGACTGCTCGGTGACCACAGCATACGGGTAGCCGTGCACCGTGACCATGAAGAAGAGACCAACCTTATCAAACAACTGCTCTATAACTATGAAACATCATCTTAGACTACTATCACTGTTGCTGTTCCTCCTTCCTTTGGAAGTCTTAGCCGGTGACATCGTCGTCACATCCGGCGGCAACCTGCATGAGGCATTGCGGCAGGCCCGCGAATGGAGACGGACAGGCGATTCCCGCTGCCAAGGCGGCATCCGCATCATCGTCAAGGCAGGACGATATTATATGGAGGAACCGCTATTCATCCGACCAGAGGACAGCGGAAGCGAAGACTCACCCACCATCATCAGCGGGGAGAACGGCACCGTGATCTGTGGCGACGCACCCCAACGGCACACCCAACTCTTCCCCAAAGAGGGTATGGAGCGCATCATCGGTTTCGACAAGGAGGAGCGCACCATCACCATCCCCACCCCACCCCAAGAAGTGCTCCGTGAGCCACATCTCGAAATGGTGGTACACCAGCGCTGGGCGATTGCCATCCTTCGGGTGAAGGAACTGAAGGTGAATGGCAAACAGACTGTGGTGACCTTTTTGGAACCAGAGAGCAGGTTGGAGTTTGAGCATCCCTGGCCTCAACCTGTCATCGACGGCGAGAAAGGCAACAGCAGCTTTCTGCTGCGGACCACCGAACAGCGTGACGGCATCGAACAACTTATTGTCATTCAAGGCACTCCAGAGCACCCTGTGAGCCATGTGACTTTGGAAGGGTTGAAGTTGGAGAACGCCTGCTGGAACCGTCCGCTACACAAGGGACATGTGACACTGCAAGGCGGTTTTCCCATCATCGATGCCTATAAATTGGAGAAAGAAGGACTGCCCTGGGCTGCCACGCTCGAGAACCAAGCATGGATAGAACGCCCCGTGGCCGCCATGAGCATCAGTTGGGCCAACCATGTCAACGTGGAGAGATGCACCTTCACACAACTCGCCGCAACCGCCCTCGACTTCTCCATCGGCAGCAGCGACTGCAGGGTCAGCGGTTGCCATTTCTCCAACATCGGCGGTACTGCCATCCTCGCCGGTTCCTTTGCGGAGAGCCCACGTGAGGTGCACAGGCCTTACACTGACCTTGCCCCACAATGCCGCAACCTGAGTATCAGCCATAATTCCATCGTCAACGCCACCACCGAGGATTGGGGTGCCGTTGCCATCGGGTGCGGTTATGTGAGCCACACCAACATCACCCACAATGCGATTGACAGCGTCAACTACTCAGGCATCTGTGTGGGATGGGGATGGACACCCGAGGATACAGGTATGTCTCACAACAACATCAACCACAACAGCATCAACCACTATGCGATGCAACTGTATGACACAGGAGCAATTTACACCCTATCCAACCAACCGCAATCGGTCATTGAGAAGAATGCCATCTATCCCCATGAGCCAGCACCCTATGCCACCAATGACCGCTGCTTCCCTATCTATCTTGATGCCGCCACCGATGGCTACACCATCGGCGACAACAGCGTCATAGGAAAAGGACTGGTCACAAAGGAACAAATAGGATTCAACAACCCGGGGCCCGCTATCCGCATCAATGTCCCCAAACCATAGGTTAATATGAAAGCCACCAACTACCACCTCTTCGACTTCATGGACTTCGACCCCTCGCTGCAGGGTGACGAAACGCTATGGAAAGCCTATGCTCCTACAGCCATCGAGGAGCATGACGGCGATATCCATATCACCATGCCTTTTCAGTGCCAGTTGCGGCAGGAAGACATGGCACCCGACACTCAGGTCGCGCAGCAGAACCACACCCTCATCCTCAGGGAATATGCCCCAGATATACTGCGCCTCTTCATCAGCATGACGGGCGATGAAATGACTGAGCACGACGAGATGCTGACCATGCAGGTGGAGCGGATTCCCCTTCATCTCGACGGCACGGCCATCCTCGGGCCTGATGGCAAGATGCGGGCCTTTGTCGACCTCAGCGTACCAGTCCTCGACCACTGGAGCGACCTGCTCCCCCCTCCGCAGCCAGCACCCTTCATCACCTTCTATCCCGACGGCGATGAGCGGAAAGGCATCACCTTGAGTGATGACCATTTCTCCCCACCCCGCTATGATGCCCTACCCATCGGTTATGTCGGTGGCAGCGACGGGCACTGTGAGCGTGCCACCCTCAGTTTCCGATGTGACGCCAACGAGTGTTTCGTTGGTACCGGAGAGCGCTTCCGCAAGATGGACCTCAGCGGACAGACTTTCCAACTGAAGAACCAAGACGGGCAGGGAATCAACAACCGCCGCTGCTATAAAAACATCCCTTTCTATCTCTCCAGCCGCGGTTACGGGGTGTTCTACCATACGAGTTACAACAGCAAGCTCTCCCTCGCCGACCATTCCACCCGTTCGGTGCAGTTTCTCTGCGACCGCGCCACCCTCGACGCCTTTCTTATCGGCGGTTCTACCCCAGAGCATATACTATGCTCCTACCGCATGCTCACCGGCTTCCCTGCCATGCCTCCCCTATGGTCGTTTGGCATTTGGATGAGCCGCATGACCTATTTCTCCGCCGACGAAGTGGAAGGCATCTGCCATCGCCTGCGTGAGGAACATTATCCTTGCGACGTCATCCACCTCGACACGGGGTGGTTTCGTCAGGATTGGTTGTGTGAATGGAAGTTCAACCCGGAGCGCGTCCCCGACCCAGAGGGTTTCATCCGCCATCTGGGAGAGCAAGGATTCAAGGTGTCGCTCTGGCAATTGCCATACATTGCGAAAGGAGCGGAGCAACTGGAAGAGGCGAAAACCAACCAATACATCGGTCCCCTGATACATGAGCAAGCCAGTGAGGGCAGCAATTTCTCCGCTCTTGACTATGCCGGCACTATCGACTTCACCAACCCCGAAGCCACACGATGGTATCAGTCGCTGCTGCGCGACCTGCTCCGAATGGGTGTGAAGTGCATCAAAACCGACTTTGGCGAGAACATCCACATGGATGCCAAGTACCGCAATATGACACCAGCCCAACTCAACAACCTCTATGCCCTGCTCTATCAGAAAGCCGCTTACGAGGTGACCAAGGAGGAGACAGGCGACGGCATCATATGGGCTCGCGCCGGATGGGCAGGATGCCAGCGCTACCCCCTCCACTGGGGTGGCGACAGTGCCAGTTCATGGGACGGTATGGCGGGTTCGCTCCGCGGAGGACTCCATCTCGGTCTGAGTGGTTTTGCTTTCTGGAGCCATGACGTGCCGGGATTCCACTCCGTCCCCGACTTCATGAACTCCCCCATCGACAACAATATATATATAAGGTGGACGCAGTTTGGTGTATTCACCTCCCATATGCGCTATCACGGCACCTGCAAACGCGAGCCCTGGCACTATCCCGCCATCGCTCACATCGTGAAGAAGTGGTGGCGGCTGCGCTACCGGCTGATACCCTATATCATCGACCAGAGCGAGAAAGCATGCAAGAGTGGAATGCCCATTATTCAGGCCCTGCTGCTGCGGCATCCCCACGACCGTCAGTGCTGGCATATCGACGACGAGTATTACTTCGGTCACGATTTCCTCGTATGTCCGGTGATGAGCGGCAACAACCGCCGCGACATCTATCTGCCAGAAGGGATGTGGGTTGACTTCTTCACCGGCGAGCGCATGAGCGGCGGCCGCTGGTATTATGATGTGGAGACACCGCTTGAGCGCATGCCTGTCTTCGTGCGCCCAGGTGCCATGATTAAAATTTACCCCCACGACGTGGACAGCACCGATGAGATGGACCTCTCGGCAAGTATATGGTGGGAGATTTCAAACGACTATCAAGGCTACGAATTATGAACACACACTACATGCAAGGCCTCGACTGGATTATCCTGGCCACCTATTTCATCATCCTGCTTGCCATCGGCATCTGGGCAAGCATGCAGCGCAAGAAAGAAAGCAGCCTTTTTCTCGCCGAGCGCTCACTGCGCTGGTATCACATCGGATTCTCCATGTGGGGCACCAATGTCGGACCATCGATGCTCATCGCCAGTGCCAGTGCCGGTTTCACCACCGGCATCGTATCGGGCAACTATGCCTGGTATGCCTTCATCTTCATCGCACTGCTCGCCTTTGTCTTCGCCCCCCGTTACTTAGGTGCCAACATCAACACGTTGCCTGAGTTCATGGGACTGCGTTTCGGCCAGTCCACCCGCAACATCCTCGCCTGGTACACCATCGTCACCGTCATCATCTCATGGCTGGCACTCACCCTCTTTGCAGGAGGCATTCTCATCAGGCAGGTATTCGATATTCCGATGTGGCTCTCCGCACTCACCCTGCTGCTCATCTCCGCTTTCTTCACCATGCTGGGTGGATTGAAAGCAGTGGCGTACACCAACGTCTATCAGATGCTGT
>JAGCXX010000157.1 GCA_017961115.1 Prevotella sp. | reverse complement strand
TCCCAATTTGCATATAACTATGAACTATGAATTATGAACTATTTTTGCTCCTCAAAACTCCCAATTTGCATATAACTATGAACTATGAACTATTCTTAGCCTAAAAAAAGGAGAAGGGGCAGGGAATCTGGTTCCCGCCCCTTTTGTGAAATTGTTGTCTCACTGATCATCTCTATGATTCATCCTCCTTTCTCTTTACTTTTCAACCAAAACTAAACTATCTATCAAACCTATTCATTACCTAAAAACCTATAACCAAAAACCTAACATTTTTATCAACCTAAATATCTAATCCTATGAAACTATCTTTTTGCTTTTGACATTGCAAAGATAAGTCTGTTTTCCCCACTTCGAATCATTTTTCTTGTTTTTCTCTCCTATTCGTTGCGACACACTTCTTCGTTTGCGACAAATCATCCTTATCCCTTCCATATCTGTCGCGACCACGGATATTTTCGAATCTTTCTCAACCTCGAAATTCACGAACCACGGATAACTCTGATGGACACGAACCACGAAATCTCACGAAAGAAGACGAAAGAACACGAAAGATAATTAACCACGGATAACACGGATGGACACGGATGATGATAGAATCACAGATAAAGCGGATGGATTTTGGACCACGGATGGACACGGATGGATTTTGGACCACGGATGGCTTAACTACTTAACTTTTATATCTACTTTCAACTTGTGAAAGTTGTATAATTTAAATATGTCATTTTCGTTGAAAACCCCGTAGGAAACTACATAATCATAAAAAAATGTAGACTTTTAGGATAAAAATTGAGAAAAAATGAATTTTTTAATGCGAATTCGTTTACCTTTGCAGCTTGAATCTATCTCTAATGCTGAGACTTTGAGCAATTTACGGGGGTGAATGTGCCAACACCAATCCCTTTTGAAGACGAAAAAGATGACGATGACGACAGATTCTTTTGGCGAATAACGAACAACCTAAATTACAAGAATATGAGAAGATTTATATTCATGATCATCCTTTCTGGGATGGCACTTGTGGGCTTCGCGCAAAATGAGGCGAAATTTACGCCTTCTACGCTGATGTTCCTAAGCGAACATAAGGGTGAAACCTCGCTTCCGCAGGTCAACAAGAAGAAAGACTTTTCTTTGATTGCTCCATTGCCTTTTGGTCAAGAGGAGATGTTGAAAAAGAAAGATTATGGTACACGCACCATCGCTGCTTCGGAGATGGTAGGCGGTGTCGAGATGATTTCTGCGTTCATCGGGGTGAGCGACAACAATTTCTCCGCCATTGAGGCACTCGGCGTGCAGATTGAATCAAAGTTTGATAAGTTGTGCACAGCCCTTATCCCCGTTGACCAGATTGAGGCACTTGCTGCACTTGACAACGTGACACGCATCGAGGTGGCAGAGATACTGCAACCGGCCAATGACTTGCAGCGCAAAGCGACTCAGGCTGGAGATGCCATCAGCAATAGTGCTGCCGCCCAGGCACTTGGACTCACCAAGCAATATACGGGCAAGAACGTCATCTTAGGTATTATAGATACGGGTATAGACTTCCAGCACATTGCCTTTAAGGACAAGAATGGCAAAAGCCGCATTGTCAGGGCATATAAACTCAGTGGCTCCCAAAGCACCTCATTGACCACCTATTCGTCAGAAAGTGAAATCAATGGCCTGACTTATGACACTAATGGTGAGGACCATGGCACGCACACCTCCTCTACCGCAGGTGGTTCGAGCGTGATTGTCAATGGGTCGACAGTAACTGTCACTGACGACCATGCCAATGCCACCTATGGTGGTATGGCCCCTGAGGCCGACCTCGTCATCGCAGGATTGAGCAGCCTGTATACTACATCTATCGGCACCGCCATCAAGAACATCTGCAACTATGCCGATGAAGTGGGTAAGCCCTGTGTCATCAGCCTCAGTCTGGGTACGCAGGAGGGACCGCACGACGGTACTGGCAGCATCGCCAGCATCGTCAACCAGTATGCCGGCAACAATCACATCATTGTCTATGCTGCATCCAATGATGGTATGAAGGCATTGCCGTTCCAAGAAATAGGCACTTCCAATGGTGGTGGAATGTATGCCTCTGGCACTTCTACTTCCAGTAAGCCTATGATAGTCAACGTGCAGCGCTCCTTTGAAGATGCCGACGGAAACGTTGAGATGGCAATGCCCACCATTACTGCTTATGCGCGTTCAGCCAATGTCCCCACTGCTCTGAAATTCCATGTGGTGGATATCAGTACAGGAAAGATAGTATATTCGAGCAATGCTTATACCTCGAGTACGACCTTTAGTGTGACAGGAACTTCGGATTTGGCTCAGTACTTTAAATGTCCGTCAACTCAATATACTAACCAATATGGTGATGCAGGCAAAATACGCTTGGTAAGAACACAGGATACCAACAACAACAAATACTATTGGCAGATTTATTGCCCCATTATGGTCTCAACCAGTTATAATGACGATGATGAAGATGGTGTGTATAATAGCCAATACGCCTTCTGTGTGTCGGTTTATCCCACCAGCAATGGTGCTTCTACCACCATCGATATGTGGGAGAGTGCTTATAGCTGGTTTGGCACAGACCTCAATCTAAATGACAACAGTTACAACTACTGCAAAGGTAATGACGATTGTTCAGTGAGCGATAATGCCTGCTACGAGAAAGTCATCTCCGTGGGCGCTTACGTAACAAAGAATCAGATTACGGACTATGCAGGCACGACTCATGACTTTACTGATGATTATCCCAACATTGGCGACCATGCATCCTTCTCCAGTTGGCAGACAGCAGGTTATGGTCCTCTCGGTACCGCCTTGCCCACCATCAATGCGCCTGGAGCTCGCATCGTGGCCGGCATCAACCACTACCACACCAAATCTGTCGATGCTGATTACAGTTACTGGTCGGACGACTTTATTGGAGACCTTGTGGTGAACAACAGTAAATATGCATACGCCGCCATGGAAGGAACCTCTATGGCTACTCCATGTGTGTCGGGCATTATCGCACAATGGCTGCAGGCCTGTGTTGAGGCAGGAAAGACTCCCTCACCCGATTATATAAAAGAGGTGATGGCAGCAACTTGGGACACAGACGAGTGGACCAACGGCACCGGCAGCGGTGCCCATGGTGCCAAGACTTTCGGCACCCATGGGAAAATTAATGCCATCAAAGGCATTCAATACATTCTCGGTGTGTCTGTCGGTCCTGTCATCACGGCGACTCCTACTACTGTTGATTTTGAGGGTTACGCCACCGAAACCTACACAAAGACAGTCAATGTGAAAGGTATCTCGCTTGAGGGGAACATCACAGCCACGTTGTCTGGTGGCAGTGGCGTGTACAGCATCGACAAAAATAGAGTCACTCAAAGCAACGGTTCTGCACAGGCCGACATCACCATCACCTGGACCCCGGCAACGGCAGGCACCACCAATGCCACACTGACACTGAAGAGCACAGGAGCTGATGACGTGGTAGTCAACATTACAGGTGTGGCTCAAGCGGCTACCCCGACCATAATGGTTGATGCCCCCACCCTTGAGTTCAGCACCCAACTCAATGAGGAACAGAGCAAGACCGTGACAGTGACCGGCCGCTTCCTTGCGGGCGATGTCACCGTGTCGCTCAACGACCCCAACGGCGTATTCTCCGTCAACACGACCAAACTCACTGCAACGAGTGATGAAAATACCCTCACTCCGCTCATCGTCACCTTCAACTCCGCCGATGAAGGTACTTTCACAGGAACTGTTACGCTCACCGGCGCAGGTGCTGAGGAAGTCGTCATCAGCCTGTCAGCCGAGGCAAATGACGGTGGTAAGGCCACAGATGCCTACCTGAATATTGCCAAATATGCCACTATAGACGAAGCAGGATGGAATACCTCCTATGTAAACAACCTCTACAAATATACAGAGTATGAAAATAATGGGTATGCTTGGCTCACCTTGCCGGTCTATGGTGCATTCGTTGGTGCAAGATATGCAACCAACAGTAAAACCGTTGGCAGCGGACAACCTCAGAAATGGATAGAGAGCAGTCTCGGAACGAATAACACTTATGCTGGAAAGACGTGGGTTTATACGGCATCTGCCTCCAATCCTTTTAATGGTAGCAGTGCCTATTTCACTTCTACCACTGCCAGAGCAATCGGATACAACTATAAATCTAACACGAGTATCCGTTCAGTTTCATTCTATGTGACGAACACAACAGAGGTGAAGTTGTATGGAACAGGTGCTAATGGAGTCTCCTCAACTTATCCTGCAAGACTGAGAATCTACGAATGTACGAAGAATGCAGATGGAAAAGTGACAGCCTCTTCTACCGCTACGGTCGACCAGACCAACTCCACCACATCAACATTCACTTTGCAATCAGGCACGCTTGATGCGACCAAGATTTATAAGGTTGAGGCGAGTATCTATCGCGGTTATCTCTATGAGATTAGCTTCAAGACACCTTTGAAACCTAATATGGACAACCGCTCGGAGCAGACGCTTTCCTATTCAGAAATACCATCTAAGACCTACGGAGATGCTGCCTTCACGTTGCCAGAGAAAACAGCCGAGGGACTGACCATCACGTGGGCATCGAGTGATGTGAATATCGCCACAGTGAGCGGCAATACGCTGACTATCAAGGGTGCCGGAACGGCCACCATCACCGCCACACAGGAAGGCGACGACAACTACAAGCCCTTCACGAAAGACTTTACCCTGGACATAGCGAAAGCTACTCTCTGTATCACAGCCAAGAGCTTCACCATCACAGAGGGTGATGAGCTGCCTGTCTTTGACGTGGAATATGAAGGCTTCGCCTATGATGAGACCGCCAGTGTGCTGACTACACTGCCCACCGTCTCATGCAGTGCGACATCAACCTCTGCCCCGGGCACCTACGACATCACCGTGAGCGGTGCTGAGGCACAGAATTACGAGATGACCTATGTCAACGGCATTCTGACCATCGAGGCCAGCAAAATCTTGATGGGCGACGTGAACGATGACGGCGACATCGACGTGATGGACGTGGTGACAATGGTAAGTTACATCATGGGCCGTGATCCCGCCGGATTCATCTTTGCCGCCGCCGACCACACCGCTGATGGTGAGGTGGACGTGATGGACCTCGTATGCCAGGTGAGTCTTGTGATGAGCCAGGCAGCCTCCAGCGCACCTGCCGTCAGCAGCTTCGATGCCCTCGGCAGCAGAATGACGCTCGATGGCGCATCTGATGGTGCCTTGTACGTAGGCCTCGGCGACGGACGCCAATACGTCGCATCGCAGTTTGTCATCACCCTTTCCGACGGTCAGCAGCTCTCCAGCGTGACTGCCGACCGGAGGCACACCGTCAGCATCCAGTCCATGGGCGACAACCGCTATTTCGTAATGAGTTACTCTGCTGCCAACGAGACCTTCGCCTCCAGCGACCATGCGCTGACGTTGCGCGTGGCCGGCAGCGGCATGGTGACAGTAGATGAGGGCACTTTCGTCAGCGCCGACGGTCAGAAGGTGGTCTTCGAGAGTACCAGTTCTACTACCACCGGCATCGACAGTACCACCTTCGACAGCAACGTCCCAGCCGATGTCTACTCCACTGGCGGCATGCTAATCAGAAAGGGCACTGCCAACACAGAAGAACTTCCGGCGGGAGTCTATATTGTCAATGGTAAAAAATATATAAGAAAATGAATATAGCAAGACAACTGGCGACCATCATGTGCCTGGCCATGGTGGCACACGCAATGGCAGACGACTTTACCATTGCCGACTTTTCCATCAAGCAGGGAGAGACCAAGACAGTCTCCATCGAACTTAACAACACGGAGAGCAGCTACATCGCCTTCGAGTTTTACATGACCCTGCCCGAGGGAATTTCCATCCCCGAGGATGAGGACGGTTACCTGATGGCAGAGCTCAATGCCTCGCGTATCAACCACCACAACCTTGAGGTGAGTCGCATGCCCGACGGTAAATACCACTTCCTGTGCTACTCCGGTCAAAACAACGCATTGAAAGGCACATCGGGAGAGATTATCTCGCTGACGGTGAAGGCGGCCGATGACGCCACCGAGGCCAGCGGACTTGAAGGTCTGCTGTTCACCCAAAAGCTCAGCGACACCAGCCAGAAGAAGGTGACCTTCGACGACTTCACCTTCCATGTCGCCGTCACCAAGGCAGTGGAAGAGGGGATGTGCCCACACGGCTGCCTGCTGGGTGATATGAACCAAGACGGCATGCTCACCGTGACCGATGTCATGCTGCTGGTCAAAATCATCAGCACTCAGTAGTGAGACACATCGCGCGCCCAAGTGGCGGAACACGGTAGTGGATATACTAAAATATCCCTATTTATAAATTAATGTAGTGAGGTGGTCGGGACCGAAGAGGTCGCTGGCCACCTCTTGTATTTGCTCGGAGGTGACGCAGTCGATGTTTGCATAGAGCCGCTCCACATCACGCTCCCAACCGTAATGGAGGAAACTCTTCCCGAAACTAAGTGCAAATGCCTCGCGGGCATCGCAGGCGATGCCAATCTGTCCCTTCAGCTGGCGCTTGGCGGCAGCGAGCTGAGAGTCGGTGAGTCGGTGGGACGCCATTCGGGAGAGTTCGCCCCGCACGAGTCGCAGGCAGCGGTCGACATGTTGGTGGTCGCACCCGAAATAGATGCTCCAGGCACCGGTGTCGCTGTAGTTTGCCATGTTGCTCTCCACCGTATAGACCAGTCCGCGCCGCTCGCGCAGAGTGATGTTGAGACGGGCGTTCATCCCCGGTCCGCCGAGGATGTTGTTGAGCAGGTAGAGAGGGATGCGGCGGTCGCTGTGGATGCTGTAGGCACGACAACCTACCATCACATGCGCCTGGTGGGTGCTGCGGTTCATCTCACGGGTGACGGGCACATAGGGCGGCAGTGGTGTTGCCTCCGTGTCAAGGTCTGGCAGACGGGGTGGGGCAGGGGGGAAGTCGGCAGTTGCCTTCTCCAGCAGTTTCACAAGATGGGTGGAACTGATGTCGCCGTAAGCGAAGAACACCATGTTTTCGGGACGGTAGTGTGTGCCAGTGAACCGTTTGGCGTCGTCGGTGGTCAGTTGGCGAAGCCTTGATGCCTCGCCGAGGATATTGTGTCCCAGTGGATGACCTGAAAAAATCATGTTGTCGAACTCGTCGTAGATGAGTTCGGAAGGCGAGTCGTTATAACTCTCTATCTCATCGGCAATGACTTCCACCTCGCGTTCAAGTTCTGCTTGTGGGTAGGTGCTGTGGAGCACGATATCGGTCAGCAGGTCGACGGCGCGTGGAAGATGCTCGCGCAAGATGGCGGCATAATAGACCGTGTCCTCCTTATTGGTGAACGCATTGAGGTCGCCACCCACGCGCTCCAGGCTGTTGAGCACATGCCATGCCCGTCGGCGTGAGGTGCCCTTGAATGTGACGTGCTCGCAGAAATGGGCGAGACCCTCGTCGCCGGGAGTCTCATCACGGCTGCCTACATTGATGCCTATGCCGCAGTATACCACAGGCGACGCATCATGCAAATGGATGATGCGGAGACCGTTGCTGAGTGTGAAAGTATGATAGTTCATAAGAAATGCAAAATTAAGGATAATTGTTGATTCCATCTTTAAAAATACATAATAATTTTTAATTTTTAGGGTGTTTTCGTGAAAAGTATATAACAAATAATGAGAAATAGGTGGGAAAATAGTAATTTTGCCAAAATATGTTTTGTTCAAAACAACGAATTACTGAGTGGAATGAAATTTTACAGACTATATTTTTTGTTAATAGGGCTTATTGTTGGCATCTCTTCATGGGCGGCACCTGTTGACCAGCAGACGGCTTTGGCAAGGGCTAAGGCTTTTGTTGCTGAGAGGGGAAGCGACATGCAATTGGGAACGGCCAATGTAAAAAAGGCCCCCCGCAAGTCGGGCAATGAGGAGTCGGCCTATTATTACATTTTCAATGCAGAAGGCAGAGACAACGGTTTTGTGATTGTGTCCGGCAGCGACTTGATGGATCCTATCCTCGGCTACTCCGACCATGGCAGCATCGACCCCGATCATGTCCCTGATGGTCTGAAGGCATTGTTGCAATCTTATCGGGATGCTGTTGATGAGATGGGGCAGCTGGACGATGTCAATCCACAGGCAAGTGAGCGCCGTGGGATAAAACGAAGTATGGAATTCCCCAAGCACCACGTCAAGCCATTCCTGACCAAATTTTGGAATCAATACTCACCCTACAACATTATGAATCCCGTTGTCAATGACACGATTTGTCCGGTGGGGTGCACCACAGTGGCATTGGGTGAGGTGATGGGATATTATGAATATCCAGCTATTATGCCAGGCGTTGTCGGTTATACAACCTCGACAAATCAAATCAGGATGCCCTCCTTGAAGGAGTATGAGATTGACTGGTCGAACATGCTCTCCAATTATCAGCTGGAGACATACGACAGCATACAGAATGCAGCTGTTGGAAAGTTCTTGTTGCAGTTGGGCTGCGCATTTGTCAGCGATTTCCAGACAGTATCAACAAAGGCCTCGTTGGCGCTGGCACCACCGATTTTGCGAGCCTGTGGATACAAGTGCTCGGCCCTCACACAGATGACGAGCAAGACAGACCAAGAGTGGGAGGATATCTTTTTTGATGATGTCTCACATGGTCGGCCTGTCATGGTAAGCGGCATCAACGTATTGGACAATGGCTCTTCTCATGCGTATCTGATTGATGGTTACGACATGGATGGATTATGGCATATAGATTGGGGGTGGAGCGGAATGTCGGCTGGCTATTTTAGGATAACCGATTTCTCTCCGTATTACAACACCCGCTCTTATTCCTACAAATACAAGATGTCTTTTGTTTACAATATTGAACCCAATTCCGAAACTTCGGTGGCTGTGGAAAGTACGCAAAAACCATACGACTGTCTGACAACGACTAGTCTTACTTTTGATGAAATGGCCACCATCTCCATCACCCGCACCAACCAGACGGGTGCAAAGCGGCAGTTTAATCAGGCATTGGGACTTGTTGACGACAACGGACAATTGGTGAGAGTGCTCGACAGCGAGACAAAAACCTATACCACAAAGGGTTCCCAGACAAGCATTTGGAATATTTCCGACCTCAGTGGTTACCGCAACGGTCATCTTAGGGCATATCCTGTCAGTCAGGTGGTAGGCGGCGACAGTGTTTGGCATTTCGATATCTGCAAAGCTGAGAATTCATGTCTTGACATCGACATTGTCAATGGAGATTACACCTTGAGTCCGGTTCCGGCTTTTACTTACGACTCTTTTGAGGTGGACAACTCACTCCCCTTTCCTGTAGGAGCGGCACGGAAATATGTGCTCACTGTCACCAACAACAAGATGAACGAACATATGCAGTGGCTCTACTGTTTTGAGGACACCATAAAAATGGACATCCAGCAGATCCGTGTACCTGCTTTGAGCACCATCCAGCATGAGTTTACCTATATACCTCAAGAAACAGGTGAGCATATTGTCAGACTTTGCATTGATAGTACGAGAACAGAGGTGCTGTTTGAAAAGGCAGTCAAGGTAACATCGAGCGTCGCATATAGTCTGAAACTGACTGATTGGGAGATGGACAATTTTGTCAAAGGTACCTCAAAAACATATTTCTATGGAGATAAGCTGAGGTTGCGTTTCACGCTTAAGAACACGGGCAAAAATGATTACAATGACTTCATCCGTCCTCTGCTGACAACTACCACTTGGTATGACACCAAGAAGATATGGGCACATATTCCTGTTGGGGAATCCAGGGATTTTGAATTTGAATGCGACCATCTTGATTATGGAGTCGTTTATTCGATTAGGGTAACGGTGAAGAGCAGTTCTCACAGCAATGCAGATAATCTAAATACTGCTCTGCTCAAGCAATCATTCAGAACACTTCGTGGTGCGTGCTGGTGGGACAAAGACGGCGTGATGACCGCTTTGGCACCACCAAGCAAGACATATACCGTGCCGGAAGAGGCGGTGGCCATCAGTTTCTATGGCATCTCGCAGCCAAATGGTTTTAAACCCAACAGCAACCCCAACACCATCTACTATTTGACAAAGGATTTCGCCAGTTCCCTGCCTACACAGAACAAGGTCATCAACGGAGAGGCTAAAATCATCCATTTAACAGACGACAGTCCGGTATTTGTACCCTTAGACTTCAAAGCCGACTCCATCGTCTATACGAGGACATTTGACAAGGGATTCACAGGTCGCCGCGGTGGAAGCAACTGGTCAACGATAACCTTGCCATTCACCCCAGACAAGGTATTCAATACCGTGGACTCTGTTGAGGTGGATTGGTTCAGGCCTGGTGATACGGAGGAGAAGAACTTCTGGCTCAGAGAGTTTAGTGCTGAGGAGGGCTTCTATGCCTATTTCACTGATGTGGAGGAGTTCAAGCCCAATACACCTTATATTGTTACCGTGCCCGACAACTACAAGGGTGAGGAATACAGTCTGGTGGGCAAGCCGTTGGAGTTTACTGCCGTCAACGCTGATGTGCTCAGTGGAAAAATATTTGCGGATGCTCCCCATTTCAACTTTATTGGTTCTCTCACAGAGACAAAAACCTTGGGCGACTATATCTTCTGTTTGAACGAGGAAGATGGAGGCAATAGTTTCGTGTATCAGTCTGAACCCGTTGAGGTGAAGCCATTCAGAGCCTATTTCACTGCGGCAACCAAACCGCGTGAGGGTACGCAGATGTATGTGGCTTCCTACATCTTCCAGACAGAGACAGATGTTGAGGAAGGAAAGAAAACAGACGGTGTCATAGAGATAGCCGCTCCTGTCTCGCCATCGATGCCCACGCATATAGGCGTCTACACCCTTTCAGGTGTCAAGGTTGCATCGGTAGATGCCAGTTCGCTGAATGAGGTGCTCTCCACTCTCCCCAAGGGTCTTTACATCATCAACGGCAAGAAGGTGCTGGTGAGGTAAACAGCCACTGGCTGTCGAGGTGGCAGTCGGCGAGACCAAATCTCACCAGTTTAGCCAGGATGACAATCACCCTATGTCGGTTCACCCCTGACCGTCGCGCCACTTGGCCGACGGTCAGGGGTGAGGCTTTCTCCAAAACTTGTATCACGCGGGTTTCCTCATCTCCAATGCTGATGAGTTGGCCTTGTGCCGACAGTTCATCGCGCCATATGTGCAGGTGGACGGGTGATGCAACGATATTCTCGTCAGCCACACGGATATAAGCTTTCCATTTACCATCCTCACACAAGGCCTTGATGGGTTTTTTGCCCGATTCTTCCACTGTGGCGATGACCACGGTGCGTCCTTCCGCCAACAAGGTCTTGAAACTGATGTCTGCAGCAGGACGGCAATAATCGCCTGCAGCAGAACGCATCATATAGATTTCCTCCTCCGATTTCACTCCCGACACATGACCATCATCGCGCACGCCGATGAGCAGGCGTCCGCCACCGGTGTTGGCGAATGCCGATACCGACTTGGCCAGTTTGGCGGCATCAGTGACCTTGTATTTGAAGTCCTGCTGCTGATGCTCACCCTCAGCAATGAGTTGCTGGAGAAAAGTCTTTTCGCTCATGGCAAAAAAAGAGGGGTGTGCCGCCACACCCCTATGATGATCAGTAAAGGTAAATCTTGTAATCCTTGATGTTTCCTGGCGCTCCTTGTTCGGCACGGGGGAGATACTCCAGGGCACTTATGGTCTGCACGCTGCCAAGGTCAACCACCAACAGATGGGGTGTGGATGCACCACGCTCCGTCTGCCAATAGGTGGACTCCTGCAGGTCGAACACCTTGTCACCCGTGTGGTTGCCGTTTTCCTCCTCGCTGTTGGCATATTTCGTCGTCCAAGACTCGCGGCTCAGGCGCTTGCCATCGGCACCTTGTAGGTAAAGTTCGGCAATGGCTGCGCGGTCGTTATCTTTCTGGGTGGAGAGCACCTCAATGGCAAGATAGCGACCCTTGATAGGTTGGCCGAATGAGACGGTCTGCCAGCCGTTGCCAGCCTTGAAGGAGCCTTTGGCCGCCGGTGTGGCGCTGTTGAGGTCAGGTTTGTCGCCTATATTGTTGTGCTTGTTGGTCTTCTCCAGTTGAAGCTTGTTGAGTTCGGGTTCGGCTTGGCCCCAGCAGACAGCCTCTTTCGGTCCCATCACGTCAAACACGATGACCTCATTCTTGCCTTTTTTCAGCCAGCAGCCCGGGATGTACAGTGTCTGTTGCGGTCCGATGCTCCAGAAGCGGCCCATGGCATGGCCGTTGACCCACACCTGGCCTTTGCCCCATGTCTCGAAATTGAGGAAGGTGTCGCCCACCTTCGAGAGGTTGAAATAGCCGCGGTGGTAGCCTGGTTTCATAAACTCAGCGAGTTTTGCTGACTCCTCATAATTGCGGGTGACAGCAATACCGGGAATGCTGCCTTTTATGTCGGTTTTTGCATTGAATGACTTGACCATGTCGAGTGAATTCCTGGCCGTCTCATAGTCATCGGGGATAGCGATGTTCAACCAGTTTTTCGGTGTCAGCACAATCTCAGCATCGTCTGTCTCTGTGCTTAGCGTGACATTGCCGATGATACCCTTGAAGTCTTTGATGGCACGTCCGAAGTTGATGCGGCCCATACCCTCCACAAAGATAATCAGTTCGGCGCCTTTCTTGACAGGAGGAAGGGTGAGCGATTTCTCGTTCTTCACACGGTCAATCTTTCCGATGTATTTCCTGTCGATGAACACCTGTGCAAAGTCATGGAACTCGCCTGTCAGAACACTTGAAGAGGTGATTTCCGGAAGTTGGGTAAAGTAAATCATCGTACCCCATCCCATGTCCATCTCTTCAAATGTCTTCAAAGAGCCTTTCTCTCCCATTCCATTTTTAGACACTGCTGTCGAAAGGGTGGCAAACTCCGTCAGCTCAAATTTTGGTACGGTGATAATTGGCATGGGAGCCTTGGGAACGGCTGGTAGTTTTTTTCCGTTGTTATATTTCGCCATCATCTCTCGCAGTTCCCAGAACTTCGGTGTGGCGAGTCCCCATTCATTGATGGGTGCGTCATAGTCGTATGAGGTCACATCGGGTGCGAAGCCGGGACTGTTGGCACCTGCCCAATGGCCAAACGAGGTGCCGCCGTGAGTCATGTAGAGCGAGAAGGAAATGCCTTTGGAGAGCATTTCGTCCATGCCGTCGACCATGTCCTTGGCAGGGCGTGTCTCATGGCGTGCGCCCCATTTGTCGAACCATCCACTCCAAAACTCCGAGCACATCTTTGGAGCGTTGGGGCGCAGTTCACCCAAACGGCGGAACTGTTCGTCGATATTTGCGCCAGTGCCGAAATTCATGGTCCATGTCAGGTCGTCAAGACCGTTGTTCTCGAAGTTCGACGACCAGTCGCACTGGAACAATGCCATCTCGTTACCATAGATGGAGCGCAGGCAGTCGCGTATCTCTGACACATAGGGCTTATCCTCGCCATAAGAGCCATATTCATTCTCCACCTGTATCATGATGATGGGGCCTCCGTTCTGGATGGTGAGGGGAGCGAGTTGCTCACCCACCTTCTGTTCGAAGATTTTCACACGCTCCATAAAATACGGGTCTTGCTCGCGCAGTTTGATATCCTTCTTCTTCAGCAGCCACCAAGGCAGGCCTCCCATCTCCCATTCGGCGCATACATAAGGTCCTGGACGGACGATGACATACATGCCGTTTTTCTGTGCCAGGCGGCAGAATTCCGCCACGTCGTTGTTGTCTGTGAAATCAAATTCGCCCTCGCGCTGCTCATGGATGTTCCAGAACACATAGAGGCACAGCGTGTTCATGCCCAGTGCCTTGCACATCTTGATGCGGTGGTCCCAATAGGGGCGAGGGATGCGCGGATAGTGCACCTCAGCAGCCTTCACGACGAAGGGTTGGCCGTTGAGTAGGAATGTTTTGTTGCCCACTGCAAAGGTTTCCACAGGGCGTGCTGTTGATGCGGTTGTCACGGCTATCAGCAGAAGCGCCGTGAGCAGAAAGGATTTATAGTTCATAGTTAATAATATTTTTTAAAAGCTGTCGAGCCATGCTTTTAGTTCCATAATCATCTCGATGTGGTATTTGAAGCTCAGACGGCTTCCCCATCCGTGGCCACCGTCGGGATAGACGTGGATGGAGGCAGGCACGTCGTGGCGGTAGAGTTCGAGATAGTAGTTGGCGCCATTGGCAGGCGGCACGGCGGTGTCGTCATCGCTCAGGGCTATCCATGCGCGCGGTGTGGTGCGGGTCACGAGTTGGTCGCTGCTGTAGTTTTTCTCCAGTTTCTTGCGGTTGCCCTTTCCCAGGAAATTGTCGTGAGAGCCTTGGTGGCTGAATCCCTGCATCATGGTGATGACGGGATAGAAAAGGATTTGGAAGTTGGGCTTTGCCGTACGCTCCGACTTGGTGGCGACGATGGATGCAAGATGTCCTCCTGCAGAGGAACCCATGATGCCCACGTCGTTTGATTTCAGGTGCCACTGCATGGCGTTGCGCCGCAACAGTTTGATGGCCTCTTCGGCATCTGAGATGGGCACTTCCGGGTTGCCGTGTGGCATGCGGTATTTGAGCACTACGGCAGTGATGCCCATGTTTTGGAAGAATTTCGCCCACTCGTGTCCCTCATGGTCCATGGCAAGGTGGGAATAGCCGCCGCCCGGACAGATGACAATGGAACGTCCTGTCGACTTCTTCTCCATGGGGAGATATATCCATACCTTGGCAGTGTCATTGGGGACACCGTTGCGGTTGGGTGCCCCAGTGGGCCAAAGGTTCATCACTTTCACACTCTGTGCCGACATTGAGGCGGCCATGATGACGCAGGTCATCATCAATAGGTATCTTTTCATCATTCTCTGTTTTTCTTTTGAAATGATAGATTATTTTATCAATTAGGCTTTCTGTTGGGAAATTAATTGCAAAGGTAGCGATTTTTTTGTAATATTGCATCGTGAAACGACAATATCAGCAATATTATATTGAAAGAAATTAAAGAAGTTGAGTACTTAAAGTAGTTAAGCCATATGTTTACAAAGGAGTTTAGAAGTATTGGATATTGGGATTTAAGATGTCTTTGTATGCTCGTCGCATTGGTGCTTGTGGCTACTGCCGCACAGGCCAAGGTGAGATTGCCCCACATCATTGGCGACAATATGGTGTTGCAGCAGCAGACTGATGCCCGCCTTTGGGGATGGGACAAGCCAGGGAAGCGCGTCAACGTCACCGTGTCGTGGAATGAGAAAACCTACACTGCCACAACTGACCGTGATGGCAGATGGATGGTGAAGGTGCCGACACCCAAGGCGAGTTATACCCCACTGTCCATAACCTTCGACGACGGTGAGCCAATCACCATCAGCAATGTGTTCTCCGGCGAGGTATGGGTATGTGCCGGTCAGAGCAATATGGAGATGCCCATGAGGGGATTCGGCAACTGTCCTGTCGACGGTTACGTTGATGAGGTGCTGAATGCCCGTGAGTACCGTGGCATCCACTATGTGAAGATTCCCAGCGTGATGCGGATGACTCCTCAGGAAGATGCGCAATGTGAGTGGCGCGAGGTGGGGCCGCAGACCTTAGGCGATTTGTCCGCCACAGGGTATTTCTTTGCTCAGGCGGTGACGAAGACACTCGACATCCCCGTGGGTTTGGTTGTAGCTAATAAAGGAGGTACGCGCGTAGAGAGTTGGCTTACCAAGGAGAATTTGGAGAAATACACCGATGAACCAACCGATTCTGCCGGTATCGTGCGTTTCAAGCCTGAGTGGGACTATCACAGGGCGTTGGTATGGGGCAATGGCACGTTCAACCCCATCCTCAACTACACAGTCAAGGGCATTATCTACTATCAGGGCTGTTCCAACGTGGGTGACCCCGGCAACCAATATTCAGAAAGGATGAAGTTGTTGGTGAGTCAGTGGCGGGAGCAGTTTGGGCTGGGTGAGATACCATTCTATTTCGTCGAGATAGCACCATATCATTATGACAATGTCAACGCAGACAATGGCGCGCGCCTGCGCGAACAGCAATATAAGGCTTCTTTAGGTATCCCCAACAGCGGTCTGGTTTGTACCAACGACCTGGTGTATCCGTATGAGTCGACGCAGATTCATCCGGCGCAGAAACGTGCTGTGGGCAGGCGTCTGGCTTGTCTTGCACTTAACCAGACCTACGGGATGTCTGAGGTGTGGTGCAAGAGTCCCACGTATAAGGATATGCGGATAGTGGGTGATGCCATTCATATCCATCTCAACGACGATTATGGCAGCATCAACCGTTTTGAAGGCATTGAAGGTTTTGAGGTGGCGGGAGCCGACCGTGTGTTCCACCCTGCCAAGGCGACGCATTTCTGGCGTCCAGGCGGTGGTTACTGGGATGAGACCATCCAAATCGTGTGTCCTGAGGTGAAGCAACCGGTAGCACTGCGTTACTGTTTCAAAAACTTCCAGATAGGCAACCTCAAAAACGGCGCCGGTCTGCCTCTCATCCCCTTCCGCACGGACGACTGGGGAGATTGATCATCATCTGACGAGTCAGATGAGCCCGACTTGTCATAACCACTTACAGCTATGAACACTTTCAACTATTGCCCTGTCTGCGGAGGCAGGCACTTTGTGCCCAACAGCGTGAAAAGCAGGAAATGCGAGGACTGTGGTTTTGAGTATTTTCAAAATCCAAGCAGTGCCTATGTGGCGTTCATCACCGATGGTAATGGACACTTGTTGGTGGAGCGGCGAGGGCGTGAACCGGCAATCGGCACCCTCGACTTGCCTGGTGGCTTTGCCGATGCTGGTGAGACTGCCGAAGAAGGAGTTGCCCGCGAGGTGCTGGAGGAGACCGGACTGGTGGTGACGGCTTCGCATTATCTGTTCAGCATCCCCAATACCTATCTCTACTCGGGTATGTCCATCCCCACGCTCGATATGTTTTTCCTGTGCGAGGTAGAAACCATAACGACACTCCATGCCGCTGATGATGCAGCCGAATGCATGTGGATGGCATTTGAAGAACTCCGTCCCGAGGATTTCGGTCTCGACTCCATCCGCAAAGGGGTACAAAGGTGGATGGTAGAAAGAATTGAAATTTAAGATTTAAGCATGTGTCTGCACTAGGTTTTCGCGACAATTGAGATTTAGGTTTGCACGACAATTGAGATTTGATGATGGAATTACCATCTATTGAACAACTCAAATTCAATATTGCAACCTATTGAGTAGTATTCTCCTCTCTTGAAACCAGCGAAAACGCCCAATGAAAAATATTGATTGGTCAATCCATAGCCCACCTCCACATAATGGCTTAACCCTTTCAGATGCAAACCGCTCAGATACAACCGTTCCTTTTCAATCAGATTGCCGGCAAGCGGAATCCACGACAGAAAAAGCATAGGCGACTCATAGGTGGCATTCATCCTAAAATAGTATTTTGATGAGTTGTACCAGTTGCGGTGGAGCAGTTCAAATTCTCCGCTCCACTCATCGTTCCACCCTCCGGGGATATAGTCGTTGCGGAAATTGTTGAAATCGAGAAAATAGGTTCCTTTTCCCCCCAATGTGTAAAGGCCACCTCCTACGCGCATGGACAGAGAGCGGAGGCGTGTCATGGGATGGATGTATGAGCAGTCTGCTTCCCATTTCTCGAAGTTCATCCTCTCTTTGCTCCATTTTGGAAAGGTACGGTCGTAGTTGAAAGTGAGTACTGGTCCTTTCCATCCCAGTGGTCTAACGGAAGCCGTTGTTGTCCAATAGGTGGCATGATAGCGGGTGGGTTTACCCATCTCTTGGAAATCTTTGTCAATGACAGAGGTCCAACGGTTGAACACTATCCCTGCCTCGAGACCGAACAGGGTTGTGAAGTCGTAATGAGCCAGTACTTCTGTCTTGTAGTGCCTGAAGTATCCTATGTCGACCTTTTCCAAGTCAACCGTGTCGCCGCGCTCTTCCCTCACTTTGTCGATGACGGTGGAGTTGGACAGCAACTCGCCGGCTGTCCATCTGAATTTGACATATCCGTTGTTGCGTTTATCGAAATTGTAGGTGACAGGGATGTCCGTCAGCAACTGGCGGTACTTGAAAGAATATCCCATTTTTATTCTTGTGTTGATATCCATGTTTTCGCTGAAGTCGTATCCCATACGGGTGACAAAACGATAGGATAGTCCCCTGCGCTCTGAGTAACTGATATTGATGGGATTGAGGATGGGATAGATACGGTAGTAGCCACGTTCCTCCTTGCCGAAATCACCCTTGATGTCATGCAGCAGGTTTTCTCCCACCACATTCCAGAGAACATCCGTGAAAGGTTTCCGTTGAGGAGGCAGGGATGCCTGTTCCTCCCGTCGTCTCTGACGTGCCTCCCTCATGGAGTCATCAACGGCATATAGTTGTGATTGCTCCTCGGTGAGGGTGTCCGGACGTATGCTTCTGATCAGTTTGCGGCTTTCCTCATCAGTCTCTGTTGTCGCAAGACTGTCGGCTACATTGTAGGTGGTCTCATAGACAGCCCGCAGGCGGTTGCCCACGAAAGCGAATTTTGCTTTCAGGCGGCTGCTCACCGGGAGAAGGGAAGCCATGCCCTCCTCACCCATGACCAGGCTCAGTTCGAAAAAGACAAGGTCGTATTCGCCCGACAAAGTGCAGGAGATGACTTTGCCTGTAGCCATATCCACAATGGCATGCCCCCTTACGGTTTGCGTGTTGGGCGCACGGCGATGGATTTCCACCCGGGCATGCTTACCCATGACTTTATTTATATGATAGCGGTAGTAGCGCCTGTTGCTGGGGTGGAAAGGAGACAGCAGCCGGTCGTAAAAGATGGTGGCTCGGTAGATGTCGGGTGTAAGATAATCGTAGATGTTGGGCAACATCGTGCGATGGCGGCGGATGGTGCTGGTTCGGGCTATCAGCCGGGCATCACTTGGTGTCTTGTCATGATAGGTAAGGGCAACAAGATATTCTCCAACAATGCTCCTGCGGTTCTCCTGAGCAAAATTGTGCATATCAGGTACAGTAAGAAGGATGGGGTTGCGGCGCTCCGTCTTGACTTGGTATCTCATGTAGGCCGTGGTATGGTGGCCCTCGGTGGTCGTATCAATGGTGGCTCGGTATGCGAACATATGCTCAATGACAAGAGAGTCTGAAAAACTCTTGCCATTCGCCTCCATCATAGCCGACAATGCCCATACGGCAATGAGAATCCTATACCAAGCCATTTGTGGTATCATCGCTACAAAATTACTGCTTTTTATCCTTATAACCCCCATTTTCTGTAAATAAACGTTAAATTTTAGCGATTTGATGAAAAAAACCGCTTCAAAATTTGGAGCATATATGAAATTTGCTATACATTTGCAGTGTACTATTAAAGTGGTACACTAATATACTCAACAAAATGTCAGTTTGAAACCGCATTACTCACCCTATAAAATATAAAAGTTATGATTACCATTATCACTTTCTTCATTACCGTGTTTATGTCAATAGTCACCTTCTTTGGTGCTTAGTTATTAATCAAGTGAATAATCAAAAGACTCATTCCTCATTTTTAACAATCCACAACAATGATTGACATTCAAAATATTGATTTCAAGTACGCAGGCAACAAGGAACAAGTGTTCCAGAATTTCAGTCTGCAGTTGAGCGCAAACAACATCTACGGACTGCTCGGTAAGAATGGTACAGGCAAAAGCACATTGCTTTATCTTATCGCGGGTTTGCTTCACCCAAAGAAAGGTACAGTGAGCATCGACGGCATCAAGACATTGCTGCGCCGTCCCGAGGTTCTCGAAGAACTGTTCATCGT
>JAGCXX010000156.1 GCA_017961115.1 Prevotella sp. | reverse complement strand
TTTTCATTAGTCGCCCAAAACGGGAAGAACTACACATTTTGTGTAATCAATTTATTATGCCATAGCGTCAGCGATGCTTTTCTATCACACTGGCATGAATGGCTGTAAACAATAGAAAAACTTTTGTCCATACCTCATAACGAGATATGGACAAAAGTAATAATAAGCAAGACTATTCTCTATTCGTGCACGTACAGGTTCCAACCGAGGTAGGTGTCGATAGCCTCGTTGAGAATTTCGACCACATCGGTGCGGCACATCGCCACATGGTGCTCGAAACCGTTCTTGCAGATGTACTTCATCAGACGTTGCAGGCCATCAACCTTGGTGACAGCGATGCATCCGTCCATGCCATAAGGCTCGTCGGTAATCTCGCCCTTGCCAAGATATGCCTTGATACATCCCTTCGGGTCGTCGGTGGAGATGCGGAAGAATGTGAATTCGCCTGCTGTCACCTTGGCATAGACCGCACCGAAGGTGTTGATTTTGCCAAGGGTGCGACCAAGCACACCAAGAGGACCGAGCTTGAGGTTGTTCTGCACGAATGACTTGGGATAGTTGCCACAGTGTGTGCAGACACACTTGTTGCGGTCCTTTGCAAAGTTGTTGTTCCAATCGAGGAGTGCGGACGCCTTACCCGAGGCGAGCGTCAGGGCATACATCGACACTGCACCGGCGATATCGGTCTCACAAGCAGCGGGAATCAGTTTGTCGCCCAACATCGACATAGTGACACAAGCGGCACAACCATAGTTCTGCTCCAGCGAGTCCCAACACTGGATGGCCACCGCCTGTACATCGTTCGCCTCAATCCATGCCTCGACGGCAACACCAAACTTCGCCACAAGATTGAGTTTCTCACGATAACTGTCGGGCACCTCGGCATAGTTGTCGATACGCTGACACATTTCCGTGAACTTCGGGTCATCATCCGCTATTTTCTGTGCTGCGAAGAGAATCTCCGACAGGTCGGCTGGCACCACAGTAATACCACTGCGCTGCAGCAGTTTCTCACTGGCACGGCAGGTGTTGAAACCTAATGGACGAGTTCCAATCTGACCGATGCGGCAGTGGCGCAGACCATTGACCACACGGCAGATGGCGGCAAAGCGGTTGAGGTCTTTAGCCAGCAGCTGACTATAGATGGAATAGGTGTGCAGAGAAGTGTCTGTGAACGGGATGCCATATTGGTAGAGGTTGTTGCACACAGAGATTTTTCCACAGAAGGCATCGCGGCGGCTGTCGAGGTCCACCTTGTCGTTTTCATCATCACATGCCTGCACCATAACCGGTACATTGAGGTCAGCATCGCTGATGGCATTGATGATACCAATCTCGAAGCCGAAATTGGGCAAGGAGACAACGATGCCGTCAATCTCATCGCGGTGCTCACGAAACTGCTTCGACACCTTGAGACCGTCCTCGCGAGTCTCTATGCTACTGCTTCCCGTCGGTGTGGCATCCTCAGGAAGAATCACATACTCATAGCCCAGTTCGTCCATCGTGAGCAACAATTGCTTGCGGACATCACGGGCCAATTCTGAATTAAAGTAGGCGCGGGTTCCAATAATCACGCCAAAACATGTCTTTCCGTTTCTCATTGTATATTGCTTTTGGTTTAGGAGTTTAGGAGTTTGGGAGTTTGGGAGATTAGACAATAGATTTGCTTGTAATGCTTACTTGATGTAAGACTTTAGGACCGCTTTTCGCCATCCCTCATAAAGGGTATCCATCTCAGGGGTGTGGTGCGGTTCATACACCTGTGTCACCTTGCGCAGTCCCACCACCTCATCGGTAGTTGTCCATACACCCCGCGCAAAGCCATTCATCACCACAGCACCCATGGCAGAAGCATCCTCCACCTCGGTGCATACCACTGGAGTGGCAAGTTGGTCGGCTTGGAACTGCATGAGGAACTTGTTTCTTGTTGGGCCACCATCAGCACAGATTTCCCGTAGTTGACCACCCGTAGCCTTCGCCATCACTCCGATAAGGTCTCTCACCTGATAGGCAATGGACTCCAAAGCGGCACGCAGGAAATGCGCCCGTGTAGTGGCAAAAGTCATTCCCACCACGGCAGCCTTGGCATCGGGCTGCCACCAAGGAGCGCCCAAACCAGCAAAGGCAGGTATGATATAGACACCACCTGTGGAGTCGACAGTAGTTGCCTCTGCCTCCATCTCACTGGGGTGCGCCACCAACTTGAGTTGGTCGGCTATCCATTTGAGCGTGGCACCCGTGCTGTAGATATTGCCCTCATAGCCATAATAGTGACGTCCAAAGGCAGAGTAGCCAACAGAAGTCACCAGACCATCGGGAGCCGCCAGTGGTTTTTCGCCTATATTCACCATCACGGATGACCCCGTTCCGTAGGTCACCTTTCCCGAACCCTCGATGAAGCACATCTGTCCGACCAATGCGCCGTGGGAGTCGCCCAGTACGCCAGCGATGGGGATAGGTTCTGAAAATAGTCCCTCGACGGTTGTTTCCCCGAAGACCGCATCACACGGCAGCACCTCAGGGAGCATGCTGCGGGGAATGTCAAACAATCGAAGCAACTCCTCATCCCACTGCATCGTATGGATATTGAAGAGCATGGTACGCGATGCATTGGTGGTGTCGGTATAAAAACTGCGACCGCCAGTGAGTTTCCATATAAGCCACGTCTCGATGGTTCCCATGAGCAGTTTCCCTTTGTCTGCCGCCTCACGGGCACCATCCAAATGGTCGAGAATCCACCTGACTTCCGTTGCCGAGAAATTGGGGTCAATAAGAAGTCCGCTTCTGCTGAGTACCATGTCTGTAGCCCCTTGTTGGCGCAACTGCGCACAAAGGGCAGCCCCACGGTTGTCCTGCCACACAAGAGCACGGTATACAGGATGCCCTGTTTCCTTGTCCCATACGACCACCGTCTCACGTTGGTTGGTGATGGCGAGCGAGAACGCTGTATCGACAGGACAGTTGGCCTGTTTCAGCAGTTGGACGATGGCCTTTACCATGTTGTCGTAGATTTCCTCGGCGTCATGCTCCACCCATCCCGCTTGTGGATAATACTGCTGATGGTCGATGTTGCAGCGGTCGGTCATACGGCACTGCTCGTCGAAGAGCATCGCCTTGGTCGATGAAGTGCTTTGGTCGATGGCAATGATTTTATTAATCATAGTTTATCTTTTATTGTTTATAGTTGGGAGTCAGACGAGTCGGACGAGTCGGACAAGTCAGACTGGTCGGACTGGTCGGACAAAATCTATAAATTCTTCATTTTACACCCAATTCTGGACTGCTTTGACGATGCCCTCGGCATCCATACCATAGTGGTGGAAAATCTCTGCGTTGGAACCATGCACCACGTTCTCGTCAGGTATGCCGATAATGCGCACAGGCACTGGCTGCTCGCTGAGCACCTCGCAGACCATCGCGCCCAGACCACCGAAGCGACTGTGCTCCTCAATGGTAACGATGCGTCCAGTCTCTCTCGCTGCCTTTCTGACTGCCTCCTCATCGAAGGGTTTGAGCCACGACATGTCGAGCACACGGGCACTGACACCCTGTTCGCCCAGTTGAAGTGCTGCCTGCCAGGCGTGCCACACGGTCTCACCTGTGGCAATAAGCGTCACGTCGCTGCCCTCAGTTACCGTGATGGCCTTGCCTACCTCAAAGTCGAAATCATCATTGGCATAGACATCTGGCACTGGAGCACGCCCTACCCTAACATAACATGGATGGGGGAAGTCCACCAACTGCTGCACCAATTTGCGGGTCACTCGCCAGTCGCTCGGCAGACAAATGGTCATGCCAGGAAAGGTGCGCAGCACAGCGATGTCGTGCAGGGAATGATGGGTAGCACCCAATGCCCCATAAGCCACGCCACCACTCACACCGAGAATGGTGACCGGGTTCTGACTGTACGCCAGGTCTACCTTCACCTGTTCGAGTGCCCTTGCCACATAGAAGCACGCAGGTCCGCAACAGAAAACCTTCTTACCGCTATGCGCCAGTCCTGCCGAAATGCCCACGGCATCCTGTTCGGCGATACCACACTCAACAAACTGCTCTGGCAATTGGGCAGCGAAATCACCCAAGGTGACTGACCCCCGAGCATCTGTGGTGACGGCGACGATATCCTTATCCTTACTGGCCAGATCCACCAGCATTTCAGTGAATTCTTTTCTGCAAGCCTTCATGGTTGGTTGATAGTTAAGAGTTCATAGTTCATAGTTATTATTGCTCGGCGTTTATTCTTAAACGGCAAAGCCTTTCCTCTATCTCCGCGACGGCATCGATGCACTGCTGCTCATTGAGCACACCATGATGCCATTTGGCGATGCCCTCCATGAAACTCACACCTTTTCCCTTGGTGGTATTGCTCACCAGCAGGTGCGGCCGACCGCTATGATAGTCGATTTGACTGAAAGCACTGACAATATCTTCCATTGAGTCGCCATTGAGTTCTGTGACTTCCCATCCGAACGCCGTCCATCTGTCGCGGATGCTGTCGATGGGCATCACATCCTCGGTGTCGCCGCTGATTTGCAAATGGTTGCGGTCGATAATCGCCACCAAGTTGTCGAGATGGTATTTGCTTGCCGCCATTGCTGCTTCGTAGATGGAACCCTCGCCCTGTTCACCATCGCCCATGAGCACGAAGGTGCGGTAGTCCTTTTGGTCCATCTTTGCAGCAAGCGCCATGCCGATACCGATGCTCAGTCCGTGTCCGAGGGCTCCGCTGCACACCTCGATGCCGGGCACCTCGATGGTGGGGTGTCCGCTGAGGACAGACCCGAATTGTCCGAGCGTGTCAAGCATCTCCGGAGAGATGAATCCCTTTGCTTCAAGGGTCACATACAGAGCCTCGACACAATGGCCTTTGCTCAATACGAAGCGGTCACGCCCCGGTGCCTTGGGATTGGTGGGGTCGAGGCCGCGCATAACCTCAAAATAGAGGGCCGTCATGACATTGAGACACGACAGGTCGCCCCCGATATGTCCTGCTTTTGCTCGATAAACCACCTCCACGAGGCGTTTTCGGTTTTGTTCTGCGATGATTTTCAGTTGGTTGGTGTTCATAAGAGGTGAGGAATAAGAGGTGAGGGAGTGAGGGTGATTACATCACTTTCCCTTTCGCGGCCAGAGTGTCGTAGTTGTTATTGAGGTTTCTCCAGTCCACTTTGGCGTTGGTGGGGATGGCGTTGATATATTTTTCGATATTGGTGTATCCGTCGCCGGTGCAGTCGCCGTTGGCATCACTGGGGTCATTGGGGTTGAGGCCATTGGCTGTCTCCCATTCATCAGGCATGCCGTCACCATCAGAGTCTGTACGGGGAGTCCACTCCCCGTATGTGGGATAACCACCCATCTGCCTCGGGTCGGTGATGATGCCTTTCTTATATGAGTCCTTTGGCAGACGGCGATACTTGAAGAGTCCATCCTGATCCTGTGACTTCGGACTGAGCCCCCACATATTTCCATAGGGGTTGTCCTTCACCACCTTCTCGTATTTGTCAACAAAGTAGGGAACGCCAGTACGCACCTCCTCGGTGATACGCTGGTCGACGATGTCACGGCACGGGATGGTGGCACCTGCATTCTGCAGTACCCACTCAAAAGCCTTATCTGCACCCATGATGGTGACAAATGGCATCTCAAAAGGTTCATAGGAGCGCATCATTGCCAGTTCGGTCTCGTCAAGGTCACCATCCTTGTCGCCGGTCTGGATGCCTCCTTTCCAGTTGTCTCGAGTAATTTCAGGGAAGCCCTCCATGACATTGCCCGTGGCATATATCCTACCATACTGCTTGAAGGGGAAGAGGTTGACGCTCCTGCTTTCAGACTTGATGATGCGGTGGGCGACGGCACCTTCTTTTGGCGTAAGTGGTCCTGGTTTGTAATAGTTGTTGATGAAATTGGACATCGTGGTGTACTCACCACCATCGGCAGTGCGGTGCACCCAGTTGTACACCACATTGTTGACGAAGTTGAATACACCGCCCCAACCGATTGAGGGGTTGCGCCCCGTGTTGTCCGCCCATAGGTTGCGCATGAAGGTGGTATTCTCACCACCGATGGTGGAACCGAAGGAGTGGTTCCATGTATCGAGGGCCTTGGCGGAGATGGTGTTCTGGATGGTCACGTTGACCGTAGGTTCCTTCCGCTTGTCCTTACCGTCACCCAAATCGAACATATGGCGATAGAAGGAGATGTTCTCATCGAGTCCCCACTCACAGGAGCAATGGTCAATCATGATATTGCCAACAGGGTTGCCGCCGAAGGAATCCTCACGGTGCCACACCAGGGTCTCACCCCTGCGGAAGCGCATATGTCTGACGATAACGTCATGGGTATCCACTTGGAACGACTCGCCAGCAATGATGATGCCCTCGCCAGGAGCTGTCTGTCCGGCGATGGTGATATAGGGAGCCCTCACATAGATGGGCGACTTGAGACGTATGATGCCCGAGACGTTGAAAACGACAATACGCGCACCGCCCTGCTCACATGCCCAGCGGAAAGAGCCAGGTCCGTCGTCATTGAGATTGGTCACGGTCAGCACCTTTCCCCCTCGTCCGCCGAAGGTGAACATACCGCCGCCCTCCGCACCTGGGAAAGCAGGTATTTTGGCCTGTCTCAAATCATATGGTCTGGCAGCCCAAGGGACATATGGCCTTCCCTCCTTGGCTTCTTGGATGACAATGGGGAATGCCACTTTCCATGCAGAATCACTATGCATCCTCCACCTTACCTGAAGGGAGTCTATAAGATGCTTTGCCTCCTCGGTATATTGAGGATACTGTGCAAAAGCCGCTGCCGACATCATCAGCAGACTGGCAATAAACAAATACTTTTTCATAAGAGTGTGTCTTGGTGTTATTTCTATTGATATGACGGGCAAAAGGCAAAATTGTAGTCACTGAGGAAGGACTTTTTAATCACGCTCCAATAAAAATCCGCCCAGAGGCGATGCCTTGGGCGGATTCTTTAATGATGGGTTTATTCAATTACTCCTCAGGTCCCCAAACACTCTTTGACCCTTTGTTATCAAAGTTGTCATCGAGATTGGTGTTGCCGAGCTGGTCGCCATCGCCCTCACCATCAACATTGCTGATGGGGTTGACGGGAGGCTCTTGGGGATTGTCCATAAAGTTTCTCACGTTGATGTCAACTGTCCTGATCTCAGGACTTACATACTTTTCCATAATCTTCAATTAATTTTTATTATTTCACAACAGTTTTCTTTCCATTGATGATGTAGATGCCACGTTGCAGTTCACCCTTGACCTTCACACCAGTGATGGTGTAAACCTCATTAGCGCTTTCTGCAGTCTCGATGTTGCGGATGGCCGTTGCCTCCTCAATGAGGAAGATAAAGTTGGCTGTCTGCTCTTCGGTGAGGCAGAGGTAAGCCTTGTTGGGCTTGCAGAGGTTGGTATGTCCGTCGGCAGTGAACCAATAGAAGCCGAGTTTCTTCTCACCATTGTGGGTAGAGCGACTCAGTTTGTAGTAGAAGTACTCTGGAGCGGTTACCTTCTCGGTGAAGGCATCATATCCCTTGAGGAGGTTCTCCTCAGGACTCTTGCCGCTTTCAGCAGTGATATCTGCAGCGTAGGCCTTCACCTCGCCCTTGAGAATCACAGGAACACCTGCGGGAACAACCGAACCAGTCTGATAGATGTACTTAGCGTATGAGTAGAGGTTGTCGACAGTGGTGACGACGCCAGCCTGAACACCCTCAGGAACGATGAATGCATACTGGCTGTTGAAGTAGGTAGCAAGACCTTCCTCATCAGTAATCTCAAAGAATACTGACTTCGGTTCTACGAGCCAGCGCGGGTCGCCAACCTTTGCGGTGTTCTGAGCGCACTGTGCCAAGGTGAAGTCACCGGTGGTATAGTCGCCTGCGAATGCCACAATGCCCTCAATACCTTCAGTAACGGCATTGGCTACTTTCTCACCAGACAGGATATCCTCGAAGGAGGCAGTGCCATCCTCAGCAATGTTCTCCCACTGGAAGGAGTTGCCCGACACATCCCAGTTGCCAACCTTGCCCTGCTGGCCGGCGTTCAGACCGCTAAGGAACTGGTTCATCTTGCCACTTGCCACAATGAGGTTGTCCTTCACCACATACTTCATGTAGTTCTGGCTGTTCTTGCGCAGTGTTGAAACAGTCTTGCCGTTGGTCACGTTGTAGATGGTGGAATTGGTGATATTGAACTCCTGGGTGAAGGTGGAGTTATACTCCGTGATATCCTTTGAGCCCTGTGAGCTGAAGAAGCCGCCGTTCTGTCCGTTGGTGGGAATGGCGTAGATGGTGGAGTTGCTCACTTCCAGTTTCTTGGTGTTGCCACCGCTATTGAAGTCGAAGAAGGTCTTTTTTGCCGTTCCGTCAGCACCGATGATGCTGTTGCGAACTGCCAGCTCGTTCAGCACGACCTGCTGCTTGTTGGCATAGAAGAGCTGGTTCTTCATACCGGACACCTTGACGTTCTCGAAGACAACGCTGCCCAACTCGGTGTAGGTGTACTCCTTCACATCCTCGGTGCCATCCTCATTCTTAATGGTCACGCTCTCCGTCTTGGTGAAGTCGGGATGGATGTCCTCTGTCAGCTGGACAACTGGA
>JAGCXX010000019.1 GCA_017961115.1 Prevotella sp. | reverse complement strand
GCGTATGGCTCGGCATTGAAGATGGTGGACTTGATGGTCATCAACTGTTCCGTGCCATAGAGGAAGGAGAACGGGCGGGGCAGTTCCTTCGTCAGGTCGATGGCTTCCTGCAACAGCGACACGTCATCGTTGCAGTCGAACATAAACCTGTCGGTGTCGTGGTTGTCTAAGAACAGGACGAGTTTGAAGTCGGCAGGATACTTGGCGAAATGGTCGGCAATCTTGTTTTGCAGGTCCTTGTTGCCTTTGATGCGCCTGCCTGCATGGATTTCCTCCAGGAGGATGTCGCGAAAGGCGAAGTCCAAGACGCCATCCAGCGTGCCCACATAGTCGGCTTGCAGGTCGTCCTGACTAAAAGGCGTGGTGTCCTGGGCAAGGAACTCATTGAGCCTGTTGTCGTCCTTGAAATACAGTTGTCCGGCTAATTGCGGACCGATGCCTTGCGCCCACACCTCGCCGAAAACCACGATGTCGCTGCGAATTGCCTGCAGATGTTCACGAAGACTTTGCAGGAAACTCAATGGCTGTCCCAATGCGTGGTCGATGCGGAAAGCGTCCACTCCCATACGTGCGAGTTTTTCCGCCTTGTCAATCATCAAGCGCACCACTTCGGGGGTTGTCAGGTTGAACTTGGGCAGGTCGCCAAAGCCCAAGAACGAGACAAACTCGTCGCTGCCTTCTTTGGGAAAGAAGAACCAATCGCGGTGCTGTCCGCCATTTTTAAGGAGCGCCTCCTCAAAAATCGGAGCCTGATACCAGCAGTGGTTGGGCACGAAGTCGCAGATAATCCTCAGCGCCTTGTCGTGGGCAATATCGAGCAACTGCTGGTAGTCTTCCCAGGTGCCGAAGTGCGGGTCCACCTCATCAAAGTTGAGGGTGTGATACCCATGATAGTTTTGTGACTTGAAGATGGGCGAGAGCATGATGGCGGTGAAGCCAAGGTCTTTGATGTAGTCAAGTTTCTCGATAACTCCTTGCAGGTTTCCCCCGCAAAACACGTTCTCACTGGTTGGTGGAACCTGCCATCCGCCATTGAATCTGTCTATTAGTAGATGATAGATACGGATATCATCAAACCATGAAGTCTTGTTTATAATCATAGAGTCAATTAATTGGTTTTATACAACTTGCTTGCAAATATAAACATTATTCTCAAATAGACAAAAATTCCTTGACAATTTTTGACAAAATCCACCTCAGTGCGAATGGTTGTAAAAGAACTTGTTCACAAAGGAGCGGTATTAAAAAACCTTTCTCTCTACCATGTAGGTATGCGTAAAGAAAAAGCACCATCGAACTATAACGTTGGGACATCCGAAGATGGGCTCGCTCATTTCGACAATGCTATTTCCGACTACAAAGTTAAGGATTTAATTCCACGCAAGTATTTGACCAAAAACTTTTAGGAATTAAGAAAGAAAATCTAAGATTCTCAATTTCCCCCGACGATAAAGAACCTGAGTCTCTCGACGTTGAAGAATTTATGACCCTGCCGCCTGCGACTTCGCAGGCACCAGTATTTATCCTTGGTGCAACTTGTCTCACAAATAATTCGGAATCTGCTATTGTCGCTCGACAATAGCCGATTCTCATTGGGGTGAAGGTTTTCTACAAGACTGTTTTGTCCAATATCAACCATATTGGTTAGAATTGGAACATTTTATTTGGAACAAGGCACTTTATGTTGTATCTTTGCAAAAATCTTATGAAAACTATCGGCAGCAGGTCTATGATTACATTTAGCTATCATATCGTTATGCGTATTATGAGCATTTGGTTTGGAGAATTGGCCTGTCTGCATCAATGCAGATAATAAAACCACATCATATATGGATAATAAACTCCAACAGGCCTTTATTGTGAAATTGTGGATATTTTCCAAAAATATCTTTTGGTGATGTTTTTTTTGTATATTTGCAAAGTGTTTCATCCAAAAACCAGTAATTTTATGAAAAAGAATTTATTGTTGTTTATCTTTGCCTGCTTCACCCTGTCCACGATGGCACAGGAGGATGTGATACGAGTGAACTATAAAGGTGCAAAACCCACCATTACCGATTTTGCATGGGCATATCTCTTCTCTGATGATGAGGATGAGTGTGACCAGGAAGCAACTGCTGGCCAAAAGAATGCCCTGGAGAACTACCGTAAGGGCCTGCCACAGGAAGACAACGTGACTTTCACCGTTGACGAGAAAAATGGCTATATCCTCTATGAGAGTGCATGGGATGACGTTATGATAAGGACAGAGATGTGCTACTGGAATGAGTCCGACGGGAAACATAAGTTGTTCGCCTACAGCTCATGGGCTTATCGCAATGGCGTGCCCCTAAGAGGACAATACGACTATTTGGTGTTCTTACGTTACAACAATGCCACGAAAAAAATGACCTATATTTTACCTCCCGGTTTCGAGGTGGAAGGTATAAACACTACCTATGCCCTGCCACATGTGGGAAAAGACATCATTGTCTACAAGTGGGATGACAAGGGAAAAAAGACACAGAAAACACTGAAGTGGAACGGACGCCGGTTCAGCAAGTAAACATCCCCTCCCAAAGAAAAAGCCCACCAGACGTGGGCTTTTTTATCTTCTAATATCTCTTGCAAATCGGTGGCAGCCTCCATAATGGCATTTGCTCCATCATCTCCATTCTTTCCTTCGTTATATTGGTTCATCCAATCCCACAGGAATCTGATAATAACGATGTCGCTACTAACTATTCGTTAGAGAAGTGTCCTTTAGTTGAGTTTCAAATATCGTCCTGCCTCGAAACTCCCTGTAGTCCACATCTGTCAAGGTTAACGTAATCGGTGACATGCTTACCTTTTCCAATACCATTTTGATATCTGATAACTCAACATCATACGACATCACCCGGCCCAAAGTGACGTGTAACATGAAATCGGAAAGAATCACACAACCTGCATCTTTCATATCAGAATAGATGGATTCCGTCAACAAAAGAATACTCTCAGGAACATGGTTTGTGGCAAAATGGATGATATGCCTCCCCGAATTGATTGAAAAAGTATCCAATCGGTCAAAAGTGATTACTGGAGCCTGTGCAGTGGACAGATGCTTTTCCAACAGTGGGCGCATGTTGATACCCTTTGGCGTGTCATTGATGAACACCATCGTGATATGATAAAAATCTTTCTGCCACCTGACAGGTATAATTTCCAAATTATGTAGAGAGTCGTTCCTTCAACCTCGTATTCCGCTTCTGCACAACCATGTTGTGGATGGAATAGGCCAGTGCCTTGGTTGTGCCGACGATGATGCAGATTTTCTTGGCCCTGGTGATACCCGTATAGACGAGGTTTCTCTGGAGCATCACGAAATGGGTCATCAGCAAGGGGATGACCACCACGGGATATTCCGAGCCTTGTGACTTGTGGATGGTAGTGGCGTAGGCCAAGGTCAGTTCGTCAAGTTCTGAGTCCTCGTATTCCACATGCCTTTCCTCGAAGCGGACTGTTAGGGAACGGTCATCCATATTGACACTCTCTATATAGCCCACATCTCCATTGAAAACATCCTTGTCGTAGTTGTTTCGTATCTGCATCACCCGGTCACCTTGGCGGTACTTGAATCCTCCCCGGCTGAGCGACTCTCCCTCGGGGTTGATGGCTTCCTGAAGGATAACGTTCAGGTTGGCAGCGCCTACCACGCTGCGCTGCATGGGGGTGAGCACCTGGATGTCGTTGGTGCTGATGTGGTATGCCTTGGGGATGCGGTTCTT
>JAGCXX010000018.1 GCA_017961115.1 Prevotella sp. | reverse complement strand
GACTTGGCATCGTCTACACTGGCGCCTAATACTGCATAGCCTGCTTCGGCCAGCGCCCCGATATTGTCGCGAAGGTTGCATGCTTCAGCGGGACAACCTGAGGTCATGTCCTTGGGATAGAAATAGAGTACCAGTTTCTTGCCGGCAAAGTCACTCAGGCGGATTTCGTTGCCGTTCTCGTCGTGCCCCAATATCTCAGGGGCTCTTTCTCCTACTTGTATCATATCGTGTGTTTTTGATAATATGTGTGATTTTTTGCAAAAATACAAATAAATACCAATATGGTGAAATTATTCGACTTAAATTTTCGTGAACCACAAAAAAAGCCACTGGTTTCAAAAACATCATCGAGACACTTTGGTAGAATGGTCTTGCAGGTGATGAGAACATCTCGCTCATCATGCTCTTTTGCGAGCCAGAAAATACAAAGACTGCATTGCGGCAATCCACTCTTCCAAATAATTATCCAAAAAAGATTATCCGATTCGGATAATCTTTTTTGGATAATCTAATTTGGATAATAAGCGTCGTCTATACTTCGAGTCTCTTAAACTCCTCAACTCCAATAATTTATATCCATGAGGAACATGGATGATATCATTCAAGGGTCTTGGTCACCTCGGCGAGGCTCTTGGATTCAATGCTGCTGCTACCTTCTTTTTTCACAAACACGTGGCCGGTAAGGTTGTCCACGGCTGTCACTTCATAACCGGGACGGTATTCGTTTACCCATGTAGCCCAGACCTTGTCGCCAACCTTTATTTTCTCTTTGAAGGGGATGATGCGCACATCGGCCTTGTCGTAGGCTTCTATTTTGCTGCCGAAGCCCAGCACCAGCACCTTGTCGCCCTCCACATGGATAAGGGTGCCTGTCCGCCATTCTTTATCCTTTTTGATGGCCACTTGTGCGCCACTTTGCCTCTGTCCGTCTTTGAGTACGGCAAAGGTTCCGGGCTTCAGTTGCTCTCCTTTCCTTTTCTCCTCCAGTGTAGGACTGTCGGGGTTGTCGGGCCATCTCAGATCAAGGTAGCAGACCTTTGGTTCTTGCGGGTTGCTGTCGTCTACTACGATAGCCCTTTGCATACCGCTTCCCGACTGCCACCATGTGAGCACCACGTCACCTTTCTTGGCCTTGGCTTTCGTGGGTATGGGAATAATGAGTGCATTTGGCATTTCCACCTCACCGTTGAAATTGTTGAGCATTGTCTTTTCCTCGCCCGCCTCCTTCACGGTGGTGTCGTAGAAGATGAGCACGGCATTACGCAAAGGCTCGCCTTTCTCCACCGAACTGGGATAGTAGGTGAAGGGGCTTAATACGGTTTGACCCGCCTCCAATTTCAGTTTCACGTTTTGTGGGAAATTCCATGGCCAGGGGTTGTTGTTACTTCCCTGGGAGCAGACAGGAATGACAATGGACAGAGCCATCAGACAAAGAATTGTCCTTAGCGATTTCTTCATGTTCTTTTCTTTTTGTTGAATAGGATAGTTCATGTGAGTGCAACAGGCATGCGGACTTGCCTGAGCGTTCTCTTGTCTCGGCGCAGCAAAGATATGAAACAGTATTCACACATACAAGCATTTGGCACATTATTTTCACTAAGCTTGCACCGAAGTCCCAATTCGCCGTCAATGACAGAACCTATATGACGGTCAAATTTCTCCATTACGTGAAAAATTCCACCGAAAGAGATGTTTTTTAAGATTTTATGCTTATATTTGCCATGCCATTGATGGTTGTTGCTTCTCTTGTTTTGCAGCACTAAGATAAGTGAATGACCTGGTATGGTAAAATTATGGACAACATTTTGTTGCTCAAGAACTTATGAAAATGTTTAACTAAAGTGCTGCGGAATTGAAGTCTATAAAACATCTGTCATTATGAAACACTATTTCATTGCCCTTTTTGCATTCCTTACCATTGCCACGACCGGCAGCGCACTCTCATTCGACGAGGCAAGGCATGAGGCACTCTACCTCACCGACAAGATGGCATACGAACTGATGCTTTCCTCCGAGCAGATGGAGGCAGTCTATGAAATCAATCTTGACTACCTGCTCAATGTCAACAGAGGCAGCGACCTTTATGGCATCTTTTGGGAGCGCCGAAATATCGACCTACAATATGTGCTGAGTCCCTATCAGTATCAGATATACCTGTCGGCCAACTATTTCTACAGACCGCTCAACTGGATTCGTGGAGCATGGAAACTGGCCATTTACGGCAGATACACCGACCCACACCTTTTTTATTATTCCAGACCAAGGGCATGGGTGTCGTTCCGTGGCGGGCGCAACGTGGGTACAAGGAGTTTCTATATGGGCCGCAATTACTATGCTCCTCCAAGTGGAGCAAGACCAGACAGAGGCCACACTCCCAATGCTTATCAGCGTCGAGGAAACCATCCAGGTCAGGGCTATCGTCCGCAGGGCAATGGTCAGCGACCCAATCCAGACTATCGTCCACAGGGCAATGGTCAGCGCCCCAATTCAGACTACCGTCCGCAGGGCAATCAGAGCCGTCCCACCCAGCCCGGTCAACCTGTACGCCGTGGTCAATCCGGTCAATCTGGTCAATTCGGTCAACCCAGTAATTCTGGAAACTCTGGTCAGCCTACCCAGTCCAATCCGCCATCAGGTGGGCATCGTGTCTTCCGCAGATAAATCCATATCAAAACTTTCGCTAATTGAGAGCAGTTGATGATGACATAGTACACATCGACTTGCTCTCAAGCCATATGTCATTTTGGTTACGCCACTACGAACAGAACATCCATACCCGCAACAATGCTCAGCCATTGATGCAAGCATCATAGCACTCACTAAATCGCATTTTTAGGCAAAAAGTGAAAATTCCAATGCTTTTTGTGAAAACAAAGTATTGAATAATCGTTGTACCTTTGCAGTGTGATTGGAATCACACCGCGAATTCAGTTAAGAACAATAACAAAATGAATATCAAGAGTATCATCACAGCCGCAATGGCATTGCTCGTTTCAACGGCATGCAGCGGTGGCGCAAAACAGGAAAATGTTATGGAGTCAAAGGGCAAGGCATTGGTAGTGTTCTTCTCGCATGCGGGAGACAACTACGCAGTAGGAAACGTCGAGGTGGGCAATACGAAGATTGTAGCCGACTATATCACGGAGTTGACAGGTGCGGAACAATTTGAGATTGTGACGCACAAATACGACGGCATGGCCTACAACCCGCTCATTCAGCTGGCGAAGGAAGAGACCAGAAACGGTGAACTGCCCGAATACGAAGGCGATGCGGATTTGAGTCAGTACGACACCGTGTTCATCGGCGGACCCGTGTGGTGGGGCACCTATCCCCAGGTGATGTTCACATTCTTCAAGAAACACGTAAGTGACCTGAAGGGCAAGACTGTCATTCCATTCACTACCCATGAGGGCTCTGGCTTGGCTAATTGTGTGGAGGACGTAAAAGCGGCCTTCCCCGGCGCCAACGTCACCAAGGGTTTCAGCATCTATGGCCATGAGGTGCGCACAGAACGGGCTAAGGTAGAGAAGTGGCTCAAAGGATTAGGATTCTAGGTGAATGCCACTAAATATCAGCAGAATTAATAGAACACACCTCTAAATAGCTTGAGATAGAATCAATCATGTTGTAAAACGGGGTGGAGACTTGCAATAATGACAATGGAAACGGTAAACAGTCAGACGCTGACAGAGCGTCAAAAAAGATTGGCAGCCTGTGCCTGCCTGATGGCACAAGGGGATTTGGAGCGGTTGGAACCTTCGATTCGTATGGCTCTCGACAATGGCGTAACCATCAATGAACTGAAGGAGGCTTTCTCGCAACTCTATGCCTATACGGGATTTCCACGCTCGCTGAATGCGTTAGGAGTGCTTGGCAAGATGCTGGAAAGCAAACCAGAGAACTGGCAGGAGGGTAAGCCTTGGACACGCCCAGCTGAATGGGACGATGCCAAGGCCGCATACGAGTTGGGCAAGAAGAATCAGACACAGCTCTCAGGTCGTCCGTTTGACTATGATTTTTGTCCGCAGGACGACCACTATCTGAAGTCACACCTTTTTGGCGACATCTTTGCCGGCGACCAGCTCTCTGCAGCAGACCGCGAACTTGTTACCGTTGCTGCCTTAAGCGGCTTGGATGGCGTCGCTCCGCAACTGGCGGCCCACAAACAGGGAGCCGTGAACATGGGCAACACCAAGGAGCAAGTGGATGAACTATGCGCATGGCTCGACCACGAGGACTATACCTTGCGCAGCAGCTTTCCCAAAGGCGTAGTCAATGTGAACTATGCCCAATATTTCATCCGCGACAGTTATATCTGTCCCATCAAGCCTGCCAACCTCGGCGATGGTGCAACCACAGTCATGCCTACCGTCAATGTGACTTTTGAACCAGGTTGCCGCAACAACTGGCACGTGCATTATGGTGTCCGTCAGATACTCATCTGCGTCAGCGGTCGTGGCTGGTATCAGGAATGGGGAAAGGAGGCCATCGCTCTTGGACCCGGTATGATTATCGACATCCCCGAGGGTGTGAAACACTGGCATGGCGCACAGAAAGACTCTTGGTTCCAACATTATACCACACACGTCAAGACGAGTGGAGAAGAATCTAACGAACTGATGGAGAAGCGAGAGCATAACGATGCTCGCATCAGCTCTGCCGAGTCGCGACAAAAGTCGAGTGAAACTCAATGGCTGGAGCCTGTGACTGACGAGATATATAACACACTGAAATAAAAAACAAAGGATATAATAGCAATGAAGTACATTCTGACATCAGCCCTGTGCTTGCTGGTGTCAACCGCTTTTAATGTTTTATAGATATTAAACGGATAGCCTCGTTGCTCCCTATCCCCCCTTTCCCCATCAGGCGTGAACATTTTCGCCAATATTAGTCAAATCGCTCGTATGTATTCATAAAAATGAGTAACTTTGTTCCCTATTCTCAGAGATATGAAGACCGATTTTGACTATTCGACCGACTTCTATGGCATGAATTCGAAAGAATTGAGCGAAGCCTGCATGCACCTTTTGTGCCTGGCGGGTGAAGGCAGTTTCGTGTTCAACGAGCGGTGCTATCACATCGTGAAGAACGACCTCGTGGTGATACCGATGCCAAGCCGGGTGCGTAACCTTGCCGCCCACACCGACATACAGGTGGAGTGGTTTGCCGCCGACTATAAGTTCCTGCAGAACCTGCTGCCATCCAACAATTACAGCATTGGAGGCAGTATCTCGCTGAATCAGGACCCTGTCATCAAACTCACAGATGAACAGGCCAAACATCTGCTGGAGGACTTCCATCGTCTGCGCGACCGCATGGGTGACCGCCACCTGCAGTTCTACCGTGAACTGATGGGCAGCCTCTGTCTCACGATGATGTACGACATCTTCGAGGCACACGCCCAGCGTGATGCCTCGGACACACACACAGACCGCACGGCTTACATCGTGAAACAGCTCATGGCACTGCTCTCTACTGGCATTAGTCGCACAGAACGCGACGTGAGCTATTACGCAGAGCGGCTGAACGTGTCGCCCAAATACCTCTCAGCCACCATCAAGCGGGTGACAGGCCATAGTGTCACCTCCTATATAGACCGCCATACCGTGCCCATACTGAAAGACTGCCTGGGCGACGAGCGTCTGTCGCTCACCCAGATAGCAGAATACATGAACTTCACATCACTCTCATACTTCAGCCGCTATTGCACCAAGCATCTTGGCCAGTCGCCCAGCGAGTATCGCAAGAGCCTTCAGCCTGGACAGCGCTGAGTAGAAGAAGAGCAAAGCTCAATTGGTTATTATCCTTTTGCTTTGTTTGTCGGGACGCTTTGCTAGACCAACATTGCAAACTAAGATAGCATGTTAAGATTGTAGCATCTGTCAGTCGATTTTCTTTATGTGGAAATGCAAATAAATAGGTATTTCTCAATCAAGTTTCAATTTTTTGCAGTAACTTTGCACCATAATTCTAAGGCAAAGTAAATCAATTGGAACATTCAACTTATTATTTATAGCATCAATTATGGAAAAAAGCGCATTGCAGCAGGCCCGGGCAGCCTACTTGCCCAAATTGCCAAAGGCTCTGCAGGGAGCCGTCAAAGTGAAGGAGGGTGCTCCTACTCAGAGTGTTGACAACCAAGAGGAAATCAAAAAGCTCTTCCCCAACACCTATGGCATGCCGCTCGTGGAATTCGTTCCGGGCGACGTGGCTGAAAGCAAAAAAATGAATGTCGGAATCATCCTCAGCGGAGGACAGGCTCCCGGCGGACACAACGTCATCTGCGGACTCTTCGATACCGTAAAAAAACTCAATCCTGAGAACAAACTCTACGGATTCCTTATGGGTCCTGGTGGTCTCGTCGACCACAACTATATGGAACTCACCGCTGATATCATTGATGAATACCGCAATACCGGCGGCTTCGACATGATTGCCAGCGGCCGCACCAAACTCGAGGAGGTAGACCAGTTTGAAAAGGGCTATGAAATCATCAAGCAGCTCGATATTCAGGCTATTGTCATCATCGGTGGCGACGACTCCAACACCAACGCGTGCGTCCTCGCTGAATATTATGCAGCTAAGAAATATGGCGTGCAGGTCATCGGTTGCCCCAAGACCATCGACGGCGACCTCAAAAACGACCAGATTGAGACAAGTTTCGGTTTCGACACTGCCACCAAAACTTATTCCGAACTCATCGGCAATATCGAGCGCGACTGCAACTCAGCCCGCAAATATTGGCACTTCATCAAGCTTATGGGACGCTCAGCCAGCCACATAGCTCTGGAGTGCGCATTGCAATGCCAACCCAACCTTTGCATCATCTCTGAGGAGGTGGAGGCTAAGGACCTGACTCTCAATGATATTGTGGAGCAGATTTGCGAGGCTGTCGTTGCCCGTGCCAATAAGAATCTCAACTATGGCGTGGTGCTCGTGCCAGAAGGACTCATCGAGTTCATCCCTGCCATCGGACGACTCATCGAGGAGCTCAATGACCTGCTCGCTGCACATGGTTCAGATTACAAAGACCTGGAGCCTGAGGCTCAGCGCGCTTATATCCTTGAACACCTCAGCAAGGAAAACGCCGCCACCTTTGAGACTCTGCCTGAGGATGTGGCTCATCAGCTCTCTCTCGACAGAGACCCCCACGGCAACGTACAGGTGTCGCTCATTGAGACCGAAAAACTGCTTTCTGATATGTGCGAGGCAAAACTCGCCAAATGGGCAAAGGAAGGCAAATACATCGGCAAGTTCGCCACATTGCATCATTTCTTCGGCTATGAGGGACGTTGTGCTGCTCCGTCCAACTACGATGCCGACTATTGCTATGCTCTTGGCAGCAGTGCTGCACACCTCATCGCAAACGGCAAGACAGGCTACATGGCTATCGTGAAGAACACCACCGCTCCCAACGATGAGTGGATGGCTGGTGGTGTACCCATCACCATGATGATGAACATGGAGCGCCGCAACGGCAAGATGAAACCGGTGATTCGCAAGGCTCTTGTGGAACTCGACGGCAAACCGTTCAAAGCATTCGCAGCCATGCGCGACAAGTGGGCGGTGGAAACCTGCTTCGTCTATCCTGGCCCCATCCAGTACTGGGGTCCGAGTGAGGTCTGCGACAAGACCACCATCACACTGGCCCTCGAGAAGGCTTAATGAGCTACAACTCCCTGACCAACCGACTTCGCCGCATCCCCATCATGGTATGGTGGGGATGCGGATTGTTGTTGGCTGTGGTCTATTCCTGCGTGTTGTATTCCTACTTTGTGGGACCGATTAGCTTCCGGTGGAGGGCGATTTACGGCGACCCCAACTACCCCAAGGGATATGAGATTCACGGCATAGACATCAGCCATCATCAGGGAGAGATTGACTGGACCAAATTGGGCAATGCTATGATCGACCGCACCTACGTCAGGTTTGTCATGATCAAGGCGACAGAGGGAGCCGACCATATCGACGACTGTTTTGAGAGAAATTTCGAAATGGCCAAGGCGACAGGATTCATCCGTGGGGCCTACCATTTCTGGAGCACGCTCTCGACGGCACGCGAGCAAGCATATTTCTTCCTCAACAATGTGGAACTAAAACCTGGCGACCTACCGCCGGTGCTCGACGTGGAGGCAAAACCTGAAAGCATGTCCGACGAGGATTTCCAAATGGAAATCTTGGCATGGCTGCACATCGTGGAAGACAGATATCACGCAAAGCCCATAATCTACACCTATTATAAGTTCAAGGAGGCATACCTCAGCGATGAGCGCTTTGACGACTATCCCTATTGGATAGCACACTATTATGTCCCCAAGGTGGAATACACCGGGAAATGGAAATTCTGGCAGCACACCGACGTGGGGCGCTTGCCGGGTATCAAGGGGTATGTAGACCTTGATATCTATAATGGGAGCCACTACGACTTGGAACGGCTCACACTCAGTGAGGAAAATTTTGAAAAAGCGGAAATTTTCCCTGCCGACAGCACTTACTCAGAGAGAAATGACAGCGATACCCAGTCGTCTATTGATGTCTTTGACTGAAAGACAAGTCCCAAACGCTCAGCCTCGGCGGTGAGCAAAGCTACGTCACTCTCATAGAATCCACTCAGAATCAGCATTCCGCCCTTGGCGAGTATCCCACACATCGCAGCCATGTCTGCCAACAGGATGTTGCGGTTGATGTTGGCCATCACTATGTCGAAGACTCCGCTGACATGGGAGAGTACATGGACATCGCCCATAAGCACCTCGATATTTTCAGCACCGTTGAGTTGTGCGTTGTGAAGCGTATTCTCCACGCTCCACTCGTCTATGTCATAGGCCACCACTTCGGCAGCTCCTGCCTTAGAGGCCGCAACGGAGAGAATGCCGGTGCCGCAGCCGCAGTCGAGCACACGTTTGCCAGTGAGTTCTGCATGCAGCAGATGGGCAATCATCATCTGGGTGGTCTCATGCGTGCCGGTGCCAAACGCCATCTTGGCGTCAATTACAATCTCCAACTGTCCCTCTTCAATATCAACAGGGTGCTTCGTGTCGTGGATGATACATAGATTGTCGACAACGATTGGCTCATATCCTTCCTCCTCCCACACGGCATTCCAGTCGCGATATTCTGCTTTCTCCAAATCATAACTCACACTGATGCCCTGAATGGGTAAGTCGGTGAGGGAGGCATCAAGCAGTTCACGGTGAAGCAGGTCGTCCTGAACATAACCGGTGAGCACATCGCCCTCTTCGCTGAAACTTTCAAAACCCGCCTCCGATGCCAACCCCATTATAAGGTCACGGGCAATGCTTAGCAACTCGGAAGATTTTTCAGCACCGCTGATGTGGAATGTGGCTTGTAAATAGTTCATAATTCACAGTTCATAGTTCATAGTTTATGTAGTTGGGTAGTTATGGAGTCAAAGCAACTCTAAGACTCCTCAACTCCCAATCATCATAATTTTGTGCAAATTTATAAAAAATAGGGAAAAACCTACCTCGTTTTAGGGTTTTTCCGTATATTTGCATCAAAAGTAGTTGTATTTTTGCAACGTGAAAACATTTAAACAAGTCGCAATATGAAAAAGTTGATGATCACAGTATTGATGATGGCTTTCCTGCCTATCTCCCTTTTCGCACAGGACGATATGTATTATGTTCCAAAGAAGGGTGAGGCGACAAAGAAAGCAGTATCCTACAAGAACAGCCCTCCAAAAATCGGGCGTGATGTGAATGTGGATGAGTACAACAGACGATTCCGCAGCTCTTATGACATCGTGGGGAAAGACTCGTTGGGCAACGACATCATCGAGTTCTCAACTGGCAACGGCATTTATGGCACAGACACCGTCTTCATTTATAAAGGTGATGACGAGGACTTCCGCTATAGTGCGCGTATGGGAATCTATGATGGCTATGCCGGATGGTACAACCCTTGGCTCTATCCCTACCGCAGCTACTATTATGGTTTTTATGATCCATCTTACTACGGTCCCTACCCATGGATATGGGATCCATGGTATGCTGACTTATACTATGGCTATTGGGGATGGTCACCATGGCACTATGGTTATATTGGATGGCCCTACTACAGCTACTATGGATACTATGGCCGTCCCTACGGTTACTATGGAGGAGGCGGTATCGTGAGCTACAACAATGGCGGCAACTATGCTTCAACAAGTCCAAGTGCCACACCAAGGTCTTACAACAAGGGCTATACAGTAGCATCCAATGGCACATTTGGAGGACGTGTGGTGAGCAATGGCACATTCAGCAACAACGTTGGTTCTGCCGGCAGCTCAGGCTCGCGCACTTCATACAACCGGTCGGGAGCCAAAACCAGTGCTCTGGGTGGTGGCAGCCGGACCAGTTCGGGCAGTAATAATCGCACATACAATCCGTCGTATAGCAATGCTTCCGCACGCTCCTATAGCGCACCGTCATCGTCTAGCTACAGTGGCGGTTCCTACAGCGGTGGTGGAGGCTCCTACAGCAGTGGCGGTGGAGGCGGTTCCTTCGGCGGTGGCGGCAGTCGCTCTGGTGGCTCCGGTAGTGGAGGAGGCCGTGGCAGATAATATGATGCTTTAGCAGATATACACCTTTCAACATATAAACAACACGACAATGATGAAAATCAAATATTTTTTGATGGCAGTGGCGTTGCTGTCCGTAGGACAGGCTTCTGCTCAGGAGACTTACGAGAACGCCAAAATTGCGGGAGAAGACCTCAATGGTTCTGCTCGCTATGTGGGAATGGGCGGCGCGCTTGACGCACTCGGTGCTGACATCTCTACCATCGGCTCCAACCCTGCTGGCATCGCCCGCTTCCGCAAGAGCAAGTTAGAGGGTACCGTGAGTGTTGTCTCACAGGCTGATGCTGCTGAGTATCCTCATGGTGATGCCACAAAAGTGAGTTTCGACCAGCTCGGCGGCGTGTGGGCTGTTGCCTCTGTCGATGGCTCGTCGTATATCAATGCGGCATTCAATTTCCATAAGAGCCGCAACTTCAACCTCATTCTTTCTGCTGACGACATGTTCGGACGGCCATCACCCGACGGAACGGTCTACGCATCGCAGAACAAGTTGACTTACATGAAGTTGAACAATGGCTTCTTGTGCCCCATGGATGACAACGGGAGAGTCTATATTAATGAGCCTTATAGCTCCTGCAATCAGCTTGATGATATGTATGTGAAAAACCTCTTATATGCCGCCGGTGACGGGGAGCGTTATTACTACGAGGCTGCGGGTTATGACTTCGACCGTGCCCACAAAGGCTATATCGGAGAGTATGACTTTAATATCAGCGGCAATATCAACGACCGTGTCTATTTGGGTTTGACTGTGGGGCTTCACGATGTGCATTACGAGCATATCGGAGACTATACGGAGATGACTTTGCCCAATCCAGAGAACATCAACAAACTCAATGTCTATGACGAACGTAGGATTAAAGGACAGGGTGTGGATGTCAAATTGGGTGCTATCTTCCGCCCGATTGAGTACTCGCCGTTGCTGATTGGAGTGGCCGTTCATACACCAACGTGGTATGACCTCACTACCTCCAATTATACGGAAATTAGCGATGGCAACAATTATGCATGGTCGGAGGAGTCATACGACTACAAAATCTATACTCCCTGGAAATTCGGCCTGAGTGCGGGATATACCGTAGGCAAACAGTTGGCATTGGGCTTTGGCTTTGACTATGCAGACTTTGGAACCATCAAGACTCGCATCAACGATGGTGGGGAGTATTACTTCTACGACTACTACGAGTCGAGTCATAACGATATGAATATGAACGACCACACCAAGAGAACCCTCAAGGGGGTGAGCACTATCAAGGTGGGTGCAGAACTCAAGGTGACTCCCGAACTTGCCCTGCGTGCTGGTTACAATTACTCAACAGCAATGTATGACAAGGATGGTTTCAAGGACGGCACCATTCAGTCGAATGGCTCCTATATCTCTACGGCTACCGACTTCACCAACTGGAAGGACACCAACCGCTTCACTTGCGGATTGGGTTACTCCACAGGCAAATTCAATTTCGACCTCGCCTACCAGTATTCTATTGCTAAGGGTGACTTCTCTCCCTTCATGGCGTATACCGACAAGAATTATTATGACTTCGAAAATGTGGCTAATTTCGTGGAAGTGAACAACAAGCGCCATCAGATTATGTGCACAATGGGTTTCACCTTCTAAACGATTATCCCTTTAATGGAATAAATTTCCATTATAATGTTCGAAAACTCATAATGTGTGAATAAGGAGATTATTTTAACGATTTAAAAGATAAAATTCAATATTTATTGACTATATTTGCAACAAGATTCAAGAACAAGGAACAAAGATTAGTTTTTTTAGTGGTTAATTAGTTTTAGTAAGTATGTCAAAAGAGGCTCGTCGCGAGACAAGCCTCTTTTAAATTTTTGTATTATCAATTTTCAATTTTCTATTTTCAATCTTCAATCTTCATAGTCATCAGAGATGCTTTCTGCCTCAAAATTGAGGTCTTCGGGGTCTGTATCGAAGGTGGTGCGATAACTCTCCTCCGTCAACTTGTCCTCATCGAATGCATCATCTTCTTCAGGCATGTTGTAGTTGTCTTCCTCCTCGGGCAGGTCGATGTCTTCGTCTTCATTCTCAAGGTCTTCCTCATCACTGTCCAAATCTTCGTCCAGCAAGATGTGGGGACGCTCCACTATCGGCTTGGCCTTGGCGAAGATAGCCTCTACCCACATGCCCTTGGTGATTTCGAGTACCTCAAAACCGTCGGCCACTTTCTTCTCATACATGCCACCGCGCTTATGCAGACGGTCTTTGGGCAACGTGGTGGTGCTGATGTCGAAACCACTCTCGATGATGTCCTGGATGCTTTGGGATAGACTGTCCCAGCCGCCGCCGAAATTACGGTCGATGACCTCGAGTAACTTCGTGGTGGAAATGTGGCGGATATTCTCGTAGGTAAGGTCGGTCACACGCAGGATGGGGCGCTTCTTGATGGCAAATTTGGTCTTCTCGCTATCATCCATTTTCAGTTGTCCCACTTTGTATCCGCGTGACTCGTATTTCTTCACAATTTCTGGCTTGTCCTCTTTCACCTCTTCCACGTCAAAAGCGCTCTTGATGATGTCGAGGTAGTGGCGTACATAGTCTTTGATGTCTGCATCTTTCTCTGCAGATTCCCACAGGCGGAAGATGTCGTTCTCCTGCAGATCCCAGATGTTGCTCTTGTTGAGCGTTTTCAAGGTAAGTGCTTTCTTCTCTTTTTTCATACTATTTGATTAGTGAATGAATTATTGGGCTTCTTCGATGTTTCGTTGCAAAAGTAAGTACTTTCCTTGTTATTTCCAAATAAAATATCGTTTTTTTATAACCACTGTAGTATGGTGATAGTTCAGCGGGCAATAATCATCGTTTTGGGGATTGAATTGTTAAAAATTAACGTCGAAAATAAGTTTTCAGTCCAACAAATAGAGAATCAGACTATTATTCTGTAATTTTATCTCGAATTTCATAAATCTCCAACCATATTGTCATATGATGAATGAGATTATTACCCAAATCAATGATGCTATCTGGGGGTATGTGCTGATTTTTGCCTTGGTGCTGTGTGGATTGTGGTTCACATGGAAGATGAAGGGCGTGCAGTTCCGTATGTTGGGCGAGATGTTTAGGTTGCTGACGGACTCTGTTTCGTCGGGTACCGGCAATCTCGATGACAATAAAAGGTATAATAACAAGCACATTTCCTCATTTCAAGCATTCGCTGTATCGGTCGCCACAAGGGTGGGGACAGGAAATCTGGCGGGTGTTGCCACAGCCATTGCTTTAGGAGGACCGGGAGCCATATTTTGGATGTGGATTATCGCCTTGGTTGGTTCTGCAACGGCTTTTGTGGAGTCCACTCTCGGTCAGCTTTTCAAAAGAAGGCATAAGGACTCTTTCATTGGCGGACCTGCTTACTACATACAAGAGGGACTGCACAATAAATGGATGGCTTATACGTTCGCCATTCTGCTGACCATCACTTTTGGACTTTCCTACAACAGTATTCAGAGCAATACCATCTGCGGGGCGATGCATGAGGCGTTTGGATGGGACCCCGTGGTGGTGGGCGGCATTCTCTCTGCCATGGCACTCATCATCGTTTTTGGAGGCATTCACCGGATTGCCAATGTGAGCGCAGTGCTCGTGCCGCTGATGGCAATAGGTTATTTCCTGCTTGTTTTTGTTATCATCATTATGAACATCGAACATATTCCCCATGTGCTGAAGGTCATTGTCACAGATGCTTTCGGACTGGAACAGGGCGTTGGTGGCGCACTGGGAGCGACAATCATGAATGGAGTGAAACGAGGTCTCTTCAGCAATGAGGCAGGAGAGGGCAGTGCGCCCAATGTGGCGGCCACTGCCACTGTATCTCATCCAGTCAAACAGGGACTGATTCAGGCATTGGGGGTGTTCACGGATACATTGCTCGTATGTTCATGCACGGCTTTCGTCATTCTCATCAGCGGACTATATGATGTGCCGGAACTCAACGGCATCGCACTTACTCAGGCGGCACTCGGTTCTGAAATCGGTTCCTCTGGACCGTCGTTCATAGCTGCGGCCATCTTGCTGTTTGCATTCTCGTCGATTATAGGAAACTATTATTACGGAGAGGCAAATATACGCTTCATGACATCCAGTGGCACCATCCTCACAATCTACCGCATATGCTCCGGTGGGGTGATGGTGATGTTTGGTTCCTTGGTCAGCCTTGAACTGGCGTGGAACTTGGGTGACCTCTGCATGGCACTGCTGACGACTTGCAACCTCATTGCCATCGTCTCACTTGGCAAGTATGTGTTCAGATTGCTTGATGATTATAGGGCACAAAAAAGAAATGGGGTCAAAGACCCCATATTCCATAAAAGTCTGTTGCCGGAAATCGAGCATGAACTGAAGTGCTGGGACTGAAAAGACCACGCGTCCCTTGAAGCTATCCCATAATCACCGTCACCTCGTGGCTGCCGGGTGAATAGGGGATAACGTTGCCGTCAATCAACACTCCGTCGACCTCCACGGTGAGCACACCGCGGTTCACTCCCTGTGGGTTGGAGATGCGGATGCGGTATTCTGCATCACGGAACTTGCGCTTCACAGAGAATTCCTGGGCGGTGTTGGGCACACATGGGTCGATGAGCAGTCCGTCGTAGTCGGGCTTCACACCGAGGATGTATTGGCTCACTGTCAGCCACATCCACGCTGCCGTTCCAGTAAGCCAACTGTTCTTGCCTTCACCGGGTCGGGCAGCATCCTTGCCTGCTACCATCTGGCAGTTGACATAGGGCTCTACTTTGTGCAGGGTGCTGTATTTCTCCTCCACATAACTCGGCAGAATCTTGCGGTAGTGGCTCCAAGCGTCATCGCCACGGCCGGCCAGCGTCTCGCCGATGATGACCCAGGGGTTGTTGTGGCAGAAGATGCCGGCATTCTCCTTGTAGCCCTCAGGATAACTGCTGATTTCACCATATTCATAGATGTACTTGGTAAAAGCGGGGTTGTTGAGCACAATGCCATGCTCGCATTCCAAATACTTCTTCACGGAGTCGAGCGACTTGTCCACCATGCCTTCCTCGGCACCGATGCCTGCCATGGTGCACCATCCCTGACTCTCAATGAAAATTTTACCCTCTTCATTTTCGTTGCTGCCAATTTTGCGACCATAGAAGTCGTAGGCGCGCAGATACCACTCGCCGTCCCATCCATCGCGTTTCACAGCATCGACCATCGCATCGATGTGTTTTTGGGCGCGCTCAGCCTCTTCGTCATTGCCAATGCGGCGGCAGAGTGCGACATACTCGTTACCTGTAACTACAAACAGGCCGGCTATCATCAGACTCTCAGCCTGCGACCCTTCTGTCTTGTTCTCTGTGGTTTGGAATGACTCGTTGGGGTCCCATGAGAAACAGTTCAGGTTGAGGCAGTCGTTCCAGTCGGCACGGCCAATAAGAGGCAATTGGTGGGGACCGAGGTTGTCGACCACATGATTGAACGACACACGCAGGTGTTCCATCAGTGTCACCTCACTGCCGGGCTGGTTGTCGAAGGGCACCATCTCGTCGAGAATGGAGAAATCGCCAGTCTCCTTGATATATGCCACCGTTCCGAAGATGAGCCAGCAAGGGTCATCGTTGAATCCTCCGCCGATGTCGTTGTTGCCGCGCTTTGTGAGAGGTTGGTACTGGTGGTAGCAACCGCCGTCGGGGAACTGGGTGGAGGCGATGTCGATGATGCGCTGGCGGGCTCGCTCAGGTATCTGATGGACAAATCCCACGAGGTCTTGGTTGGAGTCGCGGAATCCCATGCCGCGGCCAATGCCGCTCTCGAAGAACGAGGCGGAGCGCGACATACAGAAGGTCACCATGCATTGGTATTGGTTCCAGATATTCACCATTCGGTCGAGTTTCTCATTGCCGGTATCGACGACATAGATGTCGAGCAGGGCGTCCCAATAGTCGTTGAGTTCACGGAAGGCTGCGTCCACCTTCTCCGTCGTGTCGAATCGTGCGATGGTATCCAGCGCCTTCTTCTTGTTGATGACTTTAGGGGCGATGAACTTCTCGTCTTGCTCATTCTCCACGTATCCGAGCACGAAGATATAGTCATGGCTCTCGCCAGGCTGCAGTTCCACCTCAATATAATGGGAGGCAATGGGACTCCATCCATGCGCATGGCTGTTGCGCGGACGACCTTCCACCACAGCGTCGGGACATTCGAATCCGTTGTACAGGCCGATGAAGGTCTCACGGTCGGTGTCGAAGCCATCTATCGGCACATTGACGCTGTAGTAGGCATAATGGTTGCGGCGCTCACGATATTCGGTCTTGTGATAGATGACCGACCCCTCTATCTCTACTTCGCCAGTGGAGAAGTTGCGCTGGAAGTTCTCCATGTCGGTGGCTGCATTCCACAGACACCACTCCTCAAATGAGAAAAGCTGTATCTTGCGCACCTGGTCGGTGGTGTTGCGCAGAGTGAGTTTCTGCACCTCACACCAACTCTTCAATGGAACGAAGAAGAGAACGCTTGCTTCGATACCGTCTTTCTTTCCTGTCAGGCGGGTGTAGTTCATGCCGTGGCGGCACTCGTAGAAATCGAGAGGCGTCTTGCATGGTTTCCATCCAGGATTCCAGATGGTATCACCATCCTTGATGTAGAAATAGCGTCCGCCGTTGTCCATTGGCACATTGTTGTAGCGGTAACGGGTGATGCGGCGGAACTTGGCGTCTTTGTAAAAAGAATAGCCACCGGCGGTATTGCTGATGAGCGAGAAGAAATCCTCATTGCCCAAATAGTTGATCCATGGCCAGGGGGTCTGTGGGTCAGTGATGACATACTCGCGGTTGGCGTCATCGAAATGTCCGTATTTCTTGTTTGTCATTTTAGTTGATGTGTTGAGGATGACTATAGTCTGTAAAGGTCACTGGCGGCTATCAGGTCTACTTTCTTCGATTCCAGGATTTGGTCACACAACTTCAGGTCAGAGGGACGAATCACCACGTTGGCGCTGTCTCCGTTGCTGAAGGAATACATATACTCAATGAACACACCGGCATCAGAGAGACATTTGAGAACTACGCTGAGCGAACCGGGCGTGTTGGGACAGGTAAAGCCGATTACATCAGTGAGTTTCACGGTGAAATGTGCGTCTTTCAGTACTTTGTAGCCAAGGTCGGGGTCACTGACGATGCAGCGCAGGATACCGAAATCGGAATTGTCGGCTATACTCATGGCAGATAGGTTGACACCTGCCTTGCCCAATACCTCGGTCACCTCAGTCAGACGGCCTGACTTGTTTTCCAGAAAAATGGATAATTGCTTTGCTAACATAGGTCGATTGGATATTGATTAATGATATGCTTGATTGATTTCAATTCTTAACTATGAATTCATGACTATGAACTCTTATATAGATTATTTAAACTTTCTCTTGTCGATTACCCGTTTTGCCTTGCCGGTGGAGCGCTCAATACCCTTGGGCTCGACGAGTTTCACCTTGAAGCCGAGACCAATCACGCTGCGGAGCTCACCCTCGAGCTTCTTCTGCAGAGCAACCATATCGGCCATGTTGTCGGTGAAGTACTCTTCCTTGACCTCTACCTTGAGCATACTCGTGTCGGTGTTGTTCACGCGGTCCACCTCCAGCATGAAGTGGGGCTCAAATTCCTCTTGCTTGAGGATGACGGCCTCTATCTGTGACGGGAACACGTTGACACCACGGATGATGAGCATGTCGTCGCAACGGCCGAGGATACGGTCCATCCTTACCAGTGTGCGGCCGCAGGAGCAGCGCTCATAATGGAGAGCGGTGAGGTCATGGGTGCGATAGCGGAGCAATGGCATACCTTCCTTGGTCAGATGGGTAAAGCAGAGTTCGCCCAACTCTCCCTCGGGCATGGGCTCACCAGTATCTGGGTTGACAATCTCGGGGAAGAAATAGTCCTCATTGAGGTGGGTGCCGTTCTGGCATTCGCACTCAAAGCCCACTCCAGGACCGGCAATCTCGCTCAGTCCGTAGATGTCGTAAGCCTTGATGCCCAAGGATTCCTCAAGCTTCACGCGCATGTCCTCTGTCCACGGCTCAGCACCAAAGGCTCCAAAACGGAGCTTGAACTCCTCGCGTGGCCACTCTGATTCCCGCATGGCCTCGCCAAGAAACATGGCGTATGATGGGGTGCAGCAAAGAGCGGTGGAACCGAAGTCATGCATCAGCGTAATCTGCTTCTGGGTATTGCCTGAAGACATGGGGATAACGCTTGCGCCAATATTGGTCGCTCCGTCATGGGCACCCAGGCCTCCGGTGAAAAGGCCGTAGCCGTAGGAAATCTGAAAAATGTCGTCCTTCGTGGCTCCATAGGCGGTGAAGGCGCGTGAGATTGCCTCTGTCCACATGGATATGTCCTTACGGGTGTGGAGCACAACAACGGGTTTGCCGGTGGTGCCTGAGGAGGCATGGATACGGACAATCTGACTCATCGGTACTGCGGCAAGACCAAAAGGATAGGTGTCGCGGAGGTCGGTCTTGTCGGTAAAGGGAAGTTTGGTGATGTCGTCAATTCCCTGAATGTCTTCAGGACTGAGGTCCATCTCCTGGAACTTCTTCCGGTAGAATGGGGTGTTGTGATAACAGTAGTTGACAATTTTTTTCAATCGGCGATTCTGGATTTCACGAAGCTGCTCGCGGTCCATGCACTCAATGCTCTCGTTCCAATACATAATGTAATTTTTTCGGATTTTGGTAATTTATTGGATTATTGTTACTGTTTTCACCGACAAAAGTACAAAAAAAAAGTGAAATGAAGATTTTTTTGTTCATTTTGTTAGTTGATTTGCCTTTGAACTCAAAAAAACAACCATAATAAACAAAAAATCTTCATTTCCTTCGACTATAGATGGCGGCAGCCATCCCAGCATCTCTGAATCCAACCAAAAGTGAAAGAAGGACTAACCTTCAATCTCCCTATGGATAATCGAACCGCTGGCTTGGTGGGTGGCAAGCACCAGCACCTCGGCTATCTGGACATGTTCGGGAGCCGAGGCGGCATAGAATGCGACATCGGCGATGTCGTCACCGGTCAGTGGACGGATACCGTCGTAGACGCGGTCGGCGCGTTCCTGGTCGCCATGGAAACGAACAACGCTGAAATTGGTCTCCACCAAACCGGGCTTCACATTGGTCACACGGACACGGGTGTCGGCCACATCGATACGAAGACCGTCGGTGATGGCTTTCACGGCAGCCTTGGTGGCGCAATAGACATTACCATTGGCATAGGCGGCATCGCCAGCCACACTGCCGATGTTGATGACATGGCCGTGGTTGCGCTCCACCATGCCAGGGACTATCAGTCGGGTCATGGTGAGTAGACCCTTGATGTTGGTGTCTATCATCGTGTCCCAGTCTTCCATGTTGCCCATGTATTCTTTGTCCAATCCTAAAGCCAGACCGGCATTGTTGACCAGCACGTCAATCTTTGTCCAGCGACCTGTCAGTGAGGCTACGGCCTCTTTGCATGCCTGGCGGTCGCGTACGTCATAGCGGAGAGTCACCACTTGGGCACCTGCACTTTCTGCTGCTTCCTTCACGGCCTGCAGATTCTGTTCATTTCTTCCTGTGAGGATAAGGTCATATCCTCCATCTGCAAACCTACGGGCACAGGCTTCTCCTATCCCGCTCGTTGCTCCTGTAATCAATGCAATTTTTCTTTCCATAATCAGTACATTAGTATGTTATTCAATCTTCAATTTTCAATCTTCAATTTTCAATTTTCAATCTTCAATTTTCAATCTTCAATCTTTACTTGTCATGATGTTGAGCACCATCTCATCGGTCAGACGCATCGCTTCAGCGCCGATACTGGTGAGGTTGTGGATGCTGCGGTCGACATCCTCATCGACAATACCTTCTGCAGCCGTCACACAGCGTCCCTCCATGGAGAGGAGGGCGGAGAGGAGAGCCGTACTGACACCCGAACATATCTTGAGCGAGCAAGAAGGCTTGGCGCCATCACAAATCATACCCGTAAGATTGGCTATCATGTTCTTCACCGACCGGCAGATGCGTTCGTAATCACCGCCCATCAGATAGGTGATGCCGCAGGAAGAGCCGATGGAGGCCACCACGCAGCCACAGAGGGCGGACAATTTGCCAAGACTCTGCTTGATGTATATGGCGGTCAGGTGACTTAGGGTCAGGGCACGGATGAGCTCTTCCTCGGTGTTCTCGTTCTCAATCGCATAGACCACCACGGGATTGGTGGCACAGATGCCTTGGTTGCCCGAACCGGAGTTGGACATGACGGGTATCATCGCGCCGCCCATGCGGGCATCACAGGCGGATGCTGTCTTGGAGATGATATGCGAAAAGATGGAGTTGCCAAAAATGCCGTGTGCCAACGGACGGTCGATGGTCTTGCCCAAGCAGTGGCCGTAGTTGCCTTTCTTTGAGTCCTCCGCTGCCTGCATGTTCAGGTCGCGGGTTTTGAGGATGAAGCGGATTTCGTCGAGTGGACAGGTGGTGGCGAAGTCATATACAAGACGCAGGTTGAGCTGAGGCTCATCGTTCGTGTTCTTTTCTGAGTCTAGAGAAACAGCGTCTCCTGTTTGTTCCACAAAATGGGTGTGGCTGCCTTCAATGATGGCAGTGGCTGCCTTGCCTCCTGCTTCGCAGCAAACTTCTATGTAAAGGTTGTCGGGACATTGTGGTTTCAACTGGATGTGGATGCGGTTTTCGGCAATGAAGCGCTTGCCTTCCTCCACAGCTTCTGGTGTGAGGTCACGCAGCACTTCCAGTTCATAGGATGACTTCCCGATGAGGGCACCAAGGGCAATGGCGATAGGAAGGCCTATCATGCCTGTTCCAGGGATGCCCACGCCCATGGCGTTTTTCAGTATGTTGCCACTCAACCAAACCTGGATGTTTTCAGGCCGGCACCCCAATTGCTCTGAGGCCTTTGCTGTACAGAGTGAGACCGCCATGGGTTCGGTGCAGCCAATGGCGGGCACTACCTCGCGGTTAATCAGCTGCAGTATTTCTTCTCGTGTTTTCTTCTCTATCATAATATAAAGGTTGATTAATGTTTATTATTGGCTAAAGCGATGAGTTGCTGCTCACATAGAAACGCTGCACGCGCTTGCTCATATTGCAAAGCACCTCATATCCGATGGTGCCAAGGTCGGCAGCCATGTCATCGGCAGTATATACCAAGTCACCATCCCTACCTAAGACAACCACGCGGTCGCCCATCGTTACTCCGGGGATGCCTGTCACATCCACTAATGTCTGGTCCATGCAGATGCGGCCTACGATGGGTGCTTGATGTCCTCGGATGAGCACATGCCCCTTGTTGGATAGGTGGCGGTTAAGGCCGTCAGCATAACCTGTGGTCACTGTGGCAATGCGTGACTTGTGTTCCACCTTGTAGGTGCGGCCGTAGCCGATGGTCTCACCGGGCATCACATCCTTCACCTGTGAGATGGCTGACTTCCAGGCGATGGCGGGTGCTATGCCTTCAGGCAAGACGAAACTGGGGTCGGGTTGGAGACCGAAGAGGACGATGCCCAGTCTGACGATGCTGCCAATGCCAGAGAAAGTGTCGCTCTTGTCGAGATAGTGGAGGCCGGCAGCGGAATTGCAGCAGTGGACATATGGCAGGTTGAGGTCAGCAACTCGGTCTGCTACTGCCTTGAACTTATTGATTTGCCCCCAGGTGAAGGCACGGCACTCGTCGTCGTTGGTATCAGCGACACAAAGATGGGTGAACAATCCATTCACATTGAGTTTTTGGGAGTATTTTCGGATAATCTGCTCACAACCCTCGCTGTCATCTCCGTCAAGACCAATGCGGTTCATGCCGGTGTCGATGGCAAACTGGCATTTCACCTTGAAAGGTGTGGAGGACAGGGCTTCCGCATAGTCTTCCGACACGATGGCTTGGGTGAGGTCGTAGTCGAAGAGGGTCTTGGCATAGTAGGGAGAGGAGTAACCCAACAGAAGAATCTCTCCCTGGATGCCTGCCTCACGCAATCCTACCGCCTCATCGATGTTGGACACGGCAAACAGATGACAGCCGCACCACGACAGCATACGGGCAATTTGTACGTCGCCGTGGCCATAGGCGTCTGCCTTGATGACGGCCATGATGTCGGCATCGGTTTTGAGATGCTTTTTGTATATCAGATAGTTGGACTTTATCTGCGCTAAGTCAATCTCTATCCATGAACGTTTCTCTATTTGGTTGACATGTACTTCCATTTCTGATGATTTCTTTTTGTGTTGGTTTTAGAAGCCAGCCCAGGTTTGACGCCACAAATGGCGGGTGAGCTCGTCCCATTTCACTATGGTGGCGCCGAAGAAGTCGGCAACATAACCATCAAGCATCTTTTGTGCCTCTTGTGGTGAGTGCGACTGGATATCCTGCCAGGTCTTCTCTACAAAAGGCAGTTCTCGTTGCCCCTTCTCGATGAAATAGTCTCGGGCTGACTCTATTGTCTTGCGGTAGTTGCCCCATCGTATCGTGGCGAGGCGGTTGGCCTTGCGGTAGTGCCAAAGTGCGGCATCGTCGCGGTCGCTGTGCTGGCCGCAGACCTGAAGGAGCTGGGGTAGGGTGGTCGTCCCGCAGAAGATGGGGAAACGGGGACTTTCTCCTGGGTTGTCAAGGGCAATCCATGCCACTCCTCCCACCTCGTCGGGCAACCACGACCGCAGTTGGATGACGGTGCTGTAGGCACACCAGGGTACACTAACGGTGCGGATGTTCTTCATCACGGAGTCGCCCATTGCATAATACATGTTGATTTCATCAGGGCGCATCCAGGGATTGGAGAAAGGTGAGACGATGCTGTCGGGCTCACTTTCCACGATGCTGCCGTCGCTTTTCTTTCGCTTGGGGTTGGGTATCTTGTTTCGGCCACTGAGGTTCTTTTCCGTTCCCTCGTAATAGCTCCCCAGAAGGCGCATCACTTGCTCCACGCTGACTTTCTCATCGGGTTTCACACTCAGTGGCAGTTCAGCAACAGTGTCGCTCAGGTGCTTTGATGGGGCGAGCATACTCATGATGTAATGCTCCCTCACGCTGTAATTCTTGGGTTCGTTGAAATAGTTGCCCCCGCTGTAGGCTTTCCAGAAACAGAATTCTCCCTTGCCGTCCCATAAATTGAGCTTGCGGGCAACATCGGTCACATTATCGGAGGCCATGTAGTGATTGGGGTCACTCAGGTCAATATGTGAGATGCGGCTGATGTTGGCTGATACGGCAATCTCATCGTCAGGGATGCGTACAGCAGCCCATACACCGCCGATTTTCTTTGGACCCTCGCCGAATACCTCAAAAATCCATACCTCGTCCTTGTCGGCAATGGTCAGGCACTCACCACTGTCACCATAGCCATATTGCTTCACCAAGTCGCCCATCAGTCGGATGGCGCCACGTGCCGTAGAGCAGCGCTCAAGCGCGATACGAGCCAACTCCTCTATCATGAACATTCCCTTCTTGTTTCTCAGAATGTCCTTTCCTGAGATGGTGGTCTCACCAATGGCAAGCTGCTTCTCATTGAGGCATGGGTAGGCGGTGTCGAGAAAACGGTAGGTGTGGCGCACCTGTGGAATGACGCCTTTGCGATACATCTTGGTGCTGTCGTTGGGGGTCTGTGTGTGCATCCTCCCATCGTAGATGGCGGTAACGGTGTCGTTGGCATAATCCTTTGCAGGCACCATTTGCATCCATGTGCGATACCAGGAATCGCAGGTGTGTGAGGTCATCACCGACCCGTCGGCAGAAGCTTTTTTGCCCACCATGATACTGGTGCATGAGGTCTTGTTGCCGTTGGGCGCAAATTCGGTGTCTTGCGCGGTAGAAACGGCGGAGACGGCAATCAATGTGGCACAGACAATGGTTCTTATCGTTCTGTTGGTCATGATGTCTTTCGTTGAATGTCAAAGTTACTGCAAAGGTAGTGCAAACCGAGTACAATGCAAAGTAAAAAAACAAGTTTTTGTTTTCATTCTTGGGGTGTGGTTGACCTTCGGCGAAGCCAAAATTACAATTTTCATTCTTAATCCTTGCATATTCCTCCAAAAACCTTATATTTGCAGTCAAAAATTGATTACTATGAACAAAATGTTTTTACTGCTGGTGCTTGTCGGCGTGGTGCTTGCCATTTGGGCGATGAAAGGAAGAAATGCAGGCAGCGATGCCTTCAAAAGTGTGGATAATGATGAGTTTGAGCAACTGCTGACCGACAGCAATGTGGTACTCCTCGACGTGCGCACACAAAGTGAGTTTGATGAGGGACATCTCCGTGGGGCTGTCCTTATCGATGTGAAGACAGATTCTTTTATGATGGCTGCCCGCGACCGCTTGCCGAAGGATAAGATAATTGCAGTGTATTGCCGAAGTGGAAGGCGCAGCGTAGCCGCGGCTGAACGACTTACAGATGACGGCTATCAGGTGGTTAATCTCAAGGGCGGTATCAATTCATGGAGCGCAGCAGGAAAGGAGGTCGTGAAATGAATATTGCTGTCTTTTCCCTGACGTCTGCTCTGCATGATGAGCAAGCTGTCTCCAAGATGACCGAGGAGTTCCTTGGCGGTTTGGATATCGAATATGATTGGATGGGGGGAGACTATGCCAAATATGGCGCCTATCCACTGAATCTCATTTATGTCCGCACGGGTGGCACCGAGGGATTGTTCCAATCTCTGATGCCATCGCTTCTGGAGAAAACCAATCAGCCTTTCTATCTGCTTGCCTCTGGGAAGAGCAACTCTTTGGCTGCCTCAATGGAAATTTTGTCTTATCTGAGACAGAAGGGGTGCATGGGTGAGATATTGCATGGACAAACAGAGGATTTGTCAAGGCGTATCTGCTTATTGGAGAAGGTGCAGGTGGCGAGAAAAAAACTGCGTGACTCCAGGTTGGGCATTATCGGAAAACCCTCGGATTGGCTGATTGCCAGTGCGGCGGATGCCAAGGCGGTACATGAAAAGTTGGGCATCCAATTGGTGGATATTCCCATCAATCGGTTGTTGGAGACTCTTAATACCATGCCATCAATACCGGCAGAGGAGTCCTCTTCCAATCCTGCCATCGATGCAGCATTGCCGGGTGCAGAACGTATCTATAGGGCATTGAAGGAATTGGTCAAATCCGAAAAGTTGGATGGTTTTACTTTGAGGTGTTTCGACCTCCTCTCCGCTGTTCATAACACAGGTTGCCTTGCCCTCGCCAAACTCAATGCGGAGAATGTGGTCGCTGGTTGTGAGGGCGACGTGCCTGCCATGTTGTCGATGATGATGGCGTTGGCACTGACAGGTTTCACTGGCTTTCAGGCTAATCCTGCTTCTGTCGATGTCAGCAAGGGCGAGGTATTGTTCGCACATTGCACTATTCCACTCAATATGGTAACCCGTTACGAGTACGACACGCATTTTGAGTCGGGCATCGGAGTGGGTATCAGGGGATTTATGGATGAGGGTCCTGTCACGGTATTCAAACTGTCTGGCGACCTGTCTGAATTCTTTGTTGCAGAGGGAGAGTTGCTGCGTTGCCAGGCGAGACCCAACCTATGCCGAACCCAACTCGTCGTTCACTTGGATGAGGTCGAGGCGGCATCATATTTCCTCACACGACCCATCGGCAATCATCATATCATCCTGGCAGGACGTCATAAAAAACTGATTGAGGAGATGATGAGTTATTAAAATGCCGCAATGTTTGCGCAACATCTGAAAATAAGCCTATTGGCAATATAAAAACAAACCGCTAACCCTCATGAGTTAGCGGTTTGCTTGACTTGCGGAGAGAACAGGATTCGAACCTGCGAGCCAGTTTTGCCGGCTACACGCTTTCCAGGCGTGCCTCTTCAACCACTCGAGCACCTCTCCAGATAAAATGGTTGTTTCGGGGTGCAAAATTACATGATTATTCCAAAATAAAAGAATTTTTGAACTGTTTTTTTTGAAAAAAGTGATTTCAGTGAGCTTCTTGAATCCAGCGAAACTCAATTGAAACCGAATGCAGACGAAAGCTTGCTTTCAGTATGCTGAGGTGCAGCTCAAACCTCAAATTTCACAAAAGCTCTGTCGTCGAAAGACAGTTGTCCTTCCATGAATGCCTTTGTAGCAATATGATGGTGGATGCACAACGGGTCGGTGGCAAGTTGATTGGCGAGGGCTGCCTCACTCTCCTCAAGTGTCGGAAAAAGAAAAGGATATCCGTCGCTGGCAAGCACCACTTTGCTGCCAAGGGGTACGGGGATGACTTTCACCTTCTCCATCGCAACAGGGAATCCGTCGAACACAGAAAAGCGTACGTTCTGGTCGTGGCAGGTCTGCACAATCTGTGCTACGACACGGTCACGCCCCACATCATGTTGCCGGAGGGAGGCTATGTCTGTCTCGCCTTTTGCCAGCATCTCATGGATGATGGCGGCTCGTTCATGGGCGATACGGTCCTCATCGGGTTTGGGGTTGTCGTAGTAAATGTCGTTAACCAAGCATTGACAGTCGCCTACCATCCATACTTCATGGCGCAAACAACTGTAGATGGCTGCGCTCGCGGTCATACGTTCCTCTGGATGTGTGATGAGCTGGGTGAGGTTCACCCCATATTGGCTGTAAGTGTCTCGGAACAGTGTGGTGATGATGTCGCAGCATTGCTGCACATTGGCATCGGGAGCAAGTGCTTGCAGTCCCTCGCAGACGAGGAGCATTGCGGCCCTCCCATTGCGCATACCGGGCTTCATCTGCTGAATGGCTTTGCTTGTGCTGCCGTCAATCACAGCAATGAAGTTATCGGTCGCGACGATGCCGTCCTCGCACGTCTCGGGACTTTTTTTGCCGGTCAGTCGACTTTCTACTATTGTTGTTTTCATATGAGTGTGTTCTGTCCTTAGGGTAGGAGCGCGACTTGTCGTGTCCAGGTCGCGGATTGCTTCCAAGCAATTGCGGAATCAGTTCTGCCATGCCGATGCGGCGCAGTTCACGCTCTATGCGTTGCCGTTCCTCAGGCTTGTACCAGAAGAAGAACATGCGTTGGGCGAGTTTGTCCTGCTGACTCTTCGCGCTGAACACAGGTTGAAGAGTGTAGGGGTCGAGTCCTGTGTACCACATCTCAGTGCTGATGGTCATCGGGGTGGGGGTAAAGTCCTGCACTTGCTCCAACTGGAAATCGAGGCGCTTGGTGATGAGGGCAAGGTGTGCCATGTCCGCCTCATGGCAGCCTGGGTGGCTGCTGATAAAATAGGGGATGATTTGTTGGCGAAGGCCTTCTCTGCGGTTGATGTCGTCGAACAATCGCTTGAAGGCTTCAAACTGTGTGAACGGGGGTTTGCGCATGAGTCGCAGCACTTCATCGCTGGTGTGCTCGGGCGCTACTTTCAGTCTGCCGCTCACATGGCGGCATATCAGTTCACGGGTGTAGGCAGCAGTGGCGTCATCTGTGGTTTGGTCGCCACTTTTATGCAGCAGCAGGTCGTATCGCATACCACTTCCGATAAAGGTCTTTTTGATGCCGGGCAATTGGTCGACGGCGCGGTAGAGGTCGAGCAGCGCCTGAGGGTTGGTGTCGAGATTGCGGCATATTTGAGGATGGATGCACGAGGGGCGCTTGCAGCGCTCGCACTTGGTCTTGTCCTTTCCTCCCATCCCGTACATGTTGGCGGAGGGTCCCCCAAGGTCGCTCAGGTAACCCTTGAAGTCATCGAGGGCTATTACCTCGCGCACCTCGCGGAGAATGCTCTCCTTGCTTCTCGAGGCGATGAATTTCCCTTGGTGGGCACTGATGGTGCAGAAGGCGCAGCCACCGAAACAGCCACGGTGGATATTCACCGAGTGCTTAATCATCTCATAAGCAGGGATACGCTTGTTTTTGTACTTGGGGTGGGGAAGGCGGGTGTAGGGATATGCAAACGAGGCATCCACCTCTTCTGTGGTCATCGGGGGATATGGTGGATTGACCACCGTATAGCGGTTGCCTGTCTGTTGGATGAGCCGCTGGGCATGCATCTTGTTTGATTCTTCCTCGATGTGGCGGTAGTTCTCTGCTTCGCAGCGCTTGTTGTCAAGGCATTCCTCATGGCTGTGCAACACGATGTCGGCATCGGTAATGCCGCCGGGGATGCCATCGCGGTCGGTGATGAAGACGGTTTGTGGAAGCGTGTGGGCATCAGCCATCTTACCTCCTTGCGACAATAGGGTGCAGAGTTCGGTGATGCCGCGCTCACCCATCCCGTAGATAATCATATCAGCACCGGAGTCGTAGAGGATGCATCGGCGCAGACAGTCTTGCCAATAGTCATAATGGGTGAGACGGCGCATCGAAGCCTCTATACCGCCCAACACCACAGGGACGTCAGGGTAGAGCTGTTTGAGAATCTGTGTATAGACGATGGTGGGATATTCTGGCCGGCAGTCATGGCGTCCGTCGGGACTATAGGCATCTTCAGAGCGCAGACGGCGGTTGGCCGTGTATTTGTTCACCATCGAATCCATGCAACCGGGTGAAATACCGAAGAACAGGCGAGGACGACCCAGTTTCTTGAAATCGCGGAAATCACCATGCCAGTCGGGCTGGGGAACGATGGCGACACGCCAACCCGCTGCCTCGAGGGCACGTCCTATCACGGCAGCGCCAAACGAGGGGTGGTCGACATAAGCGTCTCCAGAGAACAGGATGACATCCAGTTCATCCCATCCCCTCAGTTCCACTTCCTTCTTGGTCGTAGGAAGCCATTTGCTCAACCGGTGCTCCCCCATGGTTTTATTCTGCAGTCGGCTCCGGCTGCTCTTCTGAGGTTGTGTCAGCCACACGGTCTCGCTCCCATTGCTGGTAGAGTGCAATCAGGTTGGTGAGCCCGATGGCTTTCATATTGCTGTGATAGATGACGTCGAAACACAAGTCGAGCAGTGCCTTGTCGCTGCTGCCATCATTTGACAGAATGGAGCGGATGGTCAGTTTCAGCTTGTCGAGCACTTCCTCGTCGATGATGCCGTTGCTGCCCACCAATTGGTCGAGAAGGTGGTAGCGCTCAAGGGTGGACAGATGGGATTCGCTCACTTCGATGGTGCGGCTTCCCGATTGGTTGGTTATGATTTTGTACATATTCAGAGGTTTGAGAAAAGTTTCTACTTCAATAAATAACTTAATATTCCTCTCATGATGGCACTGCGGGCACGGGAGTCCTTGATACATTCCAAGGGGAATCCCATGGTAAAGCAACGGTAGTCTCTGCCGCTGTAGGCGACGGCGGCATTGCGACCGTCGGCATAGCGCATCACGCAATAGGAGGTGGAGAGCGGACTGAGTATGTCGGGGGCAGTGGCGGCATAGTGGGTCTCGTTGAGCGTGCGCCACGTGTCGAATGTCATGCCCAATCCCTGTACGTTGCCATTGGTGTTGCCCCGGTCGCTGCCGTCATACCGCAGTTTGAGCACATTGGCAAGGAAACTGCGCTCTGCATCGCTTGTCATGTCGCTGCCCACATACGAACCACTCACAAGGAGACTGCCGTGGTTGCGGGTGAAAGTGGTGAGGCGTTGCTGCATGGCAGGAGAGAAACTTTTATACATCAGCAGGGAATGACCGTCGTCCTTCTCCAGACCGAGCAACAGGTCGATGCAGTCGATGTCGCCTGTCTTGACTTTGCCGCTCTCAAACGCCTCGCTTGAGCAACTTACAATGTTGTATTTCTTGGCACTTTGGATGGCCTCGGCATGCTCGCGAACATAGTCGAAATCATTTCCGGCGACGAAAGTTCCCACCAATTCCTCACCGCAGTAGCCAAGGGCTCCCTCGCCCTCGCGGCCTCGTCGGCTGTTGTCAAATATCTGCTGCCGTCCGCTCCATCCTGCCATGCGTCCACGTGTCACACCAGGATCGAGGTCGAGGTCAAAACCCTTGTTGTCACCCGTGTCGATGACGGCAGGGGAGGACAGACGGTGAAAACCATTGACCACCAATATTGTCTTCTGCGCATCTGGCTGGTAGCAGGCGGAAAGCACCTCGGTGGGGAAACTCTCACCACCCTTGTTGGCGGCGGTCACGCGGAAATGGTATAGTAGTCCGGGCTGGATGCTTACCGAGCACGACGTTCCTTTCACCACCACACCGTTGTCGAAATCAAGGTCGCCGATGGCAGTATAGACGATATATTCCGATGGGTTGGCGGAGGACTCTTGGGGGTCTTTGACTGGATTCCAACTGAGTTTCAACTTTCCTCGGGAGTTCATGTCCATGCGGAAGTTGCGGGGAGCAAGGGGCTGCACCACACTCTTGTCGCCGTGCATCTCGTTGACGAAGCGCAGCACGGTCTTGTAGATGGAACGGGCGAGAGTGAAGCGGAAGTTGGGGTCGAGACCGTAGCGCATGTCGCCGAAATTTTGGTGCGACAGTATTTCCAATATGGATGAGGGTACGGCAGGCTCACGGGTCTCATTGTAGTTGCGGTCGTAGAGGACGCGACGCCTCCATTTGCCGTATTTGGCACTGATGTCTGCCCAGGCATTGTAGAGAAGGGCGTCGGCAAGGTCGTGTGACGCCATGCGTGAGATGCCGGCATCGAGCTTGCCATTGTAGAAATTGGTGGAGCAGATGCCGAGGGTACCTACGAGGTCATTGCCGCCGGCTTTGTCATATCCGGCATCACTGTGGACAGAGAGCATCATCTCTATGGGCACACCCTGACCACGACGGTTGGGAACGAAGACAGAGCCTCCTGCAAGCCAGTTGCTGAACAGGGAACGGGCATTGAGGTCGTCGTTGTAGTCGTTGGTATTGCCAAACTTATTGTATACGCTGTCGGGGGCACCAGCCCACTGTGCGAAATAACGGGTACCTTCCAGGCAGCGTGGGACGCCACTTACCTTCCCGCCGCGCACGATGTTGCCCATACCTCCGCCGAAACGCACGGCATCGGCGGTCACCACACCGCGCTCTTTGCTGGAGTTGCTGAGCACCACCATGTTGTTGCTGTTGCTGCCTTTGTCAAACTCAAAGGTGCCGAGATAGACCCATGTGCCGCCGCCCATGCGCTGGTTGACCTTGAAGTCCGTGCGGCGGCCCTTGTGCCATACGCTGTAGAGGGCGTCGTCGACAGAGCGGGCAACGGTTTGGTAACTCACATAGACGGCATAGCGCCCTGCCTCAGGAATGTCAGGCTGGTAGAACACCTGACTGACTTTGCTCCCAGAAGTGGTTTCCGCCATGCGTGCACTGCCTGCGTGGAAGGGATTCTCGCCATTGCCATAGGTTCCGCTGTGGCGGGCATAGCCGCGCTCTTGGGTGTTGCCCCACGGATTGCTGCCGTCACGTTCGCCATAACCGCGGCGGGGGGAGTCGTCGTTGTCGATGATTACCTCATTCTTCTGCCAGTCGCGTTCGCGGGGTGACCATACGATGGCACCGGCGTTCTCAAGCATGGGCATCAGGTAAGGGATGACGACTGTCTGGGTGAATAGGTCTTCGGTGGTGCAGAACAGGTTGGGGCGCTGCCATTTCCAACGGCCTACCTTCTGGTCGTAATAACGGCCATGGCTTGCTGCAATGGTGAGATGGCGACCGTCAAGTCCATGACTGATGTCGTTGGGACGGGAGGCACGGGTCACCCAGGGCTTACCCTTATAGTCGATATGGCCCCATTGACGGCTGCGGTCCTCATGGTCGCGCAGTCGGTTGGGCACCAAGTCGTCAATCAGCTTGCCTTGGGTATATAACCGAAGGTCGTAACTATGGTAGGCTTTGGGAATGATGTTCCTGATTCTCGAATAGATGCCCTTTACAATATCGGGCGTGAACTCCTGCTCGCCAAAACGCTCCGTGGCTGTTATCTTCACAACACGGGAATTGGCATCCACGTCAATACTGCTCAGACTGGCGGTCACGGGAAAACCGGAATAGCCATTGCCGTAGTTCTGAAAATAACTGCGCAGCGCCTGCTCCATGCTGGAACGGTCGGATGAGGTCTGGGCCATTGCGCACACTGTCATCAGCAGCGCGGCAACGGCTGTTGTCAAATGTCTCAATATTCTCATTTACATTTCCAATAATCATTACTCCGGATATTCCATGTTGTTGGGGTATTCCGGATTCCGCAGCTTTACACCTTGAAATTCTCAGGGTGCTTGCCCTTGAAGTTTTTAAAATATGCCTTGATACGGCTAAGGTCACCCTCTATGTCGTCGGAGGGTATCACTGTTTCTGTGCATTCTATCAGTTTGCGTTCGTAGTCAACACCATAGAGCAGGATGGGAATGTCTGCCTTTTTGGCGATGACCAGAAACCCCTTTTTCCAATCGGCATTGGCAGAGCGTGTGCCTTCGGGGGTGATGCATAACTTGAATGTGTCCATCCCTTTCGCATCTGCAGCAAGATTATCAGTCAGGCTGGTATGCTTTGAGCGATAGACTGGTATGCCGCCAAGACGGCGGAACAATAAGCCAAGCGGCCAGAAAAACCATTCCTTTTTCATCAAAAAATTGATTTTCCAGCCCTCTGCTCCGGAATACAGCTGGCCAAGCAGAAAATCCCAGTTGCTTGTATGCGGAGCTAAGCAGATGATGTATTTGTCGGGATGGGGGGCAGTCACGTTTTTCCGCCACCCCATGTGTTTGTACAATAGCCAGTTGCAAAAATTCTTCCAGATGCCCATCTCTATTCACTCATGTTGGTGATATGGTCTATGATTTCGGAGATTTCCTCGGCGAAAGCATTGGCCAGATGGTCATAGTATTTCTTAGGCGACATGCCTGGCTCAGGGTGTGAGATACGGGCGATGAAATCGTCGCGGGTGGCAAGGATGGAGGCAAGCAATGCGTCTGTGTTGGCTTCATGAGTTTTCCCATGATAAAGTGACATCGCCACGCATTCGGCGAAAATGTCACTGCAGATGGAGTTGATAGTTTTCTTTAAGTCCTTTTTGTTCATGATGTTTTTCCTTTCATTAGGGTCCCTTATGGGGAGAAGTCAGTTGTAAAGGCAAAGATAACTATTATTTTCTAATTTCCATAAATATTTGCCAATTTCTTTTCCCTTTTTACGAAAAAACGACAGATAAGACATTTTCTTTCTCCAATTAACTTGTTTCGTTTTTCAACTTGCGAAATCTTTGTTGTCAATCTTCAATCTTCAATTTTCAATCTTCATTCTTCAATCTGCAATAGATCTTGCATCATATGGAGTTCGTACTCGGTGATGCCGTTGGCGGTCAGGGTGTCCTTGTCTTTTGACAATTCTTCCTCTATCTGCCCTTCGTTGCCTGTCATTTTTTTATATCGGCGGAAACTGTTGACGGCTGAGGAGATATCGCCACTCACCCAATGGCAGTAGCCGGCATTCAGATGGTCTTCGCTTTTTGCTTGTTCGGAGTTGAGCAACCGGTTGTATTCCTTCAATGCCTGCGCTGGTTTGCCGCTGGCGAAAAGACTCCAAGCAAGCGCCCTGGTGATGTCGGTATCGTCCTCATGCTCGTAACTGAGTTTGTAAAGCAGTGGAGTGGCTTCCGACGCCTTTGCGTTTTTGATGAGCGAGAGGGCGTGGTGAAGCGCATAATTGCGGTTGTCGGGTCTGAGCAACGACAGTTGGCTATAGGCTTGCTCTGCTGAGGCAAAGTCGCCGGAAAGCATGGCGGATCGGCCATAACCGGAAAGAGCACGCGTGTTGGTAGGTTCCGATTCTATGGCTTTTCCAAAATGTCTTTGCGCCTCTGCGGTGTCGCCGTCGTGCAGCAGACTGTAG
>JAGCXX010000017.1 GCA_017961115.1 Prevotella sp. | reverse complement strand
GGAGTGAACACCCAATGCAAAATCACCCTTTTCCTGTGCCTGTGCGCCTATGCTGAGCAGAGCGACACACATCGTGACCAACAGTTTTTTCATGTTTCTAAATCTTTAATTTGTTGATGTGATGAATGATATTCCAATGCAGCGACAGTCTGTGCCGACATCGACAACTTTTTATAGTTATGGATGTATTTTTACGGCGAAGGTAAGACAAAGCGAGGGAAATACAAAATTATTTATATGTGTTTTAAAGATTTTGTCGAATTTAGGCGTTTTTTCGGAGATATTTGCATGAAAAAGACTATCTTTGCTTTCTCAAACTAAAATGATAAAAGGACATGAAAAATTTTATAGTGATGGTCGTAGCCGCCATAATGGCTTCAATGAGTGTGAACGCACAGGTTGCCAATAACGTTTATTACCGTGTGCAAGTGGGTGCAAACCTCTCGACGTTGACAGGTAGCGACTTTGCCAAATATAAGGTTGGATGGACGGTCAACACAGGTTTTGATTTCAGCTTTACCAATAATTTTGCGCTTGGTCTCGACATCATCCATGACTATATCGGTGCCAAGAGCAAGGTTCTTGATGAGAACGTCAATCTCGACTACCTCGGCTTCGGTGCGTTGGCAAGATATTATGTCACTCCGTGGGTAGGTTTCTATGCCGGTCCTGAAATCAATTTCCTCACGAGTGCCAAGGTAGAAGACAGGGGCATCAATAGTGCTTGCAAGAAGACGGAGTTCACTGTGCCTTTAGGTGTCACCTTCGAACCGGAAATCGGCAGGAGTATATCCCTCGTCATCGACTTCCGCTATCGCTTGGGTTTGTCAAAGGTGAACAAGGATAGCTTTTTGGGAGTTGACGGAGTTGACAAGTTGAGAAACAGTGCTTTCATTCTTACCTTAGGTGTCAAGCGCCCATTCTAACTAAGTGTGAGTATTTAAGGAAGTTAAGTGGTTAAAGGGAACCGATGACAAAAGAAGACCTGAGAATCGTGTTTATGGGAACGCCGGAGTTTGCTGTCGGCACGTTGCGGGCGCTCGTGGAGGGTGGCTACCAAGTGGTGGCTGCCATCACGCAGCCTGACAAACCGGTGGGGCGCCATGGCAGCGTGCTGCAACCCTCTGAGGTGAAGAAATATGCCTTGGAGCATGACATCCCCGTGCTGCAGCCCGAGAAGATGAAAGACCCGGAGTTTGTGGAGCAGCTGCGCTCCTTCCATGCCGACCTGCAGGTGGTGGTGGCATTCAGGATGCTGCCCGAGGTGGTGTGGGCGATGCCGCCATTGGGGACGTTCAACGTGCATGCGGCACTGCTGCCTCAGTATCGTGGTGCGGCTCCCATCAACTGGGCGGTCATCAACGGTGAGACGACGACGGGCGTGACGACCTTCTTCCTCGACCATGACATCGACACGGGAAGGGTGATTATGAGGCGTCCCTTCGACATCCCCGATGATGCCGACGTGGAGTATGTCTACGACGGATTGATGAAACTGGGTGCGGAGGTGGCATTGGAGACCATCGACCGCATCATCGCAGGCAATGGACAGGTGGGGTCCATCCCACAGGAGGAGATGGCAGTGAGTGGTCCGCTGCATCCGGCACCGAAGATTTTCAAGGAGACATGCGAGATTGACTGGCGTCAGCCGTCGAATCGCATCCATGACTTCATCCGCGGACTCAGTCCTTACCCTGGGGCATGGACAATGCTGGCACAGGAGGGTGTCGCTCCCGTAATGGTGAAGGTTTACAAAGCCTCGAAATGTGAGGGACGGACTCCGGAGGGCGTTCCGGGCACCATCACCGTGGAGAAGAACAGGTTGTATGTGACCACCGCCGATGGTTTGCTTCGCATCGACTCCCTCCAGCTGGCGGGCAAGAAGCGCATGGACACCGCTGCCTTCCTCAACGGCAGGGATGTGTCGGGTGCCAGGTTTTGCTAAGCAAGAAATGAATGTCTAGTCTTGACAACAATGCAAGAACAGATTTTTAAGTCGGTGAAACATGTACTTTGTGCAGTTGTGCTGATATTGATGTCCGTTCTGCCAATGTATGCACAGGTGGATAGCGTAGGCGTGCGGCTGAAGGAGCAGCTGCGCAGGTTTCCGCAGGAGAAAGTAGCCTTGCACGTCAATCGCACAGTGTTGCTGGCTGGCGACACCGTCAGGGTGAAAGCCTATGGTGGCGGATGCAGCTACACTCGTGCCTCAGATAGACAACCAGTTTGTGTATGTAGAACTGCTGGATGGACAGAGGGACCGCTCGCTGGACCGCAAACGTCTCATCGCATCCAACAACCTCTATACTGGCTATCTGGCGTTGCCCGTCGATTTGAGCCCTGGCATCTATTATCTGTGGGCCTATACACTCTATAGCGCCCAGGTGAAGGGTTACGACTGTATTGTGCCTATCCAAGTGGGCGAACAACAACCTGCTGAACCGAAGAAATCGGTCAAGACGAAGCTGACCGTCAAACCTCTCCTGCGCTTCTTCCCTGAAGGAGGTTATCTAGTGGAGGGCACCACGACAATGGTGGCCTTTGAGGCTATGACAACCACAGGTGACACCCTTGATATCAGTGGTGACGTGATGGACGGCCAGGGTAGGGTGGTGAGCCGCTTCAATACCAGTCACCAGGGCCGCGGTCTCTTTCCCTTAAAGGTCGAAGTTGGGGAGCATTACGAGGCCACGTTCCGCGACCGCACAGGACAAACCTATCGATTTCCCTTGCCCTCAGCCCGTAATGATGTAGCTTGCCTGCACTGCCGTGTCAAGAAGGATAAAGTGCTGGTCAGCATTCTTACGCCCCCTCATTCGCTCGCCCCTCGTCCCTTAACCCTCCTCGTTCTCTGCCGGGGACGTTTGGTCCGTATGCTATCCGTTCAGGCAGGCAAAAATTATCACCTGCCGATGAGTTCATTGCCTGCAGGTGTTAATAATCTGATGCTGGTGGATAACGAGTGTCATGTGTTAAGTGAACGTCTTGTGTTCTCCAACAACACCTTACAGCAGGCATCCCTCCACATTAGCACTGAAAAACCGAATTACGGACTGCGTGATAGTATTCCGCTGAACCTCCAGTTGGCCGACCTCCATGCCCAGGAGATGGCCTTCCTCTCGCTGACAGTAACCGATGATGCCGTCGTTCAAGGACGCCATTCGCCCTCGCTGTGGAGTCAGTTGCTTCTGACCAGCGACCTGCAGGGGCTCACCGGCACGTTGGATGACTATTTCCAGCCTACCTATCAGCGCGAACAGCTCGACCTGCTGATGATGGTTAATGGTTGGCGGCGCTACGACATTGGTCAGGTGCTTCAATGTCACTATGCTGAGCCTGCCATAGAGAAAGAATGCGAACAGAGTATCACGGGGCGCGTACGTCAGGTCTTTGCCAACAAGCCCGTCGAGGGTGCCGAGGTGGTGTTGGCTATCACCAAACAGAACCATATTGATATGGCAAAAACCGACTCGACTGGCCACTTCGAGTTTCGAGGATTGAACTTCCCTGAAGATGCAAAGGCCTTCATCTATGCACTCCGGCAGAAGCAAAAGCGGTGCATCGTGGAGACCGACCGCCAGTTGATGCCCAGTGTACCACAGTTAGGTGGTAGTCATCAGCGGATACGTGTACTTCCGTGGATGGATATCGACGATGAACTGCTCACCCGATATGCCCACGACAGCTACGTGCTCGATGAAGTTGTAGTGAAAGGCCACAACAGGGTTGCTAACTATGAGAATACAACACTCTCATGGGATCATGAAAGAATAGCAAATGGCCAGTATTCCAACGTGAACATGCTGTTGCTTGACACCAATATTCTTTGGACAGATCCCGGCAGTGGACGTATCACAGCCGACAATATGTATACTTCGATGACAGATCGATTTCTTGGGCATCGTTGGAGTGGACCAAACTTAAATCAATCGTCGCTCGTTAAGCTTTATGTCAACGGCATGTATATCCCCAACTTAACGTATGAGGACCTGGATATCGATGATATTGACCGTATCGACCTCTACTTAGGTTCGAAGGCATGGGTGTGGGGCGAAAACTGCGGCGTGCTGAACGTGAAAACACGCAGCGGTCTGGTTACCCCCTCCGACTCACCTTTCAATAGCCGTATCGTCAACCTGATGGGTTATCAGCAGCCGGCCGACTACTATTTCCCTTGTTACAAGCCCAGTGAAAAGCCCCAGTCCATGAACCCCGACCTGCGTCGCACGCTTTACTGGAATCCCTATCTGCGAATGGACCAAGGCCACGACCTTCAACTCTCGTTTTTCAGTGCTGACCTACCCACCACTTATGTCATCCGTGCAGAGGGACTGACCAGCGAAGGCCGTATTGTCAGTGGAGATTTGCAAGTGAAGGTAAAATATCAGTGAAATAACAGTTAAAATCCATGTATATCACAGAGACTCAACATGTTGTGTTTCTACAGACTGAGCACAGAAACACTTGTATCATAATGGACTTCAGTTATCCAAATTCTTCAATTCGCCAATTCGGGACATTAAAACAAGAATTCATTTCAACTTTTCACTGTCACGAATTTTCGAATTAGAGAATTAATCATTATCTGAATTCTTCAATTCGCTAATTCGGGACAAAGAAATTCTTGAGCAATTCATGGTCATTCATGTGAAGAGAAAACATATAATTACCATGTAATGGGTCACGAATTTTCGAATTAGAGAATTAATCATTATCTGAATTCTTCAATTCGC
>JAGCXX010000155.1 GCA_017961115.1 Prevotella sp. | reverse complement strand
ACCCGATGGTTCCAAGTATTGTTGCTCGATACGGAGAGTGTTGGTGCGGATGAGTCTCATTATCATCGCTCCGACAAGGTCCTCGGTCTTGATACCGCCACTCACATAGAAAGCATTGTAGAGGCTGCGGGCCCTCACCAGGTTGCCGTTGACGGGAATCTCGCGGTACCAATCCACAGTCTCGAGGAGTTTTTTGCGCTCACGCCTTGTTCTTACCCCGTACCAAATGGCAGCTATGGCGATGAAAACGCAGAAGAGGACGCCTAAGAGCATATCGAGGTCTGCCGTCACAGCGTTCCATGCCTTGCGCAACCAAGTCTGCTCCTTGTAGTCGCTGCCCTCAAACGCTTTCTTGCGCACGTCTTTGAACGAACCTTCACCCTTCATAGAAGGATGCAGCAGACCCTTTGGAATCTCCACCATGACGATCATCGACATCTCGGAAGTCATCGGTTCGGTGGTCCTCACTACCACGCCGTCGTCCTCAAACGACACATCGCCTTTGAAACCGAATGCCCATGCCTTGACGGAGTCTTCGGGCAGACCATCCTCAGTCTTGGCGAAGATAGAGACTTTTGCTGACTGGGGTGCTGGATTCATTTCATCGGTTACGAACATCCAGTTGAAGCCGTCGCTCTCCTTATAGGAGCGCACCATGTGGGTAACGGTGTATTTCACCGTATAGTAACGGAAACCACTCTTGCCGAGCCCCCAGCACAACTCATAACCGTCGCTCTTCTTCACCATACCACAGCGGCCTGTCTTCTGCTGACGCGAACGGTTGACGTTCCAAGAGCCCTCGTTGACATACTGGGTTCCCGTATCGTCAGACACAGAGAAATTCTTGATGTCGCTGCCGTTGAGGTTTCCAATGACGATATAGCATTCCGTTCCCTCACCGTCGATTTCCATCTGGCGCCTCTCCTCAATATCGGCATCGCCGTTGTTGTGGAGCACCACATTAATCTCGAGGTTGCGGAGAACAGGCTCCGCCGCCGCCCCAAGTGTGGCGGTGAGCATCAGGAGCAACAGTCCCAAGCGTTTTTTACTTGCCATAAGCCTCATCGAGATCGGGATAGAGGTTCTTCTTCTCCTCATCCACAGTCAGGTAAGCCTTCTCGCGGAAGTTGAGCATTGAGGCGACAAAGGATGACGGCCACTGGCGTACCATACGATTCATCTTGGTGGCGGTGTCGTTGTACACCATACGGCTCATACGGACATGCTCCTCATAGGTGTTCACACCTTCGGCAGCCTTCAAATACAGGTCGTTGGCCTTCAGGTCGGGATAAGCCTCGCCGATAGCCATCAGCCTGCCCATCACCTGGGAAAGTTCACCCTGCTGCTGCAAGGCCTCCTCAGCAGTGGTAATGGGAGCCTGGCGGCGTGCGGTAATGGTTTTGATGAGTGTCTCCGACTCATGTTTCGAATATTGTGCCGCTGTCTTGGCAAGGGCGAGGAGGGCATCCCAACGGGAGTTGAGCTGCACGGCAATCTGGCTCATCGCATTCTTGCACAACTCATCGAGGTTGACCAGAGTGCGCTGGGTCTTGAAAATATACAAGGCAATGGCTATCACCAAAAACAAGATGATGCCCAAAATCAATAATAATACTGCTACCATAATCTAAAAAGGTTAGTTAAAAGGTTGTAAAACGGTTTTCAAAGGACAAAGATAGAAAATATAACTTATAAATGCAAGCGGGAGAAGGCATAATTGCCAAAAATGTAAAAAAAACAATCAAATACTTTGACGGCGGAAAAACTCCCAGATGACGATGCCAGCCGTCACGGAGACATTCATGGAGTGCTTGGTTCCCCGCTGTGGTATCTCCAGACACCCGTCGCAGCGGTCGACCACCTCCTGATGCACCCCCTTCACCTCATTGCCGAGAACGACGGCATAGTGGCATTCGGGGCTGGGGCGGAGGTCACCCAACATGGTGCTTCCCTCCACCTGCTCCACGGCATAGACAAAACAGCCCTCGGCATGAAGAGTGTCCACAGCCTCCACTGCAGTGGGGAAATAGCGCCAACAGACACTGTCCTCACCACCCAAGGCGGTCTTGTGAATCTCGGGGTGCGGCGGACAAGCGGTAATGCCGCACAGGCATACCTCTGCTATACGGAAGGCATCACCCGTGCGGAACACGCTGCCGACGTTGTAGAGGCTGCGCACATCATCGAGCACCACCGTGAGAGGCAGTTTCTCGGAAGCCTTGAACTCCTCCACAGTGAGGCGCTGCATCTCTATGGTCCTAAGCTTCCGCATCTTCCTTGGCTTTGAAAGCGATGGCATATACCCGCATCTGCTTCACCATAGCGAGCAGACCATTGCTGCGAGTAGGACTGAGGTGGTCTTTCAGTCCGATGCTGTCGATGAAATAGAGGTCGGCATCCAATATCTCCTGTGGTGTGTGACCGCTGAGCACCCGCAGCAACAGGGCGATGAGTCCCTTGACAATAAGCGCATCGCTCTCGGCGGAGAAATGGAGCAGTCCGTCGCGGTAGTCGGCATGAATCCACACCCGGCTCTGGCATCCCTCAATGAGGTTGTCGTCGGTCTTGTAGCATGCCTCAAGGGGCTGCATGTCATTGCCCAGGTCGATGAGCAATTGGTATTTGTCCATCCAGTCGGTGAAATCGGAGAACTCCTCAATCACCTCATCCTGTAATTCGTCGATTGATTTCATTTTTGTTGAGTTTTATTTTATCATCGGAGATTCCGTTTTTTCCGGAGATTCCGAAGAAACTAATTTAAAAAGTTTATCGCTGGGACGCACCTTGCCAGGCACGGGGAAGGAGACACGGGTGCCTTTCCGGGCAGTGGTGACCGACTGCGTGTCGTCGTGTATTTCGGTGACATCGACATACATCACACCTGTGGTGGGACCTGTGATAAGCATATGGTCACCTACGCTGAACTCCGCGGCATCGCACGTGAACTCCGCCACGCCGAGACGGGAGAAATATTTCACGCCATGCCCCACATACACTTTGCGGACGGTGGCATTGCTGCCGTAATTCTTGTTCCACTCGCCCAACCGCTGTCCGAGGTAGTAGCCATCCCAGAAACCACGGTTGAAAACGGAAGACAGACGCTCATCCCACGCATCCTTGCGCTCCTCGGTAAAGCTGCCGTCGAGCACACTCGCGATAGCCTCCTTGTAGCACCTCACCACAGTATAGACATATTCTGGTCCGCGGGCACGGCCCTCAATCTTGAACACCCGCACACCCGCACCCATCATCCGGTCGATGAAACGGATGGTCTTCAAATCCTTCGGACTCATCACGTATTTGTTGTCTATCTCCAACTGCGTGCCGGTCTCATTGTCGGTGACCGTATAAGATCTCCGGCACAGCTGCATGCACTCGCCACGGTTGGCGGAGCGGGCGGCATTGTCGAGACTGAGGTAGCACTTTCCGCTGATGGCCATACAGAGCGCACCATGGCAAAACATCTCAATGCGCACAGGCTTTCCGCTGGGTCCGCAGATATTGCGCTCGACAACTTGCCGGTGGATGGCTTCCACCTGAGTGAGGTTGAGTTCACGGGCGAGCACCACCACATCGGCAAACTGGGCATAAAACTCCAATGCCTCGGCGTTGCTGATGTTGAGTTGGGTGGATAGATGCACCTCCTGACCGATTCGGCGGCAGTAGGTCATCACCGCCACATCGCTGGCGATGACAGCCGTGATGCCTGCCTCATGGGCGGCATCGACGATGGTGTGCATCGTGTCGATGTCGCCGTCGTAGATGATGGTGTTGACGGTGAGGTAGGTCTTGATGCCGTGTCGGCCACATTCCTCGGCTATCTCCCGCAGGTCGTCGATGGTGAACGTGTTGGCGGAATGGGCCCGCATATTGAGCTGTCCGATGCCAAAATACACGGAGTCGGCTCCTGCCTGAATGGCAGCAACCAACGACTCACGCGACCCCACGGGTGCCATTACCTCAAATAGTTCCTCGTTCATCGTGATTCCTCTTACTTCTGAGTTTTCTTTCTCATTCCATACACCATACAGCCCACACCGAGAATGATGAAGGGGATGCTGAGCAACTGTCCCATGTCGAGCGGCAGGGAGTTCTCAAAATCCACCTGGTTGATTTTGGTAAACTCGATGAAGAACCGGGCGGTGAATATCAGTGTCAGGCAGAGACCGAAGAAGAACCCCGTGCCTACCTTCTCCGGACGGCGTCGGTAGAACCACCAGCCAATGAAGAAGAAAATGAAATAGGCTATTGCCTCATACAACTGTCCGGGATGACGTGGCTCCGGTCCCACACGCTCAAAAATGAATGCCCAAGGCACATCGGTCACCTTACCGATGATTTCAGAATTCATCAGGTTACCCAGACGGATGAAGCAGGCGGTGACGGGGGTGGCTATGGCGATGTTGTCGAGCACCTGCCATAATCCAACCTTTGTCCTCCGGCAGTACAGCCACAGGGCTATCATCAAGCCCAATGTGCCTCCATGTGAGGCAAGTCCCTCATAACCAGTGAATTTCCATGAACCATCCAACATCTTGTGGATGGGTAGGAACATCTCGATAATATGGGTGCTGCTGCTCAGGAAGTAACCTGGTTCATAAAACAGGCAGTGACCAAGACGCGCACCTATCAATATACCCAGAAAACAGTAGATGAAGAGCGGGTCGAACAGCTCTTCCTTGATTTTCTGCTCTTTGTAAAGTTTTTTTACGATTATATATGCCAGCAGCAGTCCCACCAGCCAGCACAGCGAATACCACCTGAATGCAAACCACCCTATGCTGAATGCTATCTCATTGGGATTCCAATTTATATATAAAAGTTCATAGTTCATAAATCATAGTTCATAGTTATGTGACTACTCCGAATTTTTAACTATCCGTGTGAGTATTTTTATTAATTCTAAATTATCATTATTAACAGAAAGATAAGAGAATTCATCAATATATCCTGATTCGAATAAAAGTTCCAACCAATATTCTGTCTCACTTGCTTCTTTCAAAGCTATTGACATCTTAGCCCTAAAATCAGCACGACTTTGACCTCTAAGTGCTTCCTTAACATTGGCACCTATACTGGTTCCACTTCTCAAGACTTGTTTAGACAAGACAAATTCTTTTGTTTCAGCATGAAGAGTTAAATATTTGTATAGTTTAATTATTCTTAGTGCAAAATCCTTGCTCTTTTCTTTTATAATGCTTTCCTTCATTACAAAAACTATGAACTATGAATTATGAACTATGAACTCTATTAAACATTGAATCTGAAATGCATAATGTCACCGTCCTGTACGACATAGTCCTTGCCCTCGATGCCAAGTTTGCCCGCCTCGCGGACAGCAGCCTCTGAACCATACTGGATGTAGTCTTCATACTTGATGACCTCGGCACGGATGAAGCCTTTCTCAAAGTCAGTGTGGATGACACCGGCGCACTGAGGTGCTTTCCAACCACGATGGAAGGTCCAAGCCTTTACCTCCATCGGTCCGGCTGTGATGAATGTCTCGAGGTTGAGCAGGGAATAGGCCTTCTTGGTGAGACGGTTGACACCACTCTCCTCAAGACCCAGTTCATCAAGGAAAAGTTGCTTGTCCTCATAACTCTCAAAGCTGGCGATGTCCTCCTCGGTCTTGGCTGCGATGATGAGCACCTCGGCGCCCTCCTCACGGGCCACCTCCTCCACACGCTGCGAATATGCATTGCCATCACGAGCAGATGACTCGTCGACGTTGCAGACATAAAGCACTGGTTTGGCGGTGAGCAGGAAGAGGTCATGTGCCACCTGCTGCTCCTCACGGCTGTCGAAACTCACCACACGGGCATTCTGGCCACGCTCCAGCACAGCCTTGTATGCCTCGAGCACAGCCACCTCTACCTTGGCATCCTTGTTGCCTGCAGAAGCGGCTTTTTGCTGCTTTGCCATACGGCTCTCTATGGTCTCCAAGTCCTTGAGTTGCAACTCAGTATCTATGATTTCCTTGTCGCGGATGGGGTCGATGGTACCATCTACATGAGTGATGTTGTCATCATCGAAACAACGAAGCACATGGATGATAGCGTCGGTCTCACGGATGTTGCCTAAGAACTTGTTGCCCAAGCCCTCCCCTTTCGACGCACCTTTCACCAGTCCGGCGATATCGACAATCTCACAGGTGGCGGGGATGATACGACCCGGATGCACCAGTTCTGCCAACTTTGTGAGGCGCTCGTCGGGCACCGTGATGACGCCCACATTGGGCTCTATCGTACAGAAAGGAAAATTGGCTGCCTGTGCCTTAGCACTTGACAGGCAGTTGAACAAAGTGGACTTACCAACATTGGGCAGTCCCACAATTCCACATTTTAATGCCATAATATGATGTAAATGTTTGTATTTGCGATAGCAAAGTAATTGTTTGTAATTGAGTTAGCAAAGTTAGTGCAAAAATCCGATTAAGCGAGCAAAATGCGAAACTTTTTGCTTCCTTTTCTCATCTCTCTCAATGCGCTTCCAGCCAGTTGTTGCCCCAGCCTGCGTCAGCAAGTAGCGGGACGCAGAGGGGATAGGCAGCTTCCATCTCGTGGAGGACAATCTCCTCTACCCTACCCTTTTCCTCTGGAACAACACTGAAATTCAGTTCATCATGCACCTGAAGAATCATCTTGGATTGCAACTTTTCCTCGCGGAAACGGTTATAAATACGAATCATTGCCACCTTGATGATATCTGCCGCAGAACCCTGTATGGGTGCGTTGATGGCATTGCGCTCAGCAAATCCTCTCACCGTGGCATTGCGGCTGTTGATGTCAGGCAGATAGCGACGGCGGTGGAAGAAGGTCTCCACATAGCCCTGTTCACGGGCTTTCTGCTTGCTTGCCTCCATATATTCCCGCACCTTTGGGAAAGTCTCAAAATAGCCATCAATGAGTTGTCGTGCCTCGGCGCGCTCTATCTCCAACCGCTCCGCCAGTCCGAAGACGGTGATGCCATAGATGATGCCAAAATTAGCCCGCTTGGCCTTGTTGCGCTCGTCACGCCCCACCTCTGCAATGTCCTTGCCATATATTTTCGCAGCTGTGGCGGCATGGATGTCATGTCCCTCACGAAACGCCTCAATCATGTTCTCATCGCCGCTGAGATGAGCCATGACGCGCAGTTCTATCTGACTGTAATCGGCAGAGAAGAACAGGCAGCCCTCGTCAGGGATGAACGCCTTTCGGATTTCCTTACCGTCCTCACCCCTTACAGGTATGTTTTGAAGATTGGGGTCGCTCGAAGAGAGACGGCCTGTGGCGGTGATGGTTTGGTTGAATGAGGTGTGGATATGTCCTGTCTTAGGATTGATAAGTGCGGGCAGCGTGTCCACATACGTACCGAGCAGTTTTTTGAGTCCTCGGTGGGCAAGTATTTTCTCCACTATCTCATGTTTGCTTTTCAAGGTCTGCAACACTTCCTCAGAGGTGACATACTGTCCTGTCTTGGTCTTTTTGGGTTTCTCTATGATGTGGAGTTTACCGAACAGGATGTCGCCCACCTGGCGCGGCGACGAGATGTTGAACTCCTCACCAGCCAGTTCGTAAATCCGTTGCTCGAGGTCGTGCATACGCTCTGTGAAGACACGTGATGTCTCCGCCAGGGAGTCGGTGTCGATGCGCACCCCTGTTCGCTCCATGTCGACGAGCACCCTGACGAGCGGCATCTCAATGTCATAGAACAGCTGTTCGGCTCCCACTTCTTTAAGCAACGGCTCCAGTTTGTTTTTCAGCTGGAGTGTGATGTCGGCATCCTCGGCAGCATATTCATACACCTCTTTGGGTGTCAGGTCACGCATACTCTTCTGATTCTTTCCTCTCGGACCTATCAGTTCGTCGATATGGATGGTCTTGTATTTGAGATATGCCTCTGCCATGATGTCCATGTTGTGACGCAACTCAGGTTGGATGAGGTAATGCGCAATCATGGTGTCCCACAGACGACCTTGAAGTTCGATGTCGTAGTTGGCGAGCACCTGCATGTCGTACTTGATGTTCTGTCCCACCTTGAGGATGCCGGGATGTTCATACACCGGACGGAATATCTCGACCACCTGCTGTGCTTCTGCCCTGTCTTCGGGCACCGGAACATAAAAAGCCTGGTGTTCCTTCACCGAAAAGCTCAGTCCCACCAGTTCTGCCTCAATGGGTGACGTGGAAGTGGTCTCTGTATCTAAACACAAAATTTCGTTTGTCAATAAAAAATCACGAAATTTTATGATATCATCCTTATTTTCAATAAGTTGGTAATCGTGAGTAACTGTTTTTAGGCTCTCAAAACTCGAATTTTCACCATCTCCCGCCCCGTCGGTCGGAAATTCGCCAAATAAATCGAGTTGCAAAGGGACATTTTTAACAGTTTTTGGCATCTTGGGGAGAAACTTGTCAGAGAGGGAACGAAACTCCAATTCCTCGAAGACAGCCCTGAGTTTTTTCTCATCAGGGTCAGTCAGCAACAAATCGGAGAGACGGAGTTCGACCGGAACATCCGTTTTGATGGTCGCGAGGAATTTCGACATACGGATATCATCGACATGCTCCTCCACCTTTTTCTTCAGCGCACCCTTCAACTGGTCGGTGTGGTCGAGCAGGTTCTCCACCGAACCAAACTCGCCAATCAGTTTGACAGCCGTCTTCTCACCCACCCCAGGACATCCGGGGAAATTGTCGGCGGAGTCGCCCATCAACGCCAACAGGTCGATAACCTGAAGGGGATTGCTGATGCCATATTTCTCTTGTATCTCCCCTACCCCAAGCACTTCATAACCGCCGCCGAAACGCGGACGATAAATACGTACCGTGGGGCGCACCAACTGTCCATAGTCCTTGTCGGGTGTGAGCATATAGGTCTCCACCCCCTGTCCTATTGACTGCATGGCCAACGTGCCGATGACATCATCCGCCTCAAAGCCGTCAACCATCAACGCAGGTATTTTCAGTGCTTCCAGCACCCGCCGGATGATGGGCACAGAAAGCAGGATATCTTCCGGTGTCTTCTCCCGCTGCGCCTTGTATTCAGGGAATGCCTCACTGCGGAACGTAGGTCCATGAGGATCAAAAGCCACTCCAATATATTTGGGTTTCTCCTTGCTGAGAATCTCATGCAAGGTATTGCAAAAGCCCAAAATGGCTGATGTGTTCAGGCCCTTGGAGTTGATACGGGGATTTTTGATGAAGGCATAATACGAGCGGTAAATCAATGCATAGGCATCGAGCAGAAATAACTTGTCCATAGGTGTTGATTTTTTCTGTGTAAAATTACTATTTTTTTTATTAATTACGAGAAAAATGAGTAATTTTGTCTCAAAATTCAACACAATGGATCTTCTAACATCGATTAGACAACCTATTGAAAGTGAATTGGCTGAGTTCGTTAGACTCTTCGACGAGTCACTTTCACACACCGACGGACTGCTCAGCGAGACCCTGCAGCACATCCGCAAAAGGGGTGGCAAGCGTATGCGGCCCATCCTCACACTACTCATGGCCAAAAATTTGGGAAAGATCAATCTAACCACCCAATATGCCGCCGTGGGACTCGAACTGCTCCATACCGCCAGCTTGGTTCATGACGATGTGGTGGATGAGAGCGGAGAACGACGCGGACAACCATCGGTAAACGCTTCATTCAACAACAAGGTGGCAGTGCTTGTAGGTGACTATATCCTCTCCACAGCCCTATATTATGTCTCCCAAACCGAGAACACGAAGATTATCACAAGTCTGGCCCAGTTGGGACAAACACTGTCGAGCGGTGAACTCCTGCAGATGAACAATTTCAAGGATGAGGGAATATCAGAAGAGGTATATTATCAAGTTATCAACAAGAAAACCGCCTCTCTCTTCGCCACATGCGCCCAAAATGGTGCGCTCTCCGTGGGGGCATCTTTAGAAGAGGTAAAAGCAGCGTTTGACTTCGGTTTGGCAATAGGAATGATTTTCCAGATACGCGACGATATCTTTGACTATTTCGACTCCAAGGAAATCGGCAAGCCCACCGGCAACGACATGGCAGAGGGAAAACTGACACTACCGGTCATCTATGCGTTGAAAAACGCGGGGTATGAGTCGATGTACCGCCTCGCCAGAAAAGTGAAAAACGGCACCATCAACAGCGACGAGATAGCCGTACTTGTTGACTTTGCCAAAGTGAGCGGCGGCATCGATTACGCTGAAAAAAGGATGAACGATTTCAGTGAGCAAGCAAAAAAATACATCGATTTTCACGTGAAACAATCTGATATCCGAGATGCCCTCACTCATTATTTGGAGTTTGTAGCATTAAGAAAAAGCTGATTTTTAGTTTATAATTCAGCATTTTTGAACACAAATAAAACCGCCACAGTTTTTCTGACTGTGGCGGTTTTTATTTGTGGATGAAGAGCAGATATTAGAAGAATTTCACTTCCTCACCGGTTACCTCACTAAGGAGCATATTGGCGAGGCGGCTTGTGCCCAAGCGGAACCACTTATTGGTGAGCCATTGCTCGCCCAAAATCTCTTTGACGATGGTGTAGTAAATCAAGGCGTCGTTGACCGTATTGAGGCCTCCTGCGGGCTTGAAACCAATCTGAATACCCGTCTCATCATAATACTCCTTGATGGCTTGGCACATCACGTATGCTGCCTCTGGAGTGGCTGCCGGACTCAGTTTGCCTGTTGATGTCTTGATATAGTCGCCACCGGCATACATGGAGAGGATAGAGGCTTTCTTGATGTTGGAGGCAGTCTTCAGGCAACCTGTCTCAAGAATCACCTTCATCGCCTTATCGCCACAAGCCCCCTTCATCTCAGAGATTTCGTCGCATACGCCTTCGTAATCACCGCACAGGAACTTGCCTACAGGCATTACGATGTCGATTTCGGTGGCGCCGTCCTTCACAGCGAGGGCAGTCTCTGCCACTTTGACCTCAATGAGGGCCTGAGAGGAAGGGAAACTGCCGGAAACACACGCAATCTCCACACCCTCCACATCCAGTGTGTTGCTTACCACACTGGCAAAGCATGGATAGACGCAGATGGTGGCGACGTGGGGTAGGCCAGGATAGGCATCGTCAAACTCGTTGACCTTTTCCGTGAACGCCATAATGCTTTGGTCGGAGTCTGTCGTATTAAGTGAGGTAAGTTCCACGCTTCCCATAAGGAATTTCTTCACCTCCAGAGTGTCATTCTCCGGCACTTTTTTCTCAATGAGTTTCTTCACTGCATCTGCCACCTCCTGGTCGCTGAGGTCACAGTTGTATTTCTGCAATACTTCTTCATATTTGCTCACTGGAGCACCTATTTTTTTCAGTTCCATAAATATAGGATTTAAGTGATAATAAAATGTTGTATTCGCTTTATGCTTTTAGTTTAGGATTGGCGATATGCCGCAGACTATCTCTGTTGGTCTTTTTCTCCATTGTCTTGTGGAATTCCTCTGTGAGGTTGACTCCTGTCTGGTTGGCGAGGCAAACCAATACGAAGAGTACGTCGGCCATCTCCTCACCAAGATTTGCCCGCTCTCCGGCCTTGAAACTCTGGTCGCCATATTGCCGCGCCATCACACGTGCCAATTCACCGACCTCCTCGGTCAGGCAAGCCATATTGGTGAGTTCGGAGAAATACCGCACACCATATTCTTTGACCCATTGGTCGACTGTCCGCTGCATATCGCGTATGGTCAAATCATTTGCGCTCATTCTTATTCTTTGTTTTTTGTGTCCATACATATGGTTACCGGTCCATCGTTGACGAGTTCTACCTTCATATCCGCTCCAAACTCACCTGTGGCGATTGGTTTGCCAAGGGCTGCAGAGAGGCGGTCGCAGAACTGTTCGTAGAGTGGGATGGCAACGGTAGGGTGGGAGGCTTTGATCCATGAGGGACGGTTGCCTTTTTTGTAGGAAGCATAGAGGGTGAACTGACTGACGACCATAATATCGCCGTCAACATCCATCACCGAACGGTTCATCACACCATTCTCATCATCAAAAACTCTCAGCATGACCACCTTTCTCACCAACCAATCGATATCCTCTTGAGTATCCTCGTCGCAGATGCCCATGAGAATAAGCAGACCGCAGCCTATCTGCGACCTTACCTGTCCGTCAATAGTCACTGACGCGTGTGATGCTCTTTGAATAACCAGTCTCATTTTATTTTTGAGATTTGAGATTTAAGTTTGCCAACAATTAAGATTTGAGGTGCTCCATGGCTTACTGATAGCAAAATTAGCAAAAAGTTGCTGTAAAGCAAAGGATTTGAGGAAAAATCTCTGAAAAACTATGTGTTATGAAATGCCTCAAATATTATTTTTGCCTTTGCTGCTCCCACCACGGGGATGAGTTCTTCCAAGGAAGCCGAGCGGATGCGTTTTACGGAGTGGAATTTCTTCAGGAGGGCGTCACGTGTCTTCGGACCGATGCCTTTGATTTCATCGAGTTCGGATTTCAGAGCATGCTTGCTGCGCTTGTCGCGGTGGAACTGTATGGCATAGCGGTGCACCTCATCCTGTATCTGTGCCAGGATATGGAAGAGTTCGCTGTCGGTCTTCATACCTATGACCACCGGAGGGAAGCCAAAGAGCAGTTCGTTGGTGCGGTGACGGTCGTCCTTTGCCAGTCCGGCGATAGCGATGTCGAGGTGCAGTTCATCCTCCACCACTTGTCTTACCACCTCCATCTGTCCTTTTCCGCCGTCGGTGATGATGAGGTCGGGTAGGGGAGTGCCTTCCTCCTGCATGCGGGAGTAACGCCGTCGCACCACCTCCTGCATTGAGGCATAGTCATCGGGACCCACCACTGTCTTGATGTTGTATTTGCGGTAGTCTTTCTTGCTTGGGCGCATTCCCTTGAACACCACGCATGCTGCCACGGCATCGCTGCCACTGATGTTGGAGTTGTCGAAGCACTCTATCTGATAGGGCAGTTTGGTCAGTTTCAGGGCGGTCTGCAGTTCCTTCATCAGACGTGTCTGCCGCTGCTCAGGATTGAGTTTCTCTGTCTGTTTCATCCTGTCCACCTTATACTGGCGCCCGTTCATCTCTGAAAGTTCAAGCAGATGCTTCTTGTCACCACGCTGCGGTATGAAGAGTTCAACACCTTCGGGTTTCCATTCCAAAGGGATGGGAACAATAACCTCACGGGCAGAACTCTTAAACCTTTCTCTGATTTCCGGAATTGCCAAGGCAAGGAGTTCGGCATCGCTCTCCTCAAGTTTTCTTTTGTACTCAATGGTGAACGCCTGGTTGATGCTGCCGTTGGTTACATGCATGTAGTTGACGAACGCCGTCCCTCGGTGGTCGTCGTTGGTGATGCTGAAGACATCTATATTATTGATGGTGTGGCTTACCACCTCGCTCTTGGCGCAGTAGTTGTCGAGCAGTGCCACCAGTTGCTTGATGTTTTCCGCCTCCTCAAAACGCAGTTCGGCTGCCCTTTTCATCATCTCCTCGGTGAGTCGGCGAAGCAGGTCACGCGTATTGCCCTTGAGAATCTCACGTGCCATCGTGATTTTCTGCTGGTAGTCCTCCAACGACTGTTTGCCTATGCAGGGAGCATCGCAGATATGGATATGGTATTTCAGACAGGGCTTGTATTTGCCTTCCTTGATTTTGTCGGGCAGGATAGGCATGTTGCAGGGTCTCGGCTTGAAGAGTTTCTTGATGACTTCGAGCATGGCGACCATAGATGCCATATTGCTGTAAGGTCCGAAATAGATGCCCCATTTGCGGTTGATGGTGCGTGTCTTGAAGATGCGGGGAAGTGGTTCGTTGGTCACGCATATGCTGGGATAGGTCTTGCCGTCCTTGAGCAGTACGTTATAGCGTGGCTTGTATTTCTTGATGAGGCTGTTCTCCAACAAGAGAGCATCTTCCTCTGTCTTTACCACGGTATAGGTGATGTTGTGAATCTTGCTCACCAATACCTTGGTTTTGAAACGGTCCACCTCCCTATGGAAGTAGGAGGCCACACGGCGCTTCAGGTTCTTGGCTTTGCCTACATAGATGATGACACCATCCTCGTCCCAGTACTGGTAACTACCGGGCTGTTCGGGCATGTTGTCCACGATGTTCTTAAGCCTGTCCCTGACTTCCTGCTTGTCTGCCATGTGACCTCTCTGCTACACCTTGATGAGGGTGGTGATTTCTATCTCGTCGCCAAAGATCTGGCGGCCGTTGAGCCCCTCGTTGACCAACTCAATGAGGAAGTTCATGTAAGTCTTCTTGGGATGGAACTTATTGACGAGATTGAGGGCTGCCTTCATCGTTCCTCCTGTGGCGAGGAGGTCGTCGTGGAGCAGCACGATGTCGTCGGAGGTGATGGCATCCTCATGGATTTCGATGGTGTCGGTGCCGTACTCTTTGGTGTAGGTCTCCTGCACGGTCTTGGCAGGCAACTTGCCGGGCTTGCGGCAGAGGACAATACCGGCGCCCAACCTGACTGCGAGGGCGGATGCCATCACAAAACCGCGGCTCTCGATACCCACGATTTTCGTGATGCCCTTGTCCTTGTAAATCTCATAAAGTTCATCCACCATAATCTGCAGGCACTCTGCGTTCTTGAAAAGGGTGGTGACGTCCCTGAAATTGATTCCCTTTACCGGGAAGTCGGGGATACTGCGGAGATTCTCCAATAATACTTTGTTGTTCATTTTATTGATGATTTGAATGTTAATGTTTCACGTGGAACAATAAAAATATTTTACATTTTTATTTTATTTGAGGAGTTTAGGAGTCTAGGAGTTTGGGAGTTTAGACATATGATTCTTTTTGGGAGTTTAGGAGTCTAGGAGTCTTAGTTCATAGTTCATAGTTCATAGTTATATGCAGATTGGGAGTTTTGAGGAGTTTAGAAGATAGTCCTACAAGATGGTGAAGCGTAGTAGAGACGTCCATATAGAACCATCCGAAATGGACTATCAAACCTTCATCCTTCATCCTTCATCCCTCATCCCTCATCCTTTTTTCATCCCTCATCCTTCATCTTAATTTCATCTTCCCATCAGCACGAGCATGGCGTTGATGTCGCTAGGCGACACACCGGGGATGCGGCTTGCCTGCGCCAGGGTTTCCGGGTTGACACGCGCCAGTTTTTGACGTGCTTCTATGGATATCTGCGTCATGTTGGGATAGTCGAAATGGCCACGTATCTTGATGTCCTCCAAACGGTGCATCTTGTCAGCCACCAATCTTTCGCGCTCGATATATCCCTTGTATTTCATCAGCACCTCTGCAGCCTCGGCTATCTCCTCACGGCGGTTGGGCAAAGAGGCTACAGCCTCAGCCAAGGCGGGTACCATCTGCATCAGTTCGTTAAGGCTCACCTGCGGTCGTCCCAACAAGTCGACAGCCTTGCAGCCATAGTGGAGTGGGGTAGTGCCCAACGACTCCAGCATACCGTTCACCTCCTTCGGACGGATATGCGACTCCTCACAAATCTGAATGATGTGACGGATATGCTCCTTTTTCTCCATCCAATGGTCATAGCGCTCGCGGGTAGCAAGACCCAACTGATAGGAACGCTCGGTGAGGCGTGCGTCGGCATCATCCTGACGGAGCAGGATGCGGTATTCCGCACGCGATGTGAACATACGGTAGGGTTCATCTACGCCTTTGGTCACCAAGTCATCGATGAGCACACCGATGTAACTCTCATCACGACGCATCACAAAGGGGTTGCCACCGCCACAGCGGATGGCAGCATTGATGCCCGCCACCGTACCTTGGCCACCAGCCTCCTCATAACCCGTCGTACCATTGACCTGTCCTGCCATGAACAGGCAAGGCACCACTTTCGACTCCAGCGAGTGGTTCAACTGCATGGGGTCGAAGAAATCATACTCAATGGCATAGCCCGGACGATACACCTTCAGGTCACGCAGGGCAGGTATTTTTCTCAGTGCGGCAATCTGCACATCCATCGGCATGCTTGATGAATAACCATTCAGGTACATCTCATTGGTCGTCTCACCCTCAGGTTCCAAGAAAAGCATATGCTGACCACGCTCAGGGAAGGTCATCAACTTAGTCTCTATCGACGGACAGTAACGTGGTCCGATACTTTGAATCTGACCATTGTAGAGCGGTGAATCCTCCAACCCACCCAGAAGCACTTCATGCACCTCAGGGTTGGTATAGCATATCCAACATGTCAACTGCCGCAGCGGACGGTCGCTGCCCATGAAACTGAAACGGTGGAAGTCGTTCTCTCCCTCCTGGATTTCCATGTCCTCAAAATGCACCGAGCGCCGGTCGATGCGCACCGGTGTTCCCGTCTTCATCCGCGCCGTGGTGATGCCATGACGTGTGATGCTCTCGGTCAGTCTCGCCACAGCAGGTTCGGCTATACGTCCGCCCGGCACCTGACAACGTCCGATGTGCAGCAAGCCGTTGAGAAATGTTCCGGCAGTGATGATGACACACTTCGCACGAATCTCGGCACCCCAGATGGTATGCACACCAACAGCCTCACCATTCTCCACCAGCAACTCGTCCACCTGGTCCTGCCAAATGTCCAAATTGGGAGTATGGTCGAGTACCTCGCGCCATTTCCATATGAACTTGCCGCGGTCGCACTGCGCACGCGGACTCCATACAGCAGGACCTTTTGAACGATTGAGCATACGGAACTGTATCGCCGTAGCATCGGTGACAATACCCATCTGACCACCGAGGGCATCAATCTCACGAACTATCTGACCCTTGGCGATACCACCAACAGCAGGATTGCAACTCATCTGCGCAATCTTGTTCATGTCCATCGTCACCAGAAGAGTGGAAACACCCATATTGGCGGCAGCAGTGGCAGCCTCACAACCAGCGTGACCGCCTCCCACCACCACCACGTCATATTTCAATTTGTACATAACCAAACGCAAAAGTACGCATTTTTTTTGCTAATTACTTTGAATAATCCCAAAATTATATTATTTTTGCATGTCAATTTAGGTCTGTCAATCCTCATTTATGATGATTTTTCAGCCTTCTTAACCCCAAAACGTATACTATCACACAGAGAAATTTCATTATCTAAATTCTAATTATTTAAATCTCAATCATTTATGTGGTTAATCAATTCTTCTATCGGTAGGAAGGTCGTGATGTCGGTCACTGGCGTCGCACTGATTCTCTTCCTGACGTTCCACTGCTGCATGAACATCGTGGCACTGTTCTCAGGAGAGTCCTACAACATGATTTGTGAACTGCTGGGTGCCAACTGGTATGCGGTGGTGGCTACATTGGGTCTGGCAGCACTCGCTGTCATCCACATTGTCTACGCATTCCTGCTCACCATGCAGAATCGTCGCGCACGCGGCAGTGAGCGCTATGCCGTAACCGACAAGCCGGAAAAAGTGGAATGGGCTTCACAGAACATGCTCGTGCTTGGAATCATCATCCTGCTCGGCCTGCTCCTCCACCTTTTCAACTTCTGGTTCAACATGATGTTTGCTGAACTCGTAGAAATGAAAACCCTGTACTCACCCAGCGACGGTTTCGCATGGATCAAGGAGACATTCAGCAATCCTGTCTTCGTGGTCCTCTACATCATCTGGCTCTTCGCCATATGGCTCCACCTCACCCACGGATTCTGGAGTGCCATGCAAACCTTCGGATGGAGCGGCAAGGTGTGGTTCAACCGCTGGCGTGTCATCGGTTATGTTTATGTCACCCTCCTCATGCTTGGCTTCCTCGTCGTCGTGCTCGCATTTGCCTTCAAATGCGCACCGAGCCTCTGCTGCGCTTACTAATCCATTATCAGCAACTTTAAAATCTCGAATGTCATGACTAAGAAAATAGATTCAAGAATTCCCGAAGGACCAGTAGCAGAGAAATGGACCAACTACAAGGCCCACCAACGACTGGTGAACCCGAAGAACAAACTGAAACTCGACGTTATCGTCGTCGGTACAGGACTGGCAGGAGCCAGTGCTGCGGCAAGTCTCGGAGAGATGGGCTTCAATGTCATCAACCTCTGCATTCAGGACTCACCACGCCGCGCACACTCTATCGCCGCACAGGGTGGTATCAACGCCGCCAAATGCTATCAGAACGACGGCGACTCTGTCTATCGTCTCTTCTATGACACCGTCAAGGGTGGTGACTACCGTGCCCGCGAGGCCAATGTCTACCGCCTGGCTGAAGTGTCGAACAATATCATCGACCAATGCGTGGCACAGGGTGTGCCCTTCGCACGTGAGTATGGCGGCATGCTCGCCAACCGCTCCTTCGGTGGTGCTCAGGTGTCGCGTACCTTCTATGCCAAGGGACAGACAGGACAGCAGCTGCTTCTCGGTGCCTACTCCTCACTCAGCGCACAGGTGCAGGCAGGAAAGGTGAAACTCTACACCCGCTATGAGATGGAGGACGTGGTCATCGTCAACGGACGGGCTCGCGGCATCATCGCCAAGAACCTCGTCACCGGCAAGCTCGAGCGCTTCTCCGCCAATGCCGTGGTCATCGCCACCGGCGGTTACGGCAATGCCTACTTCCTTTCCACCAACGCCATGGGCTGCAACTGCACCGCAGCAGTGCAGTGCTACCGCAAGGGTGCCTATTTTGCCAACCCATCCTATGTGCAGATTCACCCAACCTGTATCCCCGTCCACGGCGACAAGCAGTCGAAACTCACCCTGATGTCGGAGTCGCTCCGCAACGACGGACGTATCTGGGTGCCCAAGAAACTGGAGGATGCCAAGGCTTTGCAGGCAGGTACCAAACAAGGATATGAGATTCCTGAAGAAGACCGTGACTACTACCTGGAGCGCCGTTATCCCGCTTTCGGCAACCTCGTGCCCCGCGACGTGGCATCACGTGCTGCCAAGGAGCGTTGCGACAAGGGCTTCGGTGTCAACAACACGGGTCTGGCTGTGTTCCTCGACTTCTCCGAGTCCATCAACCGCCTCGGCATCGACGTCATCATGCAGCGTTACGGCAACCTCTTTGAGATGTATGAGGAAATCACTGATGTATTCCCCGGAGAGAAAGCCTGTGAGATCAACGGCATGACCTACTATCATCCGATGATGATATTCCCCGCCGTACACTACACCATGGGCGGCATCTGGGTTGACTATGAGTTGCAGACCTCCATCAAGGGCCTCTTCGCCATCGGTGAGTGCAACTTCTCCGACCACGGAGCCAACCGCCTCGGTGCATCCGCCCTTATGCAGGGTCTTGCCGACGGTTACTTCGTACTTCCCTATACCATTCAGAACTACCTTGCCGACCAGGAAATTTGGCCCCGTATCTCCACCGACCTGCCTGAGTTTGAGGAGGCCGAGAAGGGTGTTGCATCAGAAATCGACCGTCTGATGAACATCAAGGGCAAGCGCAGTGTCGACTCCATCCACAAGGAACTCGGCCACATCATGTGGGAGCATGTGGGTATGGGCCGCACCGCCGAGGGACTCAAGGAAGGTATCGAACTCATCAAGAAACTCCGCAAGGAATTCGACACCAACCTGTTCATCCCTGGAACCAAGGAAGGACTCAATATCGAGCTCGACAAGGCCATCCATCTCCGTGACTTCTTCACCATGGGTATGCTCGTGGCTTATGACGCCCTCTCACGCAATGAGAGCTGCGGCGGACATTTCCGCGAGGAATATCAAACTGAGGAAGGTGAGGCCAAGCGTGATGATGAGAACTACTTCTACGTAGGCTGTTGGGAATATCAGGGCAGCGAGGACAAAGCCCCTGAACTCATCAAGGAACCTCTGGAGTATGAAGCAATCAAGGTACAAACGAGAAACTATAAGAACTAACAACTATGGCAAAGAATATATCATTTACGATAAAATTTTGGCGTCAGAACGGACCTCGCGAGAAGGGTCATTTTGATACTCATGAGATGAAGGACATCCCCGATGATACCTCATTCCTCGAGATGCTCGACATTCTCAATGAAGAACTCATCAACGAAGGCCGTGAGCCTTTCGTGTTCGACCATGACTGCCGTGAGGGTATCTGCGGTATGTGCTCCCTCTACATCAATGGTACACCACACGGAAAGACCGAGCGTGGAGCCACCACCTGCCAACTCTACATGCGCCGCTTCAACGATGGTGACGTCATCACTGTGGAGCCCTGGCGCTCAGCCGGCTTCCCTGTCATCAAGGACTGCATGGTAGACCGTGGTGCATTCGACAAGATTATCCAAGCCGGAGGTTACACCAGCGTGCGTACCGGACAGGCACAGGATGCCAACGCCATCCTCATCCCGAAACAGGATGCCGACGAGGCTATGGACTGCGCCTCATGCATCGGTTGCGGTGCCTGCGTTGCTGCCTGCAAGAACGGTTCAGCCATGCTCTTCGTCAGTTCGAAGGTGAGCCAACTCGCTCTGCTGCCGCAAGGCCGTCCTGAGGCTGCCAAGCGCGCCAAGGCCATGATGGCAAAGATGGAGGAACTTGGTTTTGGCAACTGCACCAACACCCGCGCCTGCGAGGCTGTGTGCCCGAAGAACGAGACCATCGCCAATATTGCCCGACGCAACCGCGAGTTCATCAAGGCAAAACTGGCAGATTGATTTTTTAAAATGATTTGTAAAAAGTCCCAGCCGAATAGCTGGGACTTTTTGGTAGTTTAAGCTATTTGAAGTTATAATATTTTCAACATCACTGCTTTGTGTACTATTTTTTATAGAAGATGATAATTCAAATTCTTTTCACTGCTTTTCAGAAAGAAGTAATGTTTTACATTCATTTCAGTCTATTTTTAAAAAAATCAGTTTACCTGTTGGATGAATTAAAATAAAGCATACTTAACTTGCCCTATAGGCTTATGATTGAGAAGATTGAAATACTGCAACATAGTAAAGGCAGCCACTTTGGCAGCCATCCTTGCGAAGAGCCCTGGCGGCTGCTTTGCATAGTTGCGTATCATCATGAGATGGTCATTCAATTGGGAGAATACTGTCTCAATTCTCTTTCTAAAACGTCTGTAAGCCCATATAGGCGGTGTCCAGTTTTTCTGGTTCAACCTGTATGGGACCTCAAGGGTGATATTTGCTGTTTCAAACAAATCCAGTTGCACCGGAGCGCTCAGGTAGCCTTTGTCGCCCATAATCATACAGTCGTTGTACTCCCACCGTACATCTTTGAGGTATTGCAGGTCATGCACATTGGCTGCGGTCATGTCATAGGAATGTATAACTCCGCTGATACCGCACAGGGCATGAAGCTTATAGCCGTAGTAGTGCATGTTCTGCGAGGAACAATAGCCCCAGGCGGGTGCATGTTCTATATCGGTCTTTCCCATCTGACACCTGGCGGCACGGGCATTCTGGCAGACTTTCACGGGCTTGGAGTCAATGCTGAAAACGGTCTCACCACCATCAATGGCCTTGGCAATGGATTGGCGGATGTCCTCTCCAAGCCTCATGGTCTGCTTGCGGCGCTGGTTGTATTGGCGACGGCTGATCAGATTGGGAATGGCATCCGGACAATCGCTGTTCAACCGATTGAAAAGATAGTTCTCGCTGTCAATACTGAATGCCTCAGCTGTGATGGAAAGTGCCACGACCTCCAAGTCGGAGAACGTGGGGACAACGCCACGACGGGGAACATTTCCTTTCTCGTTTACTTGATTTCCTGCAAATTGTTTGCATATCTCAAGGATTTATCTGAAATTTGTAACGAAGTTGCGCATATCTACGATAATAGTACTTAATAGTTTGAAGACCACTAAGTTACTGAAAATCAATGATATGTACAACTTTTTCATGAAAAATATTTTACAAATTTAATTCAACCAACGGGTTCAGTTTCTTTTTATAAAAAAAAAATTGGGGGATTTTATAAAAAATATTTTTGAAAAAGTTGAAATACAAAAATAAATGTGTAATTTTGGACCTGACAAAGCCAGCCGTAATTGTCGGAGGCCAGCAATGGCTAAAGACTATAAGTGCATGGCAGGTCTAAACAAACATCGAGGAAATTCTGAGGTTGAGACCACCATTTGTAAGGACAACCAAAGGAAAAGGACGTTTTCTGAACGTTACTTGTCTGTGTAGTCAAATCTCGCAAATTTGAATCGTTTCACAGCGGTAATGCAACGAAGCGTTTGCGTTGGTGTATTATATCCCAGTTGCGTCGTAACTATTACTTTTCTTAATAGTATATGACTACGCTGTACTTTATAATATCACTCGGCGTGGGCTGGCTTTCGTTGCTTATCCTTGAAACGAGGCAATGCGAGAGCCTGACTACAGGGATAGGCGCGGAGGAAAAAACTCCCACGTCTTTTTTATTTCCAAAACTAATAGTTTATTAACGCCGAATTAGGGGGCTATAGGCATATTATTATTTTCTATTACAAAACCTATTACAATTATGGGATTTACTATCATTTTTTTTATTGCTTTCGTAGCTCTTTGGATTTGGTGGGAAAAAACTCACTACAATGATTCACCTGGGGTAAAAAATCGCATCAAAGGACGTGATGACGAGCAGAAAGCTGCTATTCGCTATTTCTGCAATAAACCTAATTTCTTAAGTAAAAAGCCTATTTCAGACGAAGAGTATGAGGATATTATCAGAAATTTCCTTAAATCACATGACTTCAAGAAAAAGGCTATCAATAAATTGGGTCTTGACGAGGATCAGGTAAAGGAGATTGAACCTGTACACTTCGAGGGTTATGTGTATAATGATGAGAAAGCCTTAGCAAAGGTAGGTAAAGATGGTCTTTGGCGTTCGTCAAAGTATCAGATTACATGGCTGTTCTTTAGTGACACAGAGGTCTACATCTATCAGTACTCTTTCTTCCTTGACCAAGATGGACGAAGTGAGCGCACAGAAGATTATTTCTACAAAGATATAACGAGCTTCACTACCATCAGCGACACTGAGGAGACTCCGCAATATGACGAGAAAATGGGCAAGACTTTTCTTGTCAACGTTGATTCAAATCGCTTTGCTATTACTGTACCTGGCGATCGATTCTATTGTTCAATTGAGCAGAACGACTACACTGAACGATCTATACAAGGAATGAAAGCCAAACTGAGAGAGAAAAAAAGTTGATCCTGTCATTTCCATTTCATACCCTACAACAGAAATAGACTTTCTAACAAACGCAGACAACATACGTTATTACTAAACACTTAAACATTATGGGATTTTTTAAAAAATTACGTTCAGACGGAGATACTTTCGATGGACAAGGTAATGAACGACGTGGCTTGATAGATGTCATCCAGTATAATGGTACACCAGACGAATTGGTATGGAAGTTTCCATACAATAATCTTTCGACAGGAGCTCAACTAATTGTAAACAAAAGCCAAGAAGCTATTTTTGTAAAAGGAGGAATTGTTTGTGATGTCTTTGGAGAAGGTACACATACCATATCGTCCAAAAATTTACCACTGTTAGAAAAAATCATCAATCTGCCATTTGGCGGACGAACTCCTTTTACAGCAGAAGTATGGTATGTAAACAAGGTGATACGTCGTGGCTTGAAATTTGGAACGCCACAACCTATCAGAGTTTCCGACCCACGATATTCTGGAGTTGATATTCCTGTAAGGGCTCATGGCGATTACAGTATAAGAGTGAAGGACAGTCAGATACTATTAAATGAATTTGTGGGCACTCAGCATCTTTTTACTACCATTGAATTTGTGAAAGAATTCTCCACTATGGTAATTCAAGAACTTAACAAGAATCTTAAACGCTATGCCCGTGAACAAAACATATCAACACTTGACTTTCCTGAATTTGCACCTGAGATAGCCGACTTTATTAAAGACACACTTGTTAACAAATTTAATATTTATGGTATAGAACTCGTTGACTTCCAATTTGCCCACGTTGGACCCAATGAGGATGATCCTGTTGTGAAGGATCTTATTGACAATCGTCTTGAATCAGTTAGAGAAGCCGAACGTCGCAAGATTCAAGGGTTCAACTACCAACAAGAACGTCAGTTTGATATACTTGAAACAGCTGTGAGTAATGAAGGTAATGCTGGCAACCTTATGGGAGCAGGACTCGGTCTGGGCATGGGCGTTGGCATGGGCAGCATTTTTGGTGGACAAATGCAGCAAGTAGGACAAACGATTGTCAATCCACAGCCAACAGCACCACCTCCCCCCGTGGTATTCTCGCCATATTATGTCTACATCAACGATACTCAACAAGGTCCTTTTGATGCTAATACCCTTAAGAGTCTTGTAGATTCGAAAGTAATGAACAGAGATACCCTTGTATGGAAGCAGGGTATGTCCCAATGGGGAAAGGCTGGTGAACAACCAGATTTACAGCAATTCTTTGCCGCTAATACACCGCCACCTCCTCCTATTCCACCTATGACATAAAACAAAAACACTATGAAAACAGTAAATAAGTATATCCTCGCTTCATGTGTAATCTGCTATTTTGTAGGTATCTATCTTATTGCTGTCAAAATAGGCTTTATGCGTCTTATTAGTCGCTATGGCCTTAGTAAAGCGCTTGATAAATGGCCGGAAAACTTTCCTTCCCTAAATATAGTTTATGTGTGTTTAGCAATCTACACCATTTTCTTTGCACTTATAACTTATATAATCTATAGAAATATAGAAAATCATGGGAAAGAAATGGATATATTACAAAAAAAGACTTCTATATTACACAATTATTCAGAAGAATTATCTATCATTGTGGCTCGTTACAACAGAATTTGTAGAGAAAAAAATAGCCTTATCAAGACGCAGAGTCAAAGGCTTCAATTGTTGGAAAAGCAAATATATTCTTTACCAACTTCGGTCTTAAATAATAGTAGTGCTAACAGCAAAATTGCACGAATAATAAGCGATATAGACGAGATGGTATCTAATTTGGAAACAATCAGAGAAAATGATATTGAAGCATCTAATATCCAGTTCTGTAAGCTAATAGAACGTGCCATTGAAGACGTACAGAGATTGAAGACAAATAGTATCACTTTAAAATAAGAGTATATGGAAATAATTTCAATGAAATGTCCAAATTGTGGTGCAAGTATCACCACTCAGACCAAGCAATGCGAGTTTTGTCAAAGCGATATTCTTATCAAATCGTTCAAGAATCTCGCCACTATGCCAACTCTACAGGTCAATAAATACATGGCAAGCTATCGATCTGCAGCAGCAGAAAACCCTGATAGCAAAGATCTCAACACATCCATTGGTTTGTGCTTCCTGCGTTTAAAGAAATACAATCAAGCTACTGAATATTTTGTGAAAGCTCAGGCTGATAATTTTGACGATGCCACTCCATTCTTTTATGCTGCTGTTGCGAGACTACAAGGTAAAAAGCCATTCATGCACAGTAGACAGGAAATCGATAAGATGATGGAAGACATTCAAGCAGCAATGGATATTGAACCGAGTACAGAACAATATTATTTCATGTCATACATCAAGCGTGACTATTTTAATCGCAAGTTTTTAAACACATCCCCAACTTGGGGAGAATATATGCAAGAGGCTATTGATAATGGATTAACTGCTGCCGATGTAGAAGAGTTCCATGCAATGGTTGGAACACCTATTGATATTGAATTGTAGAAAAATTAGGTAACCTATTATCCACTATTTATAAAAATTTGTTTGATAAAAATAATAACATTAAATACATACTAGAAATGAAACAATCAAATATATTAAATGAATCAGAACTGAAAAGAATGATTAATAAAACTGTTAATAATGTTTTTAAAGAAATTACTTATCAAAATAATATTGATACAACAAAGATTGTGAATTGTCCATTTAAAAATGAGATAAAATGAGGCGTATAGGTTAATTATACAGGATAGTTTGATGGTACTTTTAATCAATTGCCTACGTCGGTCGAAATTCAGTCAGCTTCATCGGACAAAATCAGTCACTCACGAGTTCGCTAACTTGATTTCGCGGCAAAGTTAATCATCTTTTCTCAAACTCTCACCTTTCAGCTCAAATCTTTGCGCCGTATGCACGATTCTGTCGAGGATTGCGTCTGCCGCCGTGGAGTTCGACTTCATCATGTCATACCAGTTCGCCACGGGCAGCTGGCTGGCGATGATGGTTGACTTTCGTGCTTGGCGGTCCTCCATCATCTCGAGGAAGTCGAGCATCTGCTGCTTGTCCAGCGAGCGGATGCCGAAGTCATCGATGATGAGAAGGTCGGTGTCGGCCATGCCTCCGAAGAACCTGGTGAGCGTGCCCTCGATGCGTGCCATGGTGACCTGCTCGAAGAGTTTCAGAACGTTGTAGTAGTGCACCTTGAAGCCAAGCATGCAGGCCTGGTGTCCCAGTGCGGTGGCAAGCCAGCTTTTCCCCGTTCCCGCAGGCCCTGTGATGATGACGGGAATTCCCCGACTGATGTATGCGCAGGTGGCCAGTTCCATGACCCTGCTCTTGTCCAGCCCGCGGCTTGCGTCAAACCGGGTCTCCATGATGGTGGCCTGGTAGCGGAAGCCGGCCTGCTTCAGCAGTCTCGCATTGCGGTTCTCCTTCCTCTGTTCGCTCTCGGCCTGCAGGAGGAGCTGCAGCCCATCGCGCAGGCACATGCCGTCCACGCGCCTGGTCTCGATGAGCGACAGCCAGCATTGTTCCATGCCGGGCAGTCGCAGCCGTTTTAAGATTGTTGCGGTTTCGTCCATAATCTTGAATGCTTTATGTTAAACGTAAGTGACTTGTGTTGTCAGGTGAACAGTCCCCTGATGTTCTCATGCTCGGGAGGCGCGTCCATTTCTTCAAGGCGGGATGCCTCGAGGATGCCGAGGCACTTGCTCTTGATCGCGTGGTCGATGAACCTGTAGGAGCACCTGTCGAAGCGTATGGCGCTCTCGCAGGCGAGGTCGAACAGCCTCGGCTCCGTGTTCCTCTGCAGGCGCAGCAGCGCGTCGCAGCGGTTGTAGAGCACCTCCGGCGGAGTGCCCTTGGAGAGCCTGGCGAACATGGTCTCGACCACGGTGCCGAGGTTCGCGTTCACGCCCCTGCTCATGCCGATGTAGTAGGCGGGCGAGCGCCTGCGGTACGCCTGGCTGTTGGAGGCCATGTCCGTCTCCTCCGTGGTGTACCCGCCGGGAGTCCTGTCCCTCGGCCACTCGCGCACGAGCTCGCCATCCGGCATGTAGATCCTCACCACGGTGGCCGTGTAGATGACCGTCATCCGGAAACCGACGTACTTGTAGGGGACGGAGTAGTAGTGCATGTCGCGTCCGAGATAGATGCAGCAGTTGTCCTGGACCGTCAGCTTGGTGTAGAACTTCACCTCGTACCGCTCTTTCGGCAGCGGCATCAGGTGCGGTTTCTCGATGGCCAGGAACAGCTCCTCGCGGGTCTGGGGACGCTGCTGCATGCGCTTCTGGTTGTGCTCGCGCATCTTCCTTGCGATGGCCGCGTTCAGCTCGTCTATGCTGTAGAACGTCTCGTTGCGCAGTGCGGCGAACACGCGCCGGTACACGATCTTCACATGGTCTTCGACACCGGCTTTGTCTTTGGGCCGCGCCGGGCGCGCAGGGATGGCCACGCAGCCGTAGTGGTTGCAGAAGTCGTCGAAAAGATTGTTGAGCACCGGCATTCCGTTCTCCCGCTTGATGACGGCCGACTTCAGGTTGTCCGGCACCAGTATCTTCGGCACGCCGCCGATATGCTCGAAGAACCGCTCCACGGCCGTCAGGAAGTCCTCCACCTTCTGTGAGGGGACGGCCGTCGCAAAGCCGTAGTCGGTGGCGGGAAGCGTGGCCACGAAGACCTCCGCCTCACACAACTCGCCGGTGTCGATGTCGACTTATCGCATCTTGCCTCCGGCGAAGTCCAGGAACGCCTTCTCGCCACCCACGTAGAGGTCCTTGAGGATGGTCGAGGCGGTCTTCTCCTCGGTTCCCGCGATGTACCTGTTGAGGTGCTCCTTGAACTGCGTGATGCCGTAGGGATGCTCGGACTCCCTGCTGTACTCCTCCCAAAGCAGCTGCATCGTCACGTGGGGGCGGCGAAGCTCGGAAGCGTAATAGGGAAGCCTGTCCTTCAGATGCTCGAAGCGGCTGTCGCTGTAGGCCGCGTTGCCGCTCGTCATGCGGTGGGCAAGGACGGGGTCGTCGAGGGCCAGCAGCTCGTCGACGCTGAGGCTGTCCTTCTTGGCCTGATTGATGTACTTGTTCACCGTGTTCTTGTCAAGCTCCACTGCCTCTGCAATCTTGCGGTTGGACATGGATCCGTTCCTGAACAGACGTAGAACCTTCTTTAACTTGCTCATGTCAATTGCGTTGTTTGCCATAATCTCTTTGCACGTGGTTTGTTCCACTTGCAAAGGTAAGCAAACTTGGAGTGACTGAATTTGCTCCGACGGAAGGACGTTTCCACGGCCACCTTCTCCCTGACTGAATTTGCTCCGGCGGGAGGTCGGCTGACTGAATTTGCTCCGACGGCGGAGTGAGGGTCGGATATCATGTCACCACTGACTTATTTTGCTCCGTCACCCGCTGATTCTCAGCGGCGGCATCTGCAAAACTGACTGAATTTGCTCCGACAAAGGGGCTTTTTGCCACTTCGTGGAGGCCTTTGCTCCGATTTTCGGGCCTTTGACTGAATTTGCTCCGACGGAAAGACCGTTTTAAGGGCAAAATTCAGTCTAATTTGCCTCTCTCAGCTGACTGATTTCACCATCCTAACTGACTGAACATGCTCCGACGTGCGCAATCAATAAATCAAATTACAAAAGAGATTTATTATTTATCACTTAATTACCCATATCAGGCATTCTGAATACCTTTGTCATTACAATTCGAAACATAGTGGAGATTTGATAGAGAGAAACTCCATGAGAAATATATTGTACATTATAACAAGTATAGGCAGGAACCCATATCTGTGGGTTTCTACTATTTTATGATTAGAGTTTCTGTTAGCCAGAAAAAAAACTATAATGAATCGATTGCGGTTCTTCTATGTAGGTTAAAATTACCTCTTCCTACGACTTCCCACTCACTATTTTCTTAATCTCATTGAGTTTGTTGAGAGCCTCCACCGGTGTGAGGTT
>JAGCXX010000154.1 GCA_017961115.1 Prevotella sp. | reverse complement strand
CTGGGCAGACCGTCACCATCTCTTACAACGAAGCCTCCACCAATGACCCAAATGCAGAACTCAAATTGGATTTCAGCGGCGTTACACTCAGTGGAAAGACATTGGAGGTCACAGCCACAGACAATGGTTTCTCGTTTGTAGTGCCGGAGTTAATGCCTCAGACCACATATTCTCTCTCCATTCCCGCTGATGCCGTTGCGTTTGAAGGACAGGAGGGCAATAAGGCACAGACCCTGACGCTCACGACCATTCCCATTTTCGACGGGACCTATTTCCTCCGGACCTATGACCATCGCTATCTGGCAAGGGGCAACACATGGGACACTCATGCCATCGTCGACGAGTGGGGACTGCCGGTAATCATAGCCACCGATGGTGGAAACAACACGACGATTCAGTTTGCCGACAATGGACTGTTTCTCTACAACATCGATGGTGAGGCATATACCGACTGGGGCACAGTAGAGGAGAAATCGACTTGGCACTTCATCGCAAAGGGTAAGACGATTCTGCTGGAAAGCGCTCTACAGGAGGGGCTATATGTTAGAATTGACAAAAATGGCAACCTCCTTACAGATGGTGACAGTTCAAATGATGGTGGTAGCGGATGGATGGTGGAAAATCCTTCCAACCATCATGAGGACATGATGCAGTTGCGGGAAGAGTGCACTGCCTTGGAAGTAGACACAGAAGGACTCACATCCAAAACATACCTCAAAGCAGAACCAACAGCAACGGCAGAACAATATCAGGGAACTGGCGAGGTGATGAGCGGCTCGTTCGACATTACGGCACCGGGCATATACCGCTTCTCCATTCAGGCATTCAACCGTATGGCTTCCAATGATGTGGCTTATCCCATTCATCAGCAAAAAGCGGACAGCCCACCCGTATATGCCTATTTTGGAGACACAAAGGTGCAATTGCGCAGCGTATATGACAAGCCAACTGAGGGTTCCACTGATTTCACCATTGACGGCCAAAACTATCCCAATGGTCAGAGTGGTGCACTCGTCGCTTTCAAAGAAGGACTTTACCAAAATGTCATCTATGTGCGTGTCACAGCCGACCAACTGGGCACTTGGCAGTATGGCATACGCAACCAGGGCAACCCTGGCAACAATCAGCATTGGACGTGCTATGCCACCGACGGAATAGAAATCACAAGATTCTATGACCCTGAAACCGACGGACTCGACCCGGAGGACCAGGAGATTGCCGAACTGATTGAGAGTCTGAGGATACTCGTCGGAGATGTCAACAACGATGGCGACCTCACCATCACTGATGTCATGTCTATGGTAGCCATGTTGGCTTCCGGGAATCTGACATGCGAACTGCAGAGGATTGACATGAATGACGACCATTCATATACTGTGACCGACGTGCTCTATCTGGTTAATGTCCTGGCAGGAAGGTTGGAGAGACGTTACATCGACATGACCTACACATACGCTCAACTCAATGCCTCGGTGGCTGCCGAACAATCTGCTGAGGAGAACGCGGAGGGGGCTGACTATATCCTCACCAGCGCTACCTGCACCCTCACAGGTGAGGATGTCAGCGCACAATATGACATCGCAGAATGGTTGACAACGTTGCAGATAGACGCACCGTTCTCCAACACAGAGAGCGTGAGCGTCTTCGCTCCCGACCATACTGCCATAGCGGGACCGATGTCCTTGGTGAGGAAAGGCGACGAAGTCTCATTTACGTTCCCTGCGGGCGATGCCTCCACGTATGCCTCTTCTGAGCAAAGTGATGTCGTTACTGTAAGGGGTAACGGACAGGAAACGTATCTGCTTTATCTCCTGCCACAAACGTTGGACAAAGGACTCCTCATAACGATTCATACAACGGATGGGAAGTATTATAGCCAGCAATTCGATGACATCACCCCAATGGCGGTCAACAAACTGTCATTTACCGAGACCCAACCCTCCAACCTGTGGATGAGCACCATCCCCGGGAATGTTTATTTCAGCATGCTTTCCACTCCGGGAGCACACGATGCTTGCACGAGCAGCGTGTCTGTTTCCTCTGCAAAATGCCAAAGCGAGGACCTTGCCGGACTGCTCGCCAATGGTGTGAGGGCTTTTGATTTGAGACCACGTTATACCTCCAACTCTGAGAGTGACATCATGCTCGACAATCTCACCATTTATCATGGCATGGTGTCCACGGATGTGAAATTCAAGGATGCCATCGATGTGCTCGTCGACTTCGTAAAAAACAACCCCAGTGAGGCGGTGTCGGTCATCATGCAGAAAGAGAATTCCAAAGGACTTTTCTCCCTCACCGATTACAGTGAGACATGGAGAGCGAGCATCAGGGAGTGCTTCTCGGATGAGTCGCGCAGCGCATACATCATGCCCAGTATCAGAGGTGCCCATACATTGGATGATGTGCGCGGCAAGGTGTCTGTCGTCAGCAAGAATCCCTATGGCAACAGCAGCAATGGTTACCGTGATGTCGTATACGGCGCAATCATAGAGAATTGGCCCGACGACGGCATCGTGGATGATTTCAGTTGCGGAATGACGCAGGCAGGAAATTGGACTGAATGCTGGGCAAACGTTGAGGATGCCTACAACAGCAGCACGTCGACCAAAGAGTCGCAGGTGAACACCTCGCTGTCATTGGCTTGCGACAACACCGACCACTTCCGGTATGCCTATACATTCCTCAATATCGCCAACAGTCCGGCTTCGTATGCCGAAACAATCAACCCAAAGACAGTGAACATCATTGCCAACCTGACTGGTCCACTGGGGTATGTCTATGCCGACTATATGGGAAGTACCAGCAATGGTGGCAGCTCGCTTCTCAAAGCTGTCATCAGACAAAACAACAAGTATGTATTCAATGGCCGTTCACGTATCAACAAGGAATAAAAAGTGAAACATTCAGAAAACGACAAAGGCATGAATGCCCGCATCAGACGACTCCGACAGCAGAACATGCAGATGCCTACGACACTGAGTATCGAGAGAGCGCTCATAGAAACTGCTTTCTATAAGGAGAATTATGGCACCATGCCTACACCTATGCTCAGGGCACGCAATTTCTATGAAATCTGCAAGAAGAAAACCATCTATATTGGGGACGACGAACTGATAGTAGGAGAACGGGGACCCAAACCAAAGGCGGTTCCTACTTTTCCCGAACTCACATGTCATTCCGTAGAGGATCTTCATACGCTCAATAACAGGAAGCTTCAGCCATATCTCATCAGTCAGGATGACATTGACACCTATCAAAGGGAGGTGATTCCATACTGGAAGGGAAAGACGCAAAGGGAACGCATCTTCAACCATGTGTCGGATGAATGGCGGGATGCCTATCAGGCGGGCGTGTTCACTGAGTTCATGGAACAACGTGCTGCCGGACATACCGCAATGGATGGAAAGATGTACCATGAAGGCCTCCTCGAAGTGAAAGAGCGTATCAAGGAGAGATTGGATGCGCTGGATTTCATCTACGACCCTGAGGCGACAGACAAGCAACAGGAACTTGAGGCGATGGCTGTCTCATGCGACGCTGCCATACTCTTCGCCGAAAGACATGCCCTGTTGGCTGAGAAAATGGCAGCGGAAGAGAAAGACGAGCGGAGAAAACAAGAACTGAAGAAAATTGCTGAGGTCTGCCATTGGGTACCTGCCCATGCACCACGCGACTTATGGGAAGCCATTCAGATGTATTGGTTCGTGCATCTGGGCACCGTGACAGAACTCAATGGATGGGACTCGATGAATCCGGGACATATCGACCAGCATCTCATGCCTTTCTATCAAAAAGGATTGGATGACGGTACGATGACCAGGGAAAAAGCCAAGGAACTGCTCTGTTGTCTCTGGATAAAGTTCAACAACCAACCGGCTCCGCCAAAGGTGGGGGTGACGGCTCTCGAGTCGGGCACATACAACGATTTCACCAACATCAATATAGGGGGCATTGACAGAAATGGCAAAAGTGCTGCCAACGAACTGTCATATATCATCCTTGAGATTCAGGAGGAACTGCATCAGTTGCAGCCGGGATTGAGCATCCATATCGCTCATGACACGCCCGACGATTTTTTGCTGGAGGGCATCAAGGTCATCAGACAGGGACATGGTTATCCTTCCGTCTTCAATCCCGACACATACGTCCGTGAGATGATGCGGGCAGGAAAGTCGGAAGAGGATGCACGGGAAGGTGGATGCTCAGGATGTATTGAAGTGGGGGCGTTCGGCAAGGAGGCATACCTGCTCACAGGATATCTCAACACTCCCAAAATATTGGAAATCACACTCAACAACGGCATCGACCCGGAGACGGGGAAAAGACTCGGACTCCAAACGGGCGACCCGAAAAAATTCACTTCATTCGAACAACTTTATGAGGCATGGCGGCAACAGATGGCGTATTTCGTCAATCTGAAACTTTCAGTGAACAATTATATCGAACGGATGTTCTCGCTCTATGCCCCTGCCACTTTCCTCAGCTTGTACATTGATGATTGCATAGAGAAAGGGAAGGATTATTACAGCGGTGGGGCAAGATACAACACCACCTATATCCAATGCACTGGATTGGGGACACTGACAGACTGCTTCACCACGCTCAAAAAACATGTCTTTGAGGATAAGCGCTACACAATGGAGCAAATCCTTGAGGCGGTTGCTGACAATTTCAAGGGGAATGAGGTGATGAGACAGTATATCCGATACCACACGCCATTCTTCGGCAATGATGATGACTATGCCGACACCATCGCCATGCGCATCTATGAGGATTTGGTAAAGGCTATAGAGGGAAGACCCAACACAAGAGGTGGAAAAACACATCTCAATATGCTCAGCACCACTTGTCATAATTATTTCGGGTCTGTATGCGGGGCAACGCCTAATGGGCGACTGGCGCATTTCGCCATCAGCGACGGCACATCTCCAGCCCATGGTTCCGACAGCCACGGTCCCACGGCTGTCATCAAGTCTCTGGGAAAACTCGACCAAACAAAGAGCGGGGGTACTCTCCTTAATGTGAGGCTCGTTCCGGCTCTGCTCCGCCGTGAGGAGGACATGCGGAAACTGGGCAGCCTTATCCGAACTTATTTCAAGTTGGGAGGGCATCATATCCAATTCAATGTGGTGGATACCGAGACACTGCATGACGCACAACGGCATCCGGAAAACTACCGTGACCTCCTTGTACGCGTGGCGGGATACTCCGATTATTTCAACGACATGACCGAGCAGTTGCAAAACGAAATCATAGCACGTACACAAAACGAAGAGATGTAAAATACATGGTGAGACAACCGCTGATATTCGACATCAAGCGCTATGCCATCAATGATGGACCTGGCATACGGACAACACTCTTCATCAAAGGATGCCCGTTGTGTTGTGTATGGTGCCATAACCCCGAGAGCTGGACTGAAACCAGACAGTTGCTCTACAAGCCAAGCAGATGCCTCGGATGTCGCAGTTGCGTAAACTCTTGCCCGAATCATGCACTGGAATGGGGAGAAAAGGGTATCGTCAACAGAAGGGATGCTTGTTCCCTTTGTGGACGTTGCGCAGAGGAGTGCCCAACGATGGCTTTGGAAATCTGCGGCAGGGAGTGGACGCTGGAGGCGTTGATGACGGAGATAGAAAAGGAACGTGAGGTTATGGAGGAGAGTGGGGGAGGCGTGACCATTTGTGGCGGCGAACCCCTGATGCATCCACAGTATACTTTACAATTGCTGCGGGAATTACGCAGAAGGGGATTCCACCGAACCATGGACACCTCTCTCTATGCCCGACAACAGGTGGTTGCTCAAGTAGCAGAGGAGTGTGAACTAATGCTTGTTGACCTGAAACTTATGGATTCTGAAAAGCATAGACTTCTCACTGGGATACCAAACCAACTCATATTGGACAACATACGATGGTTGGCAGAAAGCCGTTATGACTTCTGTATCCGCATACCCTTGATAGAGGGTGTCAATGCCGATGATGAAAACATAAGAAAGACAGGCGTTTTCCTTGACTCATTGCCATGGAAAAAACCTGTCATTCATTTGCTGCCCTATCATGATGTGGGAAAAGACAAGCATCAGCGCATGTGGTCGGTATTCAATCCAAAGGGCTATCGCATGTCCACCCCGTCAGAGGAGACCCTCCATCATTGTTCGACCTTGCTGACCTCCTTTGGCATGAAGGTGGTCATAGGTGGATAACCTTATTCCATTATCCCACTTATTTCTTCGGAACATATTTCACCGGAGTGGCTTCTCCCTTGAGCACATCGGCGAAAGTCTTAGGATTGATGGTCACCGGACCACGCATAAACTCGGGAATGTTGTAACTCCTCAGGAACTGCCGGTGATAGTCGGGATATGCTGATGGCAGTTCGAAGGGTTTGGTGCCCTTTCCATTGGCGTCGACATGTGCGATAAACGGACGCGTGAAGTTGCCGTCGTACCTACGGCTGCTGATGATGACCCAACGACCGTTGCTCGACCAAGAGTGGTAACTCTCTGTGTCGGGGGAGTTCACTTCGCTCATCGCTCTTACCTCTCCTGTCTGCAGGTCTATCATCCAGATGTCGGCATCATGGTGCCAGATGTGGAAACAGCCAAAACTGCCCGCTGTGAAGAGGAGCCATCGACCGTCGGGCGATACTCTTGGGAGCGTGGCACTTTGGTCGTGAGCAGCGGCATCATAAACAAGTTCTCTTGGACCAAAACGCTTGGTGGTGGGGTCAAAACTCTTCTTGTAGATGTTGTATTTGATTTCTGAGTAGCGTGCCAGCACCTCTACCGTCTTCGACACAGAGGTGTCCTTACGCTCGAAATGTGCACTGCAGTAATACAACGTCTTGCCATCGGGAGCCCAGCAGGGGAAAATCTCAAACTCGGTGCTGTCGTTTTCCAAGTTGGTCACTTCATTGTTTTCCACGTCATAGCCGATGAGGTCGCTCTCTCCATCATAAACCTCCACCTTGTTGTATGCGGTAGTGTGGAAACTCTGATGGGTTTTGTCGGTGGAATAGACAATATAGTTGACGGTGGGATGCCAGGCGGGATAGACGCCTGCCGACAGGATGGAATCGTTGGTCATATTGATTTTCCTAAGCTTGCCATCGTATGCGATAAGCGTACCGCCACGGAACTGACGGGCATGAAACTGCATCCGCTGCGGGTTGTAGTTCTGGTAGTGGTGGCAGTTGATGCATTGGCCGTCTTTCTCAAATCCGCAGAGGATATTGTCGTAGATGACACTTTCATCATAATTCTCCAAACAACGCTGGTTGATGGTGAGCGATTCGTAAGTGACAAATGATGGAGCGATAAGACGGTAACTGATATAGGGGTCGATGGAGTCGGGGGAGACGTAGATGTGGAATGGTTTGTAACGTGTCCACTGCTCTCCGTTTTTTGAGAAGACATCCACCTCGATAGCCTTACCCTTGGCTTTCTCTACCAGTTGGCGCCACTCTCCTTCATCGGGTTGCATCGCATCTGCGCAGACAATCTCCTCACCATCGATGGCATACCGGGCTACCATACCGTCGTTTGGTTCGTCAAACAGGAAGGTCAGCGGTGCTATGTTGATGGGGATGGTCACATCAATATAGTCGGGATAGATGTTGGGGTATTTGTCCGACTGGCTGAACTCAGTAGGTATGGAGGGATGCATGCAGGCCGTCATAAGAAGTGAGGCCAAGGCAACTATGGAGAAAAACTTCAGTTTCATATTCTCAATATTCCGGTAGGTTGTACATCAGGAAATAATCATAGTAATAGGTGTGTCCAAAGGTGGGTCTGAGTATCTCCCTGACCTCCTCAATGTCCATTCCATTATATTTGGACGAGAGTTCTACAAACTTATTGTAACTCTCCTTTACTCCTGGACTGAAAGGAGCCTTTTCTGCCTCAGGGCGACCTTCCATCACCGCATACAGATAGGCGGCCTCCTGATAGTGGATAGGTATCTGCGTGTTGGGATGCGCCATCGTGTAGTGGGCAAAATGATACCAAAACTCCTTGGGGTTCTTGGTCCACAATGAGGCGAGCAGGGCTTGCTCCTGGAAGATGGGGTCGCTAACCTCATGCCGAAAAGCCAACTCTTTCATTAGGAACTTCTCCACGAAACCTTGGTCGGCGGAAAGTATGTTCTCAAAATGCATCATATGCGTGATAGGCTCCATCTCTGGCTCCTTTGCTATCTCTGCAGGATTGCCTATCAAGCTCTCGGCATGGGCAGCCCAGTCGGCAAAGAATGTGGTCTGCTTCAACTGATGGATGTATTTCCGTGCCACCTGCCACTCTCGGTTGAGAAGGGCACAGCGGGTGAGGTTCTTGAGGTATTCTGGACGCCAACCATATTCCACACCCATCTCCGTACTCAGGCGGGTGCAATAGTTGAGCATACCATATTGGTAGTAAATCATCGGTCCAATCACCTGCATCAGGCGCATCATAAAGGGGGCATTGCTTTGCTTGGAACCATTTCTATAATAATACATGTCGTTGCCTTGACGGCCCAATCGTCCTAAGGCAAGGTTCTTCATCATCCAAATGGCTCTTGTCGGCTCATCCTGCTGTTGAGCTGCTTCCTTTAGCACTCCTTCCCAGTCAAGCTGCTCCACAGCATACTGCATGGCCAGTTCACGATGAAAATTCTCGTCTTTGTACCAGAATTTCACGACTACCGCTGCCAAGACGGCGATAATGGCTGCCTGACCTGCTATCCACACCCACCGTTTACCCAACTTTTCTCCATTTTTCGACTTATTAGCCTTTTCTGTCTTTTTAGCCTTGCCCGACCTGTCCGACCTGTCTGACCCGTCCGACCTGTCCGACTTGTCCGACTTGTCCGACTTGTCCGACCTGTCCGACTTGTCCGACCTGTCCGACTTATAAGTGATGCCAAGTATGGCATAAAATAG
>JAGCXX010000153.1 GCA_017961115.1 Prevotella sp. | reverse complement strand
GGAACGAGCACACAGCGACTCGTTCTCGACGGATGGGGCATCAACTGCTTGGCAGATGATGGTGAGGGACATCTGTATGTGTGCAACTACGGTAAAGGCTTCTGCATCTTTGATACTGCAACAGGACAGACAGAATCGCTGAGTATGTACCACATCGACCCAAAACTGGGCGGATTGTGCAACGACTGGGTGAAGGCCTTCCTACTCGACAGCCGTGGCTTGCTGTGGATTGCCACCACCAATGGTGTGTGCGTGATGAACCCCACTGACCGCAATTTCCGTATCTTTGACTGGGACTTGCAGTTGAAAGGCATTCAGTGTTTCTCGCTCTGCGAACAGGAAGACGGTTCCATCCTCATTGGTACGGAAAACGGTCTCTACTGGTTCGACCGTGCCACATCGGAGGTGAGCAGGTACAAGGGAATGAAAGAGGTGGACAACAAACCCGTATATGCCATCGCCTGTTCGCAGAATGGAGATATTTGGATGAGTTCTGCCAATGGCATCTGGCATTATGACCAGCGCCACAAGCGGGTCATCAGCCATGTAGGTGGAAACGGACTTGAGACGCGGGAGTTTGTTCTTGGTGCCATTGCTCAAGGTGATGATGGAAGGATGAGCTTTGGCAGTATCGAGGGCGTCGCCACTTTCTATCCAAATGATGTTTCGGGTGCCGCAGTCAACACTGATGAGAAGGTGGTGCTCACCAATTTCGTTGTCGACGGCAAGTCTGTGGGATGCCTTTCCAATGAGTATAAGATTCCCTACGACCGAAATTCGTTTTCCATGGAGTTCTCCCTGCTTGACTTTGTCAATGCCGAGAATGTCAACTATGAGTACCGCATCAATGATGGACAGTGGGTGCCGTTTATGGATGGTTCCAATAGCGTGGCGTTCAGTCGCATGAATCCCGGACACTATGAGATTGAGGTCAGGGCGATGATCAATGGAACCTATTTTGATGGTACTCGTATTGTGAAAGTCATCGTGCAGTCGCCGTGGTACGCCTCCACATGGGCATATCTGCTTTATGCGCTTATGGCAATTGGTGTCACCATCTGGATTGGTTATTACAGGGAACGTCGCCGCAAGGCAGACCTTGATGAGCAGAAAATGCGCTTCCTCATCAATGCCACCCACGATATCCGTTCACCCTTGACGCTGATCATGGGACCTCTCAACAAACTGAAGGAGCGGCTCACCGACAAGGAGAGCCAGGAAGATATCCAAATCATTGACCGCAATGCACAACGCCTTCTTCTCCTCGTCAACCAGATTCTCGACGAGCGAAAGATAGACAAGAATCAGATGCACCTGCACTGCAGCGAGACCGACCTTGTGGAGTTCATCACAGGCATCTGCTCCCTCTTCCAGTTCAATGCTCATCAGCGAAATATCAATTTCACCCTCGAGCATGAGGACGAGAAAGTAATGGCATGGATAGACCGCATACAGTTTGACAAAGTGGTGACCAACCTGCTTTCCAATGCTTTCAAATATACTTATGACGGAGGGGAAGTGCGCGTCATCCTCAGTCAGGATGGGGAGACAATCAGCCTCCGTGTCGTGGACAACGGCCTCGGTTTCAAGGATGAGAACACCGAAAAGTTGTTCGAAAGGTTCTATCAGGGAAAGGATAACAATGGTCTCCATATCGAGGGAACGGGCATCGGACTCAATCTGAGCCGTGCCATAGTCCTCCTCCACGGAGGCAGCATCAGGGCATACAACCGTACTGACGGACAACGGGGAGCCTGCCTCGATGTGCAGATTCCAGTGGGCAAAGAACATCTGAAGCCAGAGGAGATTGTGGATGAGGATGAGGGCGGTCAACATTCACACCGTCAGGGTTCACGCAATTTCCGCCTGCTCGTGGTCGATGACGACTTCGAGGTGGCACAGTATATCAAGAACGAGCTGGGACAGTGGTATCGCATCGACACAGCATCCAACGGACGCGAGGCTCTCAAGAAACTACTCACAGACAACAATGGCTACGACCTTGTCATCTGCGATGTGATGATGCCTGAGATGGATGGCATCACTATGCTGCGACAACTCAAGAGCAATCCCAATATCAGTGATATCCCCGTTATCCTGCTGACTTCCAAAGTGGAGGTGAGCGACCGACTTGAGGGACTCCGAAAGGGAGCCGACGCCTATCTGGCTAAACCTTTCAACATGGAGGAACTGCACATCCTTGTCGACAACCTCGTCGACAATGTACGCCGTCTGAGAGGAAAGTTCAGCGGTGCTCAGACTCAAGAAGACAAAATGGAGAATGTGGAAGTCAAGGGCAACAACGACCTGCTCATGGAACGTATCATGCACACGGTGAACGAGAATCTGAAAGACCCCGACTTCAATGTCGACCGTCTCTGCGACGAGGTGGGACTGAGCCGTACCCAACTGCATCGAAAGATGAAGGAAATCACCGGCATATCGACTGGTGAGTTCATCCGCAACCTGCGACTGCAGCAGGCGGCACGACTCATCCGCGAGGGAAAAGTCAATATCGCACAGGTGGCTTATTCTGTGGGATTCAACAACCAGACATATTTCTCAACGGTCTTTAAAAAGCATTTCGGACGCACACCAACAGAATATGCAGAGGACACCTCCTCCTAACACCCTACCAAAGAGCGGGATTTGACAAGCCACCTTTCTCCTATGGAGAGGGTGGCTTTTTGCTTGAGTCGCTTTTTTCGCAATGAAACATATTTTAATTACGTTGAAACGTTTTTTAACGTAACATTATAGATATTCCTTTATCTTTGCAGCGTCGTTTTATGCATTTCTGTCCTTGAATGAAACAAAACATAATAATTTCAACCAAATAATATTCCTAACCAACAAAACGTGTTGTTATGCATTTAAACTTGAAAAAAACAATCTGCTTGATGGGGCTTTGTTCCCTGTTTGGGGTGCTCAGCACACCACAAGCTGTTGCAGCGCCTACAACAATCAACAATGTCGATGAGGTGCAGCAATCCAAGAAAGTGACAGGTAGGGTCAGTGACTCAGAAGGTGAGCTCATTGGTGCTACCATCATGGAGAAAGGCACGTCCAATGGCGTGATTACTGATTACGATGGAAACTTTTCCATCGATGTGAAACCTGGAGCTACTTTGGTCGTTTCTTATGTGGGATATGTCACTCAGGAAATCCCTGTGGGCAACCAGTCCAACATCAACGTAGTGCTCGAGGCTGAGGGTGGCAACCTCAATGAGGTGGTGGTCATCGGTTACGGTACACAGCGCCGCGAGGCTGTCACGGGTTCTGTAGCCAATGTCAATGGTGAGAAACTCAATCAGATTGCTGCCACCAACGCCGCTCAGGCTCTCCAGGGACGTGTTGCCGGTGTGCTGATGACGCAAACCTCATCACAGCCGGGTGCTGAGATGCAGATTCGTATCCGTGGTCAGCGCTCACTGAGTGCCTCCAACGACCCGCTCATCGTGCTTGACGGAATCCCATTCATGGGACAGCTTTCTGACATCAACCCCACCGACATCAAGTCGATGGATATCTTGAAGGATGCCTCCGCAACAGCCATTTATGGTTCACGTGGCGCCAACGGTGTGATTATCATTACCACGGTCAAGGGCAGCCAGGGCGCTCCCGCTAAGGTAACCTACAATGGGTATGTCAGTTTCAAGAAGGTGTTCCACAAGTATCCTATGATGGACGGTCCTACATTTGCCAAGTTCCGCAAATATGCCGGTAAGTATGAGAACTCTCTTGACGAGAACGACAATACCAATACTGACTGGCAGGACCTTTACTATCAGACCGGTGTGAGCCACAATCACGACGTGAGTGTGGCAGGCGGCACCAACGGAGGCAGCTACAGCTTCGGCGCCGGCTACTATCATGATGAGTCACCTGTTCCCACACAGGCATACGACCGTGTGAACGTGCGTGGAAACTTCGACCAAATGATTGGCAAGTGGTTCCGTTTCGGTCTGAGCACCAACACCAGCTACCGCAAGACACAGGGTGTCAATGATATGTATGGAGTGCTGAGCAAGAGTCCGCTCGCAAGCCCTTACGATGAGAATGGCAACCTTAAGCGCTATGTCACCTTGCCAGCAGATGACCAATCTGTGGTAACCAAGGAAACAGTGGAGAGAGACAAGGACATCTGGCTCAATGAGAACAAGGGTATCGGTTCTTACAATACTCTCTTCGGAGAAGTGAAATGTCCGTGGATTGAAGGTCTGGCTTATCGCGTCAACGTCGGTCTCAACTTCCGCTCGTCCAAGGGTGGCAACTTCACTGGTACGGGTGTGAACAACAAGGATGAGAATGCTGTCAGCAGCGGCGGCATCTCTGAAAACCAGACCCGCAACTGGGCTGTGGAGAATATCATTACTTTTGACCGCACCTTTGCTGAGAAACATAACGTCAATGTCGTGGGTATGTATTCTGCAGAGCAGACCACATACGAGTCTACCGGTGGTTCCGCAAGGGAAATCCCAGCTGACTTCTTCCAGTACTATGCACTCGACAAGGCCATCGGCGAGGTGAACCTCAACAATTACAACTATTGGCAGAGCGGCCTGATGTCATGGATGGGACGTGTGATGTATTCTTACGACAACAAGTATATGCTTTCCGCAGCCATCCGTTCGGATGCTTCCTCTCGTCTGGCAAAGGGGCATCAGTGGCACACCTATCCTGCTGTCAGTGCAGGTTGGAACATCGGACGTGAGAGTTTCATGGAGTCTGCTTCATGGGTTGACAATCTGAAACTGCGCATAGGCTACGGTGAGACCTCCAACCAGAGTATCAGCCCGTATTCTACCCTCGGTGGTTTGGCTATCCGCAACTACAACTTCGGTGATACCTATAAGGCCGGCTACTATGTCAATGCACTGCCCAACCCTGAACTGGGATGGGAGTACAGCAAAACATGGAACTTCGGTGTTGACTTCTCACTGTTCAGCGGACGCCTCTATGGTTCGTTTGAGTACTACATCCAGAAGACCAACGACATCCTGCTTGATGTGTCGCTTCCTTCCACGTCGGGTGTGAGCAGCTTCACTGGCAACATCGGAAAGACCGAGAACAAGGGTTGGGAGTTCACCCTCAACGGTATCATCCTCGACAATAAGAACGGATGGCACTGGGAGGCAGGTATCAACCTTTACCAGAACCGCAACAAACTCGTCGCTCTCGCATCTGGTGAGGACCGTGATGAGGGCAACCGCTGGTTCGTCGGACACCCCATTGATGTCATCTATGACTATGAGTATGAGGGTCTGTGGAACGCAGAAGATGTTTATAATGTAACAGTAAAGAACGCCGATGGTTCAACAACCGAGACTACAAACTTCGCAATTCTTGAGCCCGGTGGCAACTTGGGTATGATCAAGGTGAAATATACCGGCGAATACGACGCCAACGGAGCACCTACACGTGCCATCGGTGCTGATGACCGTCAGATTATGAGCATGGAGCCCGACCTGATTGGAGGTTTCAACACTACAGTAGGTTACAAGAACTTCGACCTGACTGTGATTGGTGCCTTCCAGGTAGGTGGCAAGCTCATCAGTGCCATCCACTCATCCAATGGTTATCTGAACATGCTGACAGGTCGCCGTGGTCAGCTCGACGTAGACTACTGGACTGAGGAGAACACAGGTGCCAAATATCCGAAGCCAGGTGGCATCTTAAGCAGCGACAATCCCAAGTATGGTTCCACACTCGGCTACTTCAATGCAGGATACCTGAAGGTCCGTGCCATCACGCTCGGCTACAACTTCGACCAACTGAGAGCCATCAAGAACCTCGGCATCAGTCGTCTTCGCCTCTATGCTACCGTGCAGAACCCGTTCGTACTCTTCTCGCCGTTCAACAACGAGAGTGGATTGGATCCTGAGACCAACTCCTGGGCAAATGAGAATACAGCTGTGGCCTATGGTGAGTACTCCGGCAAGCACAGAATGCCTATTGTAGGCTATAACACGCCTGCCACACGCAACTTCCTGTTCGGTGTGAATGTAACGTTCTAATCGAAAAAGATAATTGATAACAGACTTTCTAATAAAGATAAGAATATGAAAACGAAAAGTATCAAATATATCCTCGCTGCAGGCTTGTTGTGCTGTGGCCTTTCAGCCACCTTCACCTCCTGTTCCGACATTCTCGACGAGCAGCCGCGCAGCCAGTTTGACCCTACCTTCTTCACCACGAAGACAGGTATCGAGGGTGGTCTGACCTCTCTCTATGCGCACCTGCGCTATTTCTATGGCAACGGATACTGGCTCAATATCTGTGAGACAGGCACCGATGAGTATACCTATGCTCAATCGGCTGACGGCAACTTCAAGGATGCCGACCTCTCGGGTGTAGGACAGCTTACAGCTACCACCAGCCGATCCGATGCGCTCTGGGGAACGGCTTTTGCCAACATCAATACCGCCAGTGGCATCATTGAAAATGGTGCAGAGGCAGGTATCAGCAGCGCACTGCTGGCTGAGGCATACTTCTTCCGTGCTTTCGACTATTTCCTTCTTGTGCAGACCTTTGGTGGCGTGCCCCTTGACTTGGGTGCAGGCGAACTGAAGTTCAATACCTCTACTGTCCGTACATCTGTTCGCAATACCGTGCCAGAGGTATATGCCGCAATCTTTGCCGACCTCGAGAAAGCCGTTGCCGACCTGCCCGAGACTCCACGTCTTACCGGAACGGCTACGAAGAATCTCGCACGTCTGTTCCTCTCCAAGGCTTATCTGACTTATGCTTGGTGGTTGGAGAATCCTAACAATATTCCTACATACCCAGAGTGCTCCCGCGATGCCTCACAGGCCAACAGTTACTTCCAGAAAGCACTTGAGACGGCAACACAGGCCATCAATGCCCCTGGTCCGTATGCACTGCAGCCGACATTCTATGATGTCAACGTGGCTACCAATGACCGCAACTCGGAGATTATGCTTTATGCCGACCATGATGAGAACGAGAAGTATGGCAACGGTGGCTCTGGTTATGGATGGGGAAGCGGTGGCTCACCTGAGAACTTCGCCTATTGGATGACCACATTCAACTATACTGAGATGACAGCCAAAGCAGCCTCTGGCAACACCATTAATCCTATCCAACGTGAGGCTGTGCAGGCACTCGGTCGTCCTTGGACCCGTATGGCTCCTATTGCAGACAACTTCATGGAGGGTGGTGTATGGGAAGATGCTGTCAAGGCCATCGATTCCCGTTATGATGCAACCTTCACACTCCGCTTCCATACCAACTGGCAAAAGGCAGGTGGTTCAGACGCTTATGTCTTCGGTGCCAACGATATGCATGTTGGCCCCAATGAGATCTTCTTCAGCTGGGTGCCTGAGAGTGAGGATTCGAAGATTGACTACACTGTCAGTAGCGGCAACGGCAACGGTAACCTTGGTTTTGGTGTGATGCCTGGCCGAGCTGACTTTGTGGTGGCTGTCAACCATATCAGCCGCAAGAAGTATCCTATCAACTGGAAGTTGGGAATCTATCGTACCGACAACGCTGGTGGTTTGGGCAGCATGGTGAACGGCGGAAGCCCGCGTCCCTTCAACGTAGCCAAGTTCTCGGAGTTCTACCTGATTGCAGCTGAGGCTGCTGTGAAACTGGGTCGCAACGACGTCGCCCGCAATATGGTCAATGTGCTCCGCGCACGTGCTGGAAAACAGACCTTCAGCCAGAATGACAACGTGGCTGTCTCTGTCGACTATAGTGCCGAGATGCTGGCTGCTACTCCTGACATCATCACTGTTGACTATATCCTTGATGAGCGTAGCCGTGAGTTCTGGGGTGAGGGCTATCGTTGGTATGACCTTGTCCGCACACAGAAGTGGGCAGAGAGGGCAACCAATTACCGCATCGCTGGCAGCGGTTATACCGACAAGGATTTGCAATCATTCAGACGTGACATTCCTGCCAGTTATTATCTCCGTCCGATTCCGCAGGGTCAGCTCGACGGTATGGAGATGACCGATGCAGAAAAAGAAGCATATCAAAATCCGGCTTATCGAAATTAGTTTTTTAGGTTATTTTATTAGGTAAGGGGGCAGTTGTGAAACTGTCCCCTTTTTCTATCCCGCATATGCTCATGATTCAATGAAAAATGCTATTTTTGCAAAAACTATTCTTATGATGCGAAAACTATTGTACATTTCCCTGATGTTGCTCGGCTGTGCACCAGCCGGAGCACGTGACTATTCCATTCTCGACTATGGTGCTGTGTCAGACACTACACGTCTCAGTACTGATGCCGTACAGCGCACCATCGACCAATGTGCAGCCGATGGAGGGGGTAGGGTGGTGGTGCCGGCAGGTAACTATAACATCGGCACGTTGGTGCTCCGAACAGGGGTGGAACTGCATTTGGAGAGCGGGGCGACGCTGTATGGCAGTACCCGCCTGAGCGACTACCGTCCCATGCGCTCGTCGTATGTGTCGCTGCGCACACAGACCGAAACCGTGCAACTCATCTATGCCGACAGCGTGGAGCACGTGTCCATCACCGGACTCGGCACCATCGACGGACGAGGAAGGGCGTTTGCAAAACTCTCATGGAATGACGAGGGCATCACGCGTCCGCATCTGCTGCGATTCATCCAGTGTCGAGATGTAGTGGTCAGCGGCATCACGCTGCGCAACTCTGGCTGTTGGATGCAACACTATCTGGCATGTGATATGGTGCGCATCGAGGGCATCACGGTTGTTAATCGCAACAACTACAACAACGACGCGCTCGACATTGACGGATGCCATGACGTGGTGGTGAGGGGAATGCTGGTCGACAGCGATGACGATGCCATCACGCTCAAGAGCACGTCACCCAGATTGTGTGAGAATATCCGTATTGCCGACTGCGTGGTGTCGAGCCACTGTAATGCCATTAAACTGGGTACGGAAACCAACGGCGGTTTCCGAAACATCAGTATCGCAGGCATCGTTGTCAGGCCCAGTGCCGACCAAAAGGAAAAGTTCTTCGGCCAATGGATAGGGTCGTCTGCCATCTCCCTTGAGATTGTTGATGGCGGACAGATGGAGAACGTCAGCATCTCCGACATCATGGTGGAGGGCACCGAGTCGCCTATCTTTATCCGACTTGGCAATCGTGCAAGGGGATATCGTGAGGGACAGGTCATCAACCAAGTGGGCACCATCCGAGGCATTTATCTCGACAACATTCATGTCCGCCATGCGGGACCGATGGGGTGCTCCATTACCGGTCTTCCGGGCCATCCTGTAGAAGATGTATGGCTCAGCCGCATCCACTTGCATCATCATGGTGGGGTTGCAGAAACAGATATGCCCGCCATCAGGCAGGCATTGGCTGATGAGAAAGAAAAGGAATACCCTGAGGCGACGATGTGGGGCAATTTACCCGCCAAAGGCTTTTATATGCGCCATACCCGCGGCATCCACATGGATGACGTTACGGTGATGACCGAAAATGACGATGTGCGCCCCGAATTCATTACAGAGGAATGATCAATTTCTACTTACCATCAGAATAGGACTATCAAACCTTCATCCTTCATCCAGCGGACGCGATACATCGCGTCCCTACTCCTTCATCCAAAGCACTGTTGGAATGCGTTTTCCGCTTTCCAATGCTTTGATTTGTGCCTGTGAGTCGTTGCCTACAGGTCTTGAGGTGAAGTCGGGAGTGTTGTAGGAATACAGCGACTGGGTGTAGAACTGCTTGGGGTCGCGCTGTGGCAGCATGAAGGGCTTGGTGGCTCTCCCGTCATGTCCTATGGAGGAGAGGTAAATGCGGGAATAGCGGCTGTCATCGCGCCGGCTGGTAAACAGGAACCACTGACTGTCACTGCTCCAGTTGTGGAAACTTTCTGCTCTGTTGCTGTTGACAGGGTCGAGGGAACGGGACTGGCCGGTTTTCAGGTCCAGGAGCCACAGGTCGCTTTCTGGATGCCAAATGGTGAAATAGCCATAGTCGGCAAGGGTGTACATCAGAAAACGTCCATCATAGGAAGGACGGGGCCAACTCACGCTTTTCCCCTCAGCGGGTGCATTGACGAGCGTATCCACTTTTTGCCCGATATGCCCTGTGGCTGGGTCGAAACTCACACGGCAGAGGCTGTAGCGCTCCTTGTCGTAGTCAGTGGGGTATACCTGTCGGCGGGCAGTGGTGAAATAAAGCCATTTCCCGTCAGGGGAGAAAGCTGGGCAGTTCTCAGCCCAGTATTTTTTCATGATGAGTGTGTCGTTGATGAGTTGATGGGTCTCAGTGTCATAGACAAACACATCAGATGAAGAGTCATATGCCTCTGCCTTGTTCTCCTTCTTGGTATGGAAAATCAGAGAGTTCTTGTCGGTAGAAAAAGCGCAGAAACGACCATCAGGATGCCAGTAGGGATAGACCATGATGTCTCCCAAGGAGTCGTTGGTGGCTTTCAGCAGTTCGTCCTTGTCGTTGACATGTATCAATGTTGCGCCATTTCTGTCTCTGACATGTACAACGTATTGGTCGGGGTTGGCATGGTTGGGCGTGTGGCAGTTGATGCACATCCCCTTGATAGCTTTATTGTCCAAAAGTGATTTTTCCTCAAAAGAACTCAACTCCCGCTCATAGATGCTCATTAGACCAGAGCTCCCTTGGTCAGGTGAGATGCGTTGGTAGGTGATACCCCAGTCGGGCAAGGCAGCCTTTGCCACATGGATGTTGAAATTGCGGTAGCGCTTCCATTCCCCGTCGCGCTTGGCGCAGACGCTCACGTTCAGTTGTCCGCCACGATTTTGCTTTACCATGGCATGCCACTGTTCGATGTCGAAATCGGTGCAGGTGCCTTGGGAGTGTATCGAGCCTCCCCAAGAGCCGTTCACCTCTACGTCGATGGCAGTTACGCTGTCGTCCGCCATCGCGAAGTTAAGCGGTGCAATGCCTACGGG
>JAGCXX010000152.1 GCA_017961115.1 Prevotella sp. | reverse complement strand
GTAAAAGCGGCAAAGCCGAGCGGCAAATCCACATTTTTAGGGCATCGGGATTGCAAATCCCGATGAACGGGGAACGTGGTCCATCCTGAGGAAGCGGACTATCAAGCCTTCATCTTTCATCTTTCATCCTTCATCTATTTCAGGAGTTTAGACGTATGATTTCGTGGTTCTATCATCATCCGTGTCCATCCGTGAAAATCCGTGGTTTAAATTTTCGTGAAAATCCGTGGTTTATAATTTCGTGCTTTTTTCGTGAAATTTCGTGGTTAAAAAATTCATGAATAATCCGTGGTAATACATGTTGAAGAAATCAAACATATAATTGCCATGAATTATTCATGAATGATGCAGCCGCAAAGCGGCGAAGTATTCCTGATTCCTAAGTTCCTTGGAGATTAATCAGGAGTAATATTGCATTTAGTCCCAACCGGAAGCGTGGTCCTCGTCATCCCAGAGGTTGCTTTCTCCTGCACGGGCATCCATGCTGCTACCGCCTCCATACTCCAGATTGATGTCTTCACTACCGCTTTTGGCATCTATCTTGTTGACGGTGGCGGCAATCACCTGGATGGGTACTATTGCTGTTGCCTCGATAATGGGTCGCTGATAAGTCTTTTTCATTTTCATGTCCTCCAGTTATTTGATGACAATCTTTTGTCCTTTATTGATATAAATACCCTTGGCAGAAGGTTGGCCGTTGAGCTTTCTGCCGTCGAGCGTGAACCATGTTTCAGAGGTGAGAGGAGAGGAATAAGTGGTGGGAAATATGCCTGTCACCTGGTCGCCGAAGTTGAGAACGAAGGAATTAATTCCACCGTCTTCTAAATCTAAATCACCCGCTGTGACGCCAGTGAGTTGGAAGAAAGCGCGGAACGAGTTGATGGTCATATTGCTTTCGGGATAGTAGAGCAAGTTGTCATAACCGAGGTAGAGCATCTTCCTGTTCTTACCGCCTGTGCTGTAGGACGAATAGATGCCGTGGAAGTTGGCAACCTCATCCCCACCCGTTATGTCCGTAGGCGTGATACTGGTAATGGCCACATCGGTGAAATCGGGGCTGACGATGTCGTCAACCTCCTCATTCTCCCCAACCTCCCACTTTACGATATAGGGCTTGCCCGCCTCGATGCAGTCGGGGTCATTGAAGTTCAGTGTCAGGGTGTTTTCAGAATCGAATTCAGAAGAGACGAACTCCTTCACTGTGGCACCTGCTAATGGTGTGTCCGTGAGGTCATCGAGTGCAAATGGCAGGCAGAGCGTGTTCCACGAGTTGTCCTTGTAGAGGGTGCGACCTTCAAGCTTCAGGTTGACAGTCAAGCCTTCGTAGTTGCTGATGCGGGTGGTGTTATTGATGTCTTCTTGGAGGTCATTATTTAGTAGCGAGATGTTGTACACGCCATTTTCATTATAACCGACAATCATTCCCGGATCTTCTTCATGACAGGTTACGCTGTTGCCAACGTAATAACAGTCGGTAAGCGAACAAGGAGTCTGGGCTTCTCCCAGAATCTGTCCAGCGATACCACCTACCATCTCGTCACCTTCAACGGAAGCGGCGCTGGTGCAACCAACCATGTTTGCATACTCGATATAGCCGATGATGCCACCGGCATTTGAGCCTGTATATCCATCAAAAGGGACAGCAGTCACGACAACATCATTTGTAACGTGGCAATTGAAAATGCCTACTTGATCGTCATTTGCCCCGCCGCAGTAGTTGCCCACAATGGCTCCGACTAAAAAATTGCCCTTGATGTTACTGTTGCTGATGGTAAGATTTTTGATGCAGGCAGGGTTGTAGATGTAGCCGAACAAGCCAACTCCGATGCCTCCCTCATCGTCGATATAGATGCCACTGATGGTATGGTTTCCACCATCGAAAGTGCCCCTGAAGTTCTTTCCACCTTCACCTTCACCTGAGGTGCCATAACCGATGGGCTCCCAATAATGGGCGCTTAAGTCAATGTCTTTCCCTAATGTAATGACACATCCAGAGTAGTCATTCCCTCCGTTCACGTTTTTGGCGAGCAGGGCAAGTTGCTCTGGGGTATCAATATAGAGATGGTCTGAGGTGGAAAGATTCCCAAAACCCTCAGCCACATGACGGCTCCAACTTCCTTCTGGTTGTTTTTGTTGTGCCATCGCCCCCATGCCGATGGTAAGGAGGGCAATGGTAAGGACACTAATTTTCATTTTCCTGTACATATTGTATTTTTTATAAAAATCGGTTATTACCTTCTCGGGGCACGGGCGGGTCCGGTGGCGGAGTCATCGTCCACATCTGTTTCCTGCTTATTGTCGCTGTCGGAGAAGCCTATGGCATCGGAGATGAGTTCCATCCACAGTGCCATCTTGTAAACCTGCAAGGAAGTCGGATGGCGATGAGTCCGCCATGCGAGCCGTCACCAATGACATAACTGTTGATGATGACGCTGGAGTGGCAGTCGAACAAGTGGGTGGCTTTGCCGGGTTTAACCCGACCGACGATGCCGGCAGCGAACTTGCCACGGGTATAGATTTCGCCTGTGGTCTTCAGGTGGCGAATGGTCGCACCGCTCACGAACTTGAAGGGGGCTCTCACTTCCGTATCGTCAGGATTATCTCTCATTCCGACGTCTAACGTCAGCGTGTGCCCGTCGCCGTCAAAAGTGCCGCAGAAAGAGTTGCCAGTATGACCGACCATCCAACTTGAGATGTCGATGTCGGCTGTCAAGCGAAACGCCTGGCCACTATAACTCTCACCTCCTGCAACGCCTTCAACCAGCGTACGCCAATCGTCTGCATTCTTGACAAGGTATGGGTCGGATTCTTTTCCTGACCCGTCCCAAGCCCAGGTCGCCTGCCCATAGACAAACAGGACGGCCATGAAAAGGAATAGTTTTTTACTCATATAGATGTTTTTTCTTCTTCGTTCCAATTGCTTACATCCGTAATAGGAATTCTACCGAAATCCTTTAACCCCAAATCTGTCCTTAAACCGACATGAAGGGTTGCATTTTTGTATCTTGGAGTCTTATCATGCTATAACAGCATCTCTTTTAGGTATCTTTTGACCCATATTAGGCTATATGCGTGCAAATATATATCTTTTTTATAATATGACAAAATTTTTGCAAGATGAATGTAGTGAAGGAAGTTACATGGCTAAAGAAGTTAAGCCTTATGATTCATGTGCCAGTCTTTGGAATATCCTCTGGACGGTGTTTCTGATATTTTGCTGTGCAATATCTTTCCGCAACGCCTCGTCGAGGGAAATGTCTTCGGGATTGATGCATTCCACACCGGCGAAACCCGCTTGCAGGAGGCGCTCGCGGTCGTCTACCCTGCCTGCTATGAGGAAGACGGGGATGTCACCAGCCTGTTGCAGGATGCCCATGGGCAGTTTGCCCATCAGTGTCTGCCTGTCGGCGGCACCCTCGCCGGTGATGATGAGGCGGGCATCGCGGATGGTTTCCCGGAAGTGGATGGTGTCGAGCAACAACTGTATGCCCGGTTTGCAGTCGGCATCAAGGTATTGGAGAAAGGCGTAGCCCAGACCGCCTGCCGCACCTGCTCCCTCCATGCCGGAGCGGTCGAACCCGAAATGGCGTGCTGAGGTGTCGGCAAACAACCGTGCCCTTCTGTCCAACTGCTCTACCATTTCGCCTGTCGCCCCTTTCTGCGGTGCGAATACGTGGGCGGCGCCGTTTTTCCCGCAAAGGGGATTCCTCACATCGGAGGCAATGGTGAAACGCACCCTACCCAACACCTCGATGTCGTCCCATTTGCCGTGATTGGCGAAGGCATCCACAAGGGCTCTCAGCATCCCCATGCCGGCATCGCTGGTGGCACTGCCTCCCAAACCGACAATGACTTCCTCGGCACCCCTTCGCACGGCATCGGCCACCAACTGACCGGTGCCGTAGCTCGTGGCGACCAAGGGGTTGCGTTCCTCCGCAGTCAGTAGTGTCAGGCCTGAGGCTTGGGCTATTTCTATCACCGCCATTTTGTCCTTGAGCAGGTAATGCGCCTTGACAGGGCGCATAAGGGGGTCGCGCACCGTCACCTCGATGCGGTCGCCACCGATTCCGGCATGGAACGCCTCAAGGAATCCCTCGCCGCCGTCGCTGACGGGCACTTGTATGATGTCGGTTCCCTCACATGCGCTGCTGATGCCGTCGGCCACCGCCTGGTTGGCTTCGGCTGACGTCATGCATCCCTTGAAGGAGTCGACAGCAGCAACTACTCTCATTGAGTTTAGAACCTATAGCCTATACCAATCAAGAAAACATGGCTGTTGGCGAAGATGCCTGGTTGGAACTTGTACTCGCCGGCAAGAAACCAGCTGTTGCCGAGGTCGAACTGAATGCCCGCACCCACCTGAAGACCGTGGTCCGTGGTGTTATCGCCTTGAACGGTGATGTTGCCTTCCGTGTATGTCTCGCTGTGAACAAATGCAAGAGCGTATCCGAGCAGAGGATAAATCTTGAGATTCTCGTCGATGTTAAACAGGTAATGGACGTTAAGCCCCAACAAGAAGTCTGACATATGCTTCTTCATGGGATGGTAATTGCCCTCCAGTTCCACGCGAAACTTGTTGGTGAGGTTGTATTGGGCGAAAGCACCAAATCCAAATTGCGTCATTTTCTCTTTTTCATTAAAGAGTTCAACTTTTGTGTAAGTGGTTCCGGAGTGAACACCCAATGCAAAATCACCCTTTTCCTGTGCCTGTGCGCCTATGCTGAGCAGAGCGACACACATTGTGACCAACAGCTTTTTCATGTTTCCTAAATCTTTAATTTGTTGATGTGATGAATGATATTCCAATGCAGCGACAGTCTGTGCCGACATCGACAACTTTTTATAGTTATGGATGTATTTTTACGGCGAAGGTAAGACAAAGCGAGGGAAATACAAAATTATTTAAATGTGTTTTAAAGCAATAGTCCGTTAAATTTTGAACAACTACGCCGCATTAGCGACGCCATAATATAAGAGTTCTTTGAAATCGTTGGTATTTAATAGTTTGTTCGGCAGTTTGCCAGACAGCACAGAAAATCTATGAATCATCATAGCATTGT
>JAGCXX010000151.1 GCA_017961115.1 Prevotella sp. | reverse complement strand
GAAAGATTCAAATTCTGGAAAAGAAATCCACAGTAATCTATTCGTTAGCAATTTGTCGCTTCAAATTTTGTAGTATATTAAGAATTTAGTATTTTTGCACGAAATTAGCAAAACTTGTCACATGGACAGTATCATCAAAAAGGCCAAGGAGGCTCTCTCTGACCATCCGATTCTTTATGGGGCAGCAAAAGTTGTCTTCGGACGGGTAACTCAGTATCAAGAACGGAAGGAAATAGAGCGCAAGCAACAAGTTTTCCAGGAAAATGCCCGTGAGGTGTTAAGGCTTTTTGTCACTTGTATGGAGGAACAAGAGATAAAATACACACTTGCCTTTGGTTCTATTCTTGGTGCTATACGTGAGCATGGCTTTATCAAGTATGATTTGGACATCGACACGGCAATGTGGATAGATGATTTCAAACCAGAGATGGTGGAAGCTCTTGAACGTGCAGGTTTCACATGGTTGTTCTCCCACAAGGTAGATGATGGAAGGTTGGGACGTGAGGACACTTTTGAGTACCACGGGGTGAGAATTGACATATTTTATTTCTATCCTGCTGTTAATCAGTTGCCTTATTGTTGTGATTTCCTTATAGAACAAGGGATGGAATCGCATCAACGGTTGCCAAGAAGGTTGGAAATCCCTTTTTCAAGGGAACGTAGGAAAGTGTCTTTTGAGGGAATGGAAGTGTATTTGCCAGAAAACGCTGAGGAGTTTTGCGAATATAGATATGGTGCAGACTATATGATTCCTGACCCTGAATGGAGATGGGATGGAGAATGTGAGCATATTGTGGAATGGAGGGAGAAGATTGATGTGACGGAAAGTGTCAAATATCCACATGGTGAACGACAGGACACTCAGGTGTAATCAAAAGAATATTTGTTTTCCTCTCATCTTCTGATATGCAATCCAAAATTTCAGTCATCATCCCTGTTTACAATGTTGAGAAATACATTGGTCAGTGCATAGAGTCGATTTTAGCCCAGACCATGCAGGATTTCGAAATTGTGATTGTGGATGACTGCTCACCGGATGGTTCCATGGAAGTGGTTAGAAAATATGCAGAAGGCGACAGTCGCTTTCATATTGTCCGCCACGAGCGAAACTTGGGGTTGATGCAGACTCGAAAATCGGGGTATTCAGTGGCTAAAGGTGAGTATTCGTTGTTTTGCGATAGTGACGATTTCTTGCCACCCAATGCAATGGAGATTCTTTATCAAGAGGCAGTGCGCACCGCTGCTGATGTGGTTTCGGGCAACATAGTACTTTTTTATCCTGAAGATGGGCGTGAAGAGATTCGTACTTCTTCGCTCAACTATGGTAATGGAATGACAGAAGTTTACAAGTCTCTGCTCCTTTCCGAATACCATCACAATCTGTGTGGAAAAATATTCAAGACACGCATCTTGCAAGATTATAAATACAAGACATTCGACCATTTCACCAATGGCGAGGATGGCTATCTTTTCTATCAGGTGATGGAACATGTCACAAAAGTGTTTCATTTGCCTGAACCGGTGTACTATTACCGGCAGAACATGCAGTCATCGACAAGGATAAGAATGGGAAACAATGGCATTCGAACCATCTGTATGCTCAATCAGTTAAGGTTACAATTGGCAGAAAGACATCCCGAAATCGCCAAATATGCTCGTATGAAGGTGACTATGGTGATGAATTCTCTTCACTGCGAACGTTATAACAAGGAATCGTCACTTAATGAGTATATAGCTCAATTCGGACTTCAGCCCTATTCTTCCTTGGGGAGTCTTTTCAGATATGTACCTTTTAAGCAGGCTTGCAAGGCTGTCATTAAGAGATTGATGACTCTCATGAGGTGACGACTTCAAATTATTGAGTTATTCCTAACGTTGTCCAAAACAGAACAGCAATATGAATATGCAAGAGGAAAGCCGCAATGGCTACGTTGTTTCAGAAAAGATGAAAAAGGTGTGGGCACTGCAGCTTCAGTTGGTCAAGAAACTGTTGGAGGTATGTGAAAAATACAATCTCCGAGTGTGGGCCGAGGGGGGCACTCTGCTTGGCACCATAAGGGAAAAAGGGTATATCCCATGGGATGATGATATCGACATGGCAATGCTGAGGCCCGATTATGATAAATTCCAAGAGGTGGCAGCAAAGGAGTTTCCTGAGCCTTATTTTATTCAAAACGGCTATACAGATTATTATTTTAATGGAATTACGAAGATAAGGATTGATGGGACAGCGGCTATTCTTGCCCATCAACATGTAAATTTTATTCGTCACCAAGGCATATTCATTGACATTTTTCCTCTTGATGCGTTGCCAGATAATCCAGCGGAACTCCATCAGTTAATGGTTGATGCCAAACGTATCATCCGTCCATTGAAATATTATTGTGGAGGTGATTATTCTCCTTTGCATCCCCAAGTGTTGATGCGTACGCTGAAAGGGGCATATCTCGTGAAAACTCTTGGTAAGCAAAGAGTTTACAAACAATATGAAGACTTGTTCAGAAAATATAAGATTGAGGATAACGCCAAAGTGTCGCTACATGCTTGGTATTATGATCTCAAGCGTTTTTCCAGAGACAAACATTGGTATGACGACACGTTGTGGATGCCTTTTGAGGACATCATGATACCTGTTCCGTCTGGTTACCACGGAATTCTCACTATGCAATTCGGAGACTATATGACCCCGGTGAAGGCACCTTCTTACCATGGGGATTTTCTAATTTTGGATACAGAAAGACCATATCAAGAATATTTGCCACTGTTGAAAAAGCAACACAAGTGGGATAGTTGGAAACATCGCCGCGACCTGCTTTTGCGTTTGGTAGGAATGAACCCCCACAAATAGTAGCACTTTTACTTTTTTGTATAGCCTAAGTGTTTTTCCTCAGCTTTTCATGTTCTAATCAGGTTGCGGCTTGCGTCGATGCGCAGGAAGATGAACAGCAGCAGAGTGAATCCCCACAGTGAACTGCCTCCATAACTGAAGAATGGCAGCGGTATGCCAATGACGGGTGTCAGACCGAGCACCATGCCCACATTGATGAACACATGGAATAGGAAGATGCTCAGTACACAATAGCCATAGACCCTGCCGAACTTGAATGGCTGTCGCTCCGATAAGTAGATGAGCCTTAGGATAAGGGCAAGAAACAAGAGCAGCACACCTGCCGACCCTAAGAATCCTTCTTCCTCACCCACGGTGCAGAAGATAAAGTCGGTGTCTTGTTCTGGAACAAATTTCAGTTTGGTTTGGGTGCCGTTGAGGAACCCTTTTCCCCTCAGACCACCGGAACCGATGGCAATCTCGCTTTGGTGAACGTTATATCCCGCTCCCGAATTATCATCCTCCAGTCCGAGCAGCACATTGATACGCTCCCTCTGATAAGGTTTGGCTACATTGTTGAGCATGAAACTCGCCGAGTAGAAAAAGATAATGGATCCTAAGGAGAACAAGGCAATATACATATAATTGCCTATCCGGCTACTCAGTCCCTGATACATGAAGTATCCAATGAGCAGAGCACAGACGAACAACTGTACCCATACGATGTCGAAGGGTATCACATACTCGGAGAACAATAGGAAGATGAGCGTTACACAGAGGGTGAAACCAGCCAACTGCAAAGCTTTCCGTTTGTCATTACAGTAGAGATAGACCATTCCTGCGGAGAACAATTGAATGAGCAGCAGCACGACGAACTTTCCCATAGAGGTCGGGGTGTCCCATAACGGTATCTGCTCATATCTAATGCCCACCACAAAATAGAGCACAAGCGCCACACCGGTGAAGAGGATGCTGCCTGGCATACCCTCCCGGTAGAACATGAGGAAGAAGGCGAGGTAGACGAGCGCCGAACCTGTCTCGTTCTGCAGGACGATGCACCCCATTGGGAGCATCACGATGGCGCATGAGAGGAGGAAGTCGCGCAGGCGGTGGATGTTGAAGCCGTAAGTGCTCATAAATTTGCTGATGGCAAGAGCTGTTGCAAATTTGGCAAACTCGGCGGGTTGTACCCGCAGCGGTCCCAATACAAGCCAAGAGCGTGAACCCTTGATGCTCACAGGATTGAAGATGGTGGCAAACAAAAGCAGTACCATCAGTCCATACAGGGCGTAAGCAAAGGTGTCGTAATAGCGGTCGTCGAGCATCAGCACGACAAATGCCAGACAGATGGACGTGCCTATCCACACGATTTGCATGCCGGAGCGAGTGGACAAACTAAATACATCGGGCTCACTGAAAGAGTAACTGGCACCGCACACGCTCATCCAGCCAAAAATGAGCAATGCTACATAGATGGCCATCGTCCACCAGTCGAGTGAACGTAGTATTCCCGGTTGGTTATCTGTCCTTTGTGCCATATTTCAGATGTTGGCTTTGTATTCTGGCGGCTTGGCGCTGTGAGCCTTCCGACAGTTCGCCCTTGATATATTGTTCCATCATCAGCGAACCAATGGGTACTCCGAAGGTGGCTCCGAAACCACCGTTCTCCACATACACGCTGATGGCTATCTTAGGTTCGTTCATAGGGGCAAAGCCCATGAACACCGAGTGGTCGCGGCCGCGGTTTTGGGCGGTTCCCGTTTTTCCGCATACCTCATAATCACGTCGGTTGGCACTGCGGCATGTACCTCCTGTCACTGCACGTCGCATGCCCCTCGCCACCAAGTCGTAGGCCTGACGGGTGGCCTTGGTGTATTTCTTTGTTGTGTAGAGGGTATCGATATCCTGACCTTCTATACCCTTCACTACATGTGGGGTGATATACCATCCTCTGTTGGCGATTGTCGCACCGAGGTTGGCTATCTGAAGGGGAGTAAGTGTCACCTCTCCCTGACCGATGGCGATACTGATTACCCCCAATGCGTTCCAGTTGCGCTTAAACGCTTTGTCATAATAGGTGGCATTGGGTATCATGCCACGTTTCTCATTGGGAAGGTCGACACCCAGCTTGTATCCGAAGCCCATGCTCACCATGTAGTCACGCCATGTATCCATGGCTACCTGCAGGGTGGGGTATTTCTCACGATTGTTGAGCATATAGTAGAGTCCCCAGCAGAAGAATCCGTTGCATGAGGTGCCGATGGCGGGAATCAGGTTAAGTGGGGATGGGTGGCCGTGACATCCCACCCTCATGCCTCGGGTGACAAATCCGCGATAGCAGGGGTATTTTGTTGTGGAGTCAATGACGTGTTCTGTGAGGAAGGTGAGTGCCTGGCTGGTCTTGAAAGTGGAGCCAGGAGGGTACTGTCCCATGATGGCACGGTTGAGCAAAGGCTTCGAAGGGTCTTTCTGCAAGGCCATGTGGTTTTTTCCGCGCTGGCGTCCCACCATGATGCGGGGGTCGTAGCTGGGTGACGACACCATACAAAGAATCTCGCCGGTGGAGGGTTCAATGGCAACGATGCTGCCCAACTTGCCCTCCAGTAGGCGCTCACCGAGACGTTGCAGTTCGATGTCGATACCAAGAGTCAGTTTCTTGCCTGGTATGGGCTTGGTGTCGAATTTCCCATTTTGGTAATTGCCTTGGATACGCCCGTAGTTGTCGCGGAGCAGAATCTTTACACCTTTGGTGCCTCTCAGTTCTTTCTCATACGAGCGCTCTACACCGACTTTCCCGATATAGTCTCCTGGCTGGTAGTATTCGTCTTCCTTGATGTCGTCGGGCGACACCTCGGCAACGTCACCAAGCAATAAGGCAGCATTGGGATACTCATACTGGCGGATACTTCGCCGTTGGATATAGAATCCCGGGAACTTGTAAGCCTTCTCCTGAAAAACACTGAACTCTTGGTCGGAGAGCTGTGACATGAACAGTTGTTGGGTGTAACTTGAATAACCAGGATTTTTGCTCTTGTCTTGTATGTCGTGCATGCGCTTGACGAAATATTCTCTGGTAATGTTCAATGCCTTGCACAATTCAAGGGTATCAAGGCTTGCTCGTTGCTCGTTGACGATGACCATGATGTCATACGAAGGTTGGTTGAATACCAATGTCTTGCCATAACGGTCGTAGATAATGCCTCGTGAGGGGAATTCCACCTTCTTCAGGAAGGCATTGCTGTCGGCATTCTTCTTATAGTCATCGCTCATAATCTGAAGGGTGAACAGACGTATGATGTAGATGGCCACTATGGCAATGGCCACCCCGGCAATGACATACTGCCGTCTGTCAAGTTCATAATCCTTCATGTCGCAATTCCAATCAATATCTTCTCTTTATTTCCTATGTGTCAGTCGGTCGATGGCGAGGAGAAGCGCCACGGTTACGGCTGCACTGCCCAGAACGCAGGAGAGCCATTTCCACCCATTGGCAAGGGTGAGCATCTCGAGCGTGTAGTAGACGACGCAGTAGGCAATGACCAATACGATGGTATAGTTGATAAAAGACCTTGTTCCCAGTGTTTCTGATGACGGGATGAACGACTCCTCACCCTCTCGGGAGATGAAAAGTTCAAGCAGGTAGGGTTGTGCCATTGCTGCTGCTGTCATTGCTGCTGCTGTCACACCCGGCGTATTTGAGAACATGTCGAGGGTGAGGCCCATTGCGAATGCCAGCATGAGCGACAGCCATCGCGGCATTCCCTTGCGCATGGTCAGTACAAACCAGAGGTAGAGCATTGGAAGTGCGCAACCAAACAGTTGGCAATGGTTGAGCACAAACACCTGTATTGCGCAAATGGCAATGAAAAGCAGCGGAATCCTGATGAGATCGTTGTTCATAGGCCTACTTTTTCTGAGGGTTCAGCGAGTCGGCGGCTTCACGTAGCAGGTCAAGACGCTCCCTCACGGCTGCATCGTCGATGACACACACGTCGCGCAGGTTGCCGAAGTCTGTCGACAATGAGATTTGCAACTTATAAGAGAGACCGTCGTCGGAATCCCCTTTCTTCAGCACCTTGCCCACAAGGATTCCTGCAGGAAACATCGATGAGTAACCGCTTGTCACGATGGTGTCGCCGATTTCGAAGTCGGCATGGCGTGGGATGTCGTCGACGTAAGCGATATTGGAGGCACCTCCATTCCAGTGCAGGTAACCAAAATAACCTCTTCCCTTAATGGCACAGCTGATGTTGGAGTGTGTGCTCAGCACAGGAATGACCACAGCATAATGGCCAGATGCCATGTAGACCACGCCCACCACACCATTGCCGCAGGCAACGCCCATGTCCTCATGCACACCGTCATAGCGCCCCTTGTCGATGGTGATGAAGTTGTCCGCTTTGTTGATGGAGTTGCTGATGACACGTGCCGGAATCAGTTTGTATTGGTTCAGCAGCGGCATCTGCCCATCGTAGACGTAACTGGAGTCTCGCAGCATGCGCTCATCGATGAGTTGGGAGCGTAGGATAGCCACCTCACGCTCAAGCATCAGGTTGCGTTGAGTAAGCTGTTGGTTGACGGTGCCTTGACTCATGAAGGAACTGAACTTAGAGTCGGCTTCATACGTCAATCCTGTCACATAGTTGGCAGAGGAGAACCATACGCTGCCGTGGTAGCTGTTGTACTGAAACATCAGCAACATACTCACCACCTCGAGTATCACGAAGACAAACCAGTAGTTGTATTTCTTGAGAAATGCTACGAGATCGCGCATGGTATATTAAATAATGTGAGGGTAGTCCCCACCTTATCTCATCAGGAACGAATATCTCTCTACGTTCTTGAGGGCCACACCAGCACCCTTGGCCACGCTGTGAAGCGGGTCTTCGGCGATGTGGAATGGTATCTGGATTTTGTCGTGGAGGCGCTTGTCAAGACCACGGAGCAAAGCTCCACCTCCGGTGAGGTAGATGCCGTTGTGTACGATGTCGGCATATAGCTCTGGAGGTGTCTTCTCCAATGCGGAGAGTACGGCATTCTCTATCTTGGCCACGGTTTTGTCAAGGCAGTGTGCAATCTCCTGATAGCACACTGGCACTTCCATCGGGAGGGCGGTGATACGGTTTGGTCCATGTACGATATAGTCCTCTGGAGCCTCGTCGCCCAGGTCAGTAAGAGCAGACCCTACGTGTATCTTGATGCGCTCAGCCATGCGCTCTCCCACTTTCAGGTTGTGCTGGCGGCTCATGTAGTCCTGTATGTCGGCAGTGAGGTCATCGCCGGCGATTCGGATGGAGTTGTTCGATACGATGCCACCGAGAGAGATTACGGCAATCTCAGTGCTGCCACCGCCGATGTCCACAATCATGTTGCCCTCGGGAGCCTCAACGTCGATACCGATGCCGATGGCTGCTGCCATAGGTTCGAAAATCAGGTATACGTCACGTCCGTCGGCATGCTCTGCAGAATCACGTACTGCGCGCAGTTCCACCTCAGTGGAGCCTGATGGAACGCCGATGACCATGCGCAGCGAGGGTGAGAAGAATCGGTTGCCGGTATGCACCATCTTAATCAGGCCGCGCATCATCTGCTCACAGGCAGAAAAGTCGGCGATTACACCATCGCGCAGCGGGCGTACAGTGCGGATGTTGTCATGTGTCTTCTCATACATCAGTTTAGCCTTCTCGCCCACGGCCAGCATCTTGTCGGTGCGGCGGTCGAGAGCCACGACCGAAGGCTCGTCAACCACAATCTTATCATCACTGATGATGATGGTGTTGGCGGTGCCCAGGTCCATTGCTATCTCACGGATAAATGAAAAAAATCCCATTTCTTTCTTAAGCGCTTAATGTTCTTTTCTTAGTTTTGAATGTTGTCTCAGAAATGTCGGCCGATTTTTATGGCCGGTGGGGTGTTACTTGCCAGCAAACCAAGCGTGGATGGCGGTGTCGTAGTGGCTGCTCACGCCAAAGGCGCGCTCTGCAAACATACGGCGGTCGGCAAGGCTGGTCTGTGCACCCTTCTCACGGAGGATGTCGACAAGCAATGCATACTCTGCCTTGCTCGGCACGATTACCACGTCGGCGAAGTTCTTTGCAGCGGCGCGGATAAGTGAGATGCCACCGATATCTATCTTCTCGATAATGTCCTGTTCGGATGCTCCGCTTGCCACGGTATCCTCAAAGGGATACAGGTCGACGACCACAAGGTCAATCTCTGGAATGTCATATTGCTGCATCTGCTCGCGGTCGCCCTCGTTGTCGCGACGACCAAGGATGCCGCCGAACACTTTGGGGTGGAGGGTCTTCACGCGACCTCCTAATATGGAGGGATAGGTTGTCACACTCTCTACAGTCTGGCACTCGTATCCGAGTGACTCGATAAACTGTTGTGTGCCGCCTGTGGAAAGGAATTTCACGCCGCCGGCATGAAGCTCAGCGAGCAACTCCTCCAAACCGTCTTTGTGGAAGACGGAGATGAGGGCGGTCTTTATCGTCTTGTTGGTTGCTGTCATATTGTGGTTTTGATTTTAAGTTTGCAAAGTTACTAAAAAAAGATATGATGCAAGTCATGTTGCACCTACTTTTTTATTTTTTTGCAATATTATTTGATTTATGTTATTTTTGTACTAATTTTGCAGCCCATAAGAGAAAGCCGCATATGATTGGCTGAAACTCTCCCTAATGTATTATATTGGCAAGAGCATTCATTTCTATCATTTTTTCTAAGAAAAAGAAACTGATGAAGAAGAATTGCTTACCATCAATAGATTATGCAAAAGACAAACATTGCAATTTTTGTGTCGGGCAGCGGAAGCAACTGCGAGAACCTGATACGTTATTTTGAAAATTCGGACATAGTTTGCACCGCATTGGTGGTGAGCAATCGTGCTGACGCTTATGCGTTAGTCAGGGCAGAGCGGTTGGGTGTCCCTTCCGTTGTGGTCAATAAGGCTGGTCTCAACAATCCTGAGGTGATGAAGCCTATCTTGGAGCAATATGCCATCGACATGATTGTGCTCGCTGGTTTTCTGCCCATGGTGCCCGACTATCTTATTGAACTATTTCCTCAACGCATCATCAACATTCATCCCGCGCTGTTGCCTAAGCATGGCGGCAAAGGGATGTGGGGACATCATGTCCATGAGGCGGTCAAGAAAGCTGGGGATACTGAGACGGGCATCACTGTCCACTTTGTGTCGCCGATATGCGATGGCGGAGAGATTATCGAGCAATATTCCGTGGCATTGTCTCCCGAAGATACAGTTGATGAGATTGCAGCGAAAGAACATGAATTGGAGATGAGGTATTTCCCTGAAATTGTGGAAAGAGTGGTCAAGAAATTACACAACTAAAGATGATGAGCAAACAGATTCTTCTTATTAACGACATGGCGGGTTATGGTAAGGTGGCGACAGCAGCGATGCTGCCTATCTTGTCGTATATGGGCCTGCCTGTTTACAACCTGCCTACTGCATTGGTGTCCAACACGTTGGATTATGGCAAGTTCAACATCCTCGACACCACCGATTACATTACAGGGGTGTTCCCTGTATGGAAAGAACTGGGTTTTAATTTTGACGCCATTGCCACCGGATTCATCGTCTCGGAGAGACAGGCTCGCATAGTGGCAGACTATTGTCTTGAACAAGCGAAGACAGGAACGGTGATTTTTGTTGACCCCATTATGGGAGATGAGGGCAAACTCTACAATGGTGTGACACCTGATTCGATACGGAGCATGCGCGAGATGCTGTCTGTTGCACATCTCACCTATCCCAATTACACAGAGGCGTGCTATCTCACCGACACCCCTTACCGCCCGGAGGGAGTAGATGCAGGGGAAGCGAGGCGTTTGGTTGATGCGCTTAGGCAAATCGGTTCCCGTTCAGTGCTTATCACCAGTATGATGGTTGATGGGCAGCATTGTGTGATGGGCTACAACCATTTTACGAATTCTTATTTTTGCTTGGAATACAACGAGATACCCGTGCATTTCCCAGGTACAGGCGATATCTTCTCTGCGGTGCTCATCGGTCATCTCCTCAAGGATGAACTACTGGTGGATAGCACCAGGAAGGCAATGGACGCTGTGGCAAGGCTTATTGAACTCAACAAAGACAATGTAGACAAGAATAGGGGCATCCCACTTGAGAACTATCTCGGGGAAATCTAAATGAGTCTTTTGGGTATGGTGGGCAGTTGGCCGCTTTTTTAGAAAAAGGTTCACATTTTTGGTGGGTTCGCATAATATTCGTATCTTTGCCACATCAACCTAAACAAAAAAGAAATGTTTGACAAAGAGACGTATATCAGACGGCGTGAGCAACTTAAGAAATTGGTGGGCAACGGACTTATTGTACTTTTCGGCAACAATGAGTCGCCATGCAACTATCCCGCCAACAGTTACTACCCCATGCGCCAGGACTCCACTTTTCTTTATTATTTCGGACAGAAGCGCGATGGACTCGTCGGTGTCATCGACGTCGACAACGATTATGAGATACTCATCGGCGACGATATAGACATTGAGGATATCGTGTGGTATGGCAGCGTGGACAGCGTTGCCGACCTAGCCGCACAGGTAGGCGTGGTTCGGTCTGCACCTATGAGTCAACTCAAAGTGCTTTGTGACGAGGCAAAGGGGCGCACCATCCATTTTTTGCCACCCTATCGTCACGACATCAAGATACAGATTATGGATCTGCTTGGCATCCATCCAAGTCAGCAGAAGGCAGCAGCATCCATGCCGCTTATCCGTGCCGTGGTGAAGATGCGTTCCACCAAAGAGCCCCAGGAGATTGAGGCAATGGAACGTGCCGCTACCATCGGATACAAGATGCACACCACCGCTATGCGCCTCACACGACCAGGTGTGACGGAGAAATTCGTCGGAGGCCAGGTGGACGGCATAGCCAACTCCTATGGGGCCATGGTGAGTTTTGCCACCATCTATTCACAGCATGGGGAGATAATGCATGGCAACCCATCAACGGCAATTCTGGAACCAGGACGTCTTGTTATCTGTGACTGTGGTGCCGAGACCATCGACCACTATTGTTCCGACAACACCCGCACCATGCCGGTCAGTGGGAAATTTACCCAGCGGCAATTGGAGATTTACTCTATTGTTGAGGCCTGCCACGACTATGTGCTGGAGGTGGCCAAGCCTGGTGTGAAATATATGGACGTGCACTTTGCTGTCTGCCGCCTGATGACCGATCGCCTCAAAGAATTGGGGCTGATGCGCGGTGACACAGAGGAAGCGGTGAGGGCTGGAGCACATGCCATGTTCTTCCCTCACGGATTGGGACACATGATGGGCATGGATGTGCATGAT
>JAGCXX010000150.1 GCA_017961115.1 Prevotella sp. | reverse complement strand
TGTACTTCAGCGCATCGCCCTAAGCTATGGCATCGTGTCGGTCTTTGTACTGATCGTCAACCATAAGTGGATTGTGCCCTCCATTATCGCACTCCTTGTCATCTACTCCGCCATCCTTATCTGGGGCAACGGATATGCGGCAGACTCATCCAACATCCTGGCCCGCGTCGACCTCAGCTTGTTTGGCTACGACCACCTTTATCACAAGAGTCCTGTCGATCCAGAGGGATTGCTCGGTACCATCTCGTCGGTGGCGCATGTGCTCATCGGTTTCTATTGCGGTAAACTCATCAAGCAGCGCCAGTCTGTCAAAGACAAGGTGCTGGCACTTTTCTTTCTTGGTGCCATCCTCGCCTTGGGTGGTTATCTGCTGTCCTATGGACTGCCGCTCAACAAGCGGATTTGGAGTCCGAGTTATGTGATGGTGACCTGCGGCATGGCGGCATCACTGTTGGCACTGCTGATGACCATTATCGATATCCGTGGGAAAAAGGGATGGACAACGTTTTTCCAAGTCTTTGGCATCAACCCTCTCTTCCTCTATGTGGCGAGTGAGTTTTTTGCCATCTTCTTTGGTTGGCTGGGTGTCAGTAGGGTGGTCTTTGATGCCATCCATTCCGTCATCTCCCATCCCCAGACGGCGTCATTGTGCTATGCCATCAGTTTTGTCTTGTTCAATTTCCTCCTTGGTTATATTCTCTATCGACGCCGCATCTATATTAAATTGTGATAACGATTTCCTTGCTTCTCATTTGCACAACTTTAACTACTTCCATCTTGATGAAACTTGTGTGAACAACTAAAAAATGCGGCCTTTTTTCCTTAATAATTCATAAAAACTAAATGTTTTAGTTCTATACAACTAATATTTTTAGTTACTTTGTGGACGGATAAGATACTGACACATTTGATGGATGTGAACCTAAAAGAAAAAACAATGAAAAAACTGACTCGTAAGGAAAAGGAAATCATGGAACTGTATTGGCAGCATGGACCAATGTTCGTCAAGGAACTATTGGAGTATTACGACGAGCCACGCCCACATTTCAATACGCTATCCACTACGGTGCGTATTTTGGAGAAAAAGGGTATGCTCGGCCACAGGCAGTTTGGCACGTCCTTTCAGTATTACCCTCTGGTAACGGAGAAGGAATATGGACGTTCGAGTCTGGCTGGAGTCATCAAGAGTTATTTTGACGACTCGTATCTGGATGCCGTCAGCAGCTTTGTGAAGGAAGAGAAGATTTCCGTGGATGAGCTGAAAGAACTTATTGAGAGGATTGAAAGCGCTGATGAAAACAGCAAATAGGACTCCGAGTTTTATTCGCTCTGAGTATCTGTTGTAATTGATAATCACGAAGAAATCCGTAAATCCGTAAATAGTATGATGGAGTTCTTAACCTACGACCTGAAGGTTGCCATGCTGATAGCGGTATTCTATATGTTCTACCGCCTGTTGTTGAGCCGCGAGACTTTTCATCGCGTGAATCGCATCGTATTGCTCGCCACAGCTGTAGCCTCGTTTGTGCTGCCGTTTTGCATCATCACGTTGCACAAAACGGTAGTTGTGAGCGAAGACGCCGGGTCGATAACGCTCGACAACCTTGGCCCCGTAGTGGCTGAAATGGTTGAGGTGGCAGAGCCCAGCACACCTCTTTGGCAAACGCTGTCTGTTGTTGTGTTTTTTGCAGGTATGGCTCTTGTACTGGGCCACACCCTCTTGGCTCTTCTGAAAGTTTGGCGGCTCATCAGCCGCAGCGAACGCCATCGGCAGCCAGATGGAACAACGGTCTGTGTTACTGAAGGCGATGTGTCGCCCTTCAGCTGGATGAACTACATCGTACTCTCACGCAGCGACTACGAGGCGCAAGACGCCTCTGTGCTCGCCCATGAACGAGGTCACATCCGCCAACATCACTCGGCAGATGTACTCCTTGTTGACATACTCTCCGCCCTGCAGTGGTTTAATCCTGCTATGTGGATGCTGCGCCAAGACCTGCGCGCCATCCATGAGTATGAAGCCGATGCGGCGGTACTCTCTCAAGGCATCAATATGCGTCAGTATCAGTATCTGCTTATCCAAAAAGCCATTGCCACGTGCGGGTACTCCGTGGCCAATGGCATCACTCACAGTACCCTAAAAAACCGCATAAACATGATGCTTACACATAAGAAAACCAATCGTGCGAGCTGGCTGAAGTTGCTCGCTTTGTTGCCCATCGTGGGTGTTGCGCTGGCATTGAATGCCGAGACTGTGAACGACTATGTCTACGCAGGCACTCTGCAACAGCAGCAGAAGAAAATTGTGAAGAAGGGCCGCAAGAAAGCTCAAGTGAAGATAAGCAACACGACCATTGAAGTGAAGACCGAAGCCGAGCCGGCTGAGGACCGTCCGTATGCTTTGCATGCCGTTGTTGACCAATATGGCCGTATCACGGGACTTTCGAGCGAGGGCAAGCCTGATCCCAGGCAACCTTTGGAGTTTACTATTGGCCGCATCTTCTTCGACGACCGCCTGGCTACCCTCGAGGAAGTTAGGAATTACAAGTCGCTTGGCTACGAGTTATTTGAAATCATTCATCGGCCGAACTCAGCAGGTGATCCGAAGTGGAACTACAAAGACAAAGAAGGCATTCTTGTCTTCCGTCAGGCAAAGCAAGAGGCCAAGGATGCTCCGAAGCTGATATTTGGCGAGCCGAATGGACCGGAACCGTTGCTCGTCCTAGATGGCAAGGTGGTTTCGAAGGAGCAAGTGATGGCTCTCGATCAGAGTACCATCGACCACATCAACGTCTTGAAGTACAGCGAGGACAAGAAAGACCTTCTGAGAGTCTACGGCGACAAGTTCAATGCCGACACGTCGAACGGCATCATCTTCATCATCACCAAGGAGTACGCCAAAAGTGACGAAAGGAAAAAGGATTATGTCGTGGTTGTCAAGTCCAAGGATAAGGAAGCCGAAAAAGAGTTAGTATTCGATGTGGTGGAGCACATGCCGGAGTTTCCCGGTGGAACAGGAGAGTTGATGAAGTATGTGTCGATGAACGTGCGTTATCCCGAGGTAGCTCTTAAGGCTGGCACCCAAGGGCGTGTCATCGTGAACTTCATCGTTGAGGCCGATGGCTCCATCAGCAATGCCAATATTCAGAAGGGCGTGAGTGAAGAATTGGATAAAGAGGCACTCCGTGTCATTGAAAGCATGCCGAAATGGATTCCTGGAATGCAGAATGGCAAGGCTGTGCGTGTGAATTATGCCTTGCCCGTAACATTTAGCTTGAGCTAAAATGGATTGCTTTAGGCAGCGGGAGCTTTACGCTCCCGCTTTCCGTTCATGCTCTTTTTGATGTGCAGTTGCTTGGCCATTTTCTTAATCATCTTGTTGGTTTCCGAGAAAGTCAGGCCATAAATCTGGATGGTGCAAATTTTGCCTGAGAAATCAACGATGTAAAAGATTCGTTTTTGATTGAGGTACTCAATAAATTTGTCAGACATTCTTTTCGATTCAGTAGTGATTTTTGTAATCAGTTTGGCGTTTTGTTTCAGTTCTTCTCTTTCTTTGGCTTCTTTTTTCAATCTCTCTTCTTCTTTCAATTTGTTTTTCTCTTCAAATTCCATAATTGCTTAAGGTTGGTAACATATATAGGGAGAATGATTATTGAAAAAACTATCACAACTATTTTCAACAATTAGTCATTAAATTTGGAAACAGATATAAAAACATGTAACTTTGCCCTTTGAATTGCCCCTAAGAGGAATGTTTTTTCCTAAGGAAAAAGGAACAGCCCCTTGAAACAACTGACTTTACATTGCCCAAAAGAAAAAATGGATACGAAATCAAGTATGCCTGCTGTATCTAAATCCAATAGAAATACGAAATTAGACTCAGTTAAAACGGTGTTGATTTTCTGTGTGATATTAGGACATACGCTGCAAGAAAGAGAACCTGGAATGTTGAATTCTGTCAACATGATTGTGAAAACGTCCATTTTTTCTTTTCACATGTCGTTGTTTATACTCATTTCGGGATATTTTTGCAACACAGAATACTCCAAGGAAAAGTTATTTAAGAAATCGTTGGAAATACTTGCTGCATTTGCAGTTTTTCAAATCATCAGATTGGCCTTGGATGGAGAATATAGTATTGAAAATATATTAACTCCTAAATATACCTTATGGTATTTGTTGTGTTTGGTATATTGGAGAGTTGCAGTATACTTTTTGTCAAAGCATTTGTCTGTTGGTGCTATGATATTACTCAGTGTAATTGTCAGTTTAGGTGCTGGATACATTCAAATAGATTATCTCGGTTTTCAACGTGCTTGTTCTTTCTTTCCTTTCTTCGTTTTTGGATATTATTGCAGAACTCATGAAACATTGCGAAAGATAGATAAGACAGGCATATCATTGCCCTTTTTATCCTTGTTGGTAGCTTTAGTGATTTGTTTGTCGGCAAAGTTGTTCTTGCCAATAGATCTGTTGGATATTTTTATGGGTAAATATCCATATTCTAATAATATTGACATGGTGATACGTGGAGGATGGTTGCTCGTATCTGTGGTCGTCAGCCTATCAATATATAGGTTGATTGCTGATAGAAAAACATTGGCAAAATATGGTGGTTGCACATTGGTGATATACCTATTGCATTCATTCTTTACAGAAAATTTTGAATGGTTGATCAATCATCATATTTTATATAATGACCTAATTACAATTATTGCATATTCATTGGTGGTATTCTTCTTATGTGTATTTCTTGGTAGATACAAAGTTGTTAAGATACTAACAAAGCCTATATCATTTAAATACTGAGAAAAAGGACAAGCCAACAATTATTCTGATACAGTAATGACCAACGATTGGTCGCTGTTCTTCAGCAGCTCCACCATGCGCTCCTCATCGAGGGCGATGCAACCGCCAGTCCATGTCTTATGGCCTTTGCAGTGGATAAAGATATTGCTTCCTTTTGGCCATACGCAGTCTTTGTTGAAGTCGGTGGCGATGCCGTAGTAGTACTCCGGCACGGTGTGGAACATATCCTCGCCGCCGCACTTGTGGTGTACCATCGCTGTATCGATAATTTGGTTGTAGTATTCGCATTGGTCATCACAGGCATAGATGCTCGTGGTCACGTCGATATATGGTATTGAGGTGCCGGGGTTGGGCTTAACGCCAAATGCCTTCAACACGTGCATTTTGCCAATGGGTGTCTTGGCATCGCCCTCGCCCTCCTTGCCAATGCCGTTTTTACCAATATAGACACTGGTGGTGAACAGCACCTTGCCGTTTACCGTCAATCTGGCAGTGGCCTCACAACCATGTACGTCGTAAACCTCCAGCAACTGTCCTTTCTTGGCAGCATTGCCGCCATTAAAACATGATGTTGTCAACATAATAGCACTGCTTATGGTGAGGATGGCAGCGAGCATCCGTAATCTCATTTGTTTCATGATAATGGGAAAAACAAAAAACCCGGCTTGGCCTAAACCAATTACCGGGCTAATGAAAGGAGGAGTGGTACCTCCAGGAATCGAACCGGGGACACACGGATTTTCAGTCCGATGCTCTACCAACTGAGCTAAGGCACCCTTTCTTTCTTTTTGCGGTGCAAAGGTAATGAGTTTTTTTCATTTAACGAGAATTATCATGAAAAAAAACTTTCGTTTAACGTTTATTAACTTGATGGCAGATGGGCGTGAAAAAACAGCACGCAAAAAATATTGAAAAAATTTGGAGTGTATAGGCATATTTAGTAACTTTGCCACTGCGAATAATTATTCATGCGTAACAGTATTATCAACAAAAAACGTATAGATATGAAGAAATTTTACCTCATTGCAGTGATGACCTTAATGGCTCTCACTGTCAGCGCACAGCAGAAACTTACTCTCAGTACTTATGCTGGAAGCAATTTGGAGAAAGTAGACGGAAAGGAATGCAATGTGACCGTCAATCGTTATCTCTTCCACGGATGGAACACCATCTCATTGCCTTTCGATGTTAATGAAAGTGAGCTCAGCGAGGCATTGGGCGGTGATTTCCGTTTGGAGCGTCTTGTGGGCGTGGAGAGTGCAGGCAACAATGTAGTACTCAATTTCCAGGACTGCAAGGCCAGCGGAATTGAGGCCAATAAGCCCTACATCCTTTATTTTAATGGTGAGAATGCCAACTGCCGCATCGCCAAGACAGCCATCATCTCCAATGAGGCCTCCAGCCTTTCCTTCAGCGATGGCATTGAGGTAGTCACCATGGCGGGTGCTCAGAAGCAGACCGACGGACAGGGTTATTATGGCATCCTCGTCAAGGATAACAGAGAGGCAAAGTTCACTGCAGTTACCAATGAGAACAAAGGTGGTTTCTATGCTACCCGCTGCTATGTGAAGCTTGCTTCGGGCAATGGAAAGACTATCAGCACCAACCATCTCGCTGCTGGTGAGACAACTGGTATTTCCGCTATTACCAAAGTCGGGAATTCAGTGGATGTCTACACCATCTCTGGTCAGAAGGTGGCTTCCAAGGCCAATGCAGCACAACTTCGCAACTTGCAGCCAGGTGTCTATGTCATCAATGGGCAGAAGGTACTGGTGAAGTAAGCCGACTAGATACATTACTTAAAAACAATCCGCAGTTCATGAAGAGCTGCGGATTGTTTTTTGCTGTTTAATGAAGAACGATAAACTATTTCAGCGGATTCCATCCCTGTGCAACGAGGTTGAGTTCGCTGCCGTCGCGGGTGACGAGTTTGCTGCCTAATGAGGCATCGGTAATGTGTCCGATGAGGCGCACACCCTCCATCTGCTCTACCCGCTCATAGTCACCGATGCTCACGGTGAAGAGCAGTTCGTAGTCCTCTCCGCCAGTCAGGGCGCAGGTCGTCACATTCATGTTGAGCTCCTCGGCCATGACAGCCGTCTGATAGTCGATGGGGATGTTCTTCTCGAACACTCGGCAGCCGCATCCGCTCGCCTGACAGATGTGCAGCAGTTCGCTGCTCAGACCGTCGCTGATGTCCATCATTGAGGTGGGACGGATATTTGCCTCACGCAACTGACGGATGATGTCACCGCGTGCCTCAGGCATGATTTGGCGCTGGATGATATACTCCTTACCAGCGAAATCTGGCTGGAAATCCGCCAGTTGGCGCAGCACATTTTGGTTGCCTGCTTTTTGGGCTTCTCTCACCTGGTCATAATAGACGCGCTTCTCACGTTCCAACAGTTGCAATCCCATATACGCTGCACCGAGATCGCCGCTCACACAGATGAGGTCGGTGTCCTTCGCCCCCTTGCGATAGACAATGTCGCCGGCAGTTGCCTCACCGATGCAGGTGATGCTGATGGCGAGGCCTGTGAGCGATGAGGTGGTGTCGCCTCCAACAATGTCCACGCCCCACTTGTCGCATGCCAGACGCAGCCCTGCATAGAATTCCTCCATATCCTCCACCTTGAATTTCCGACTGAGGGCGATGCTCACAACCATCTGCCGGGGGGTGCCGTTCATGGCGAAGATATCGCTGATGTTGACCATCGCAGACTTGTAGCCCAAGTGCTTGAGGTCGATGTAGGTAAGGTCGAAATGCACACCTTCCATCAGCATGTCGGTGGTCACAAGCACTTCGCTGTCAGGATAATGCATCACAGCGCAATCGTCGCCCACACCATTGAGTGTAGACGCATTGCGTGGTTTAATGTCTTTGGTGAGGCGGTCGATAAGTCCAAACTCACCCAGTTCGCTGATTTCCATGTTCTATTTGGTTTCTGCCCTGATGATCATTTCTTTCATCAGTGCTGTCATGATGGGCTGTGCCTTGTTGGCAGCCTCCTGTACCTCTTCGTGGCTCACTTCCACAGCCTCGTCAAAGCCGCCGAGGTCGGTGATGATGCTCACGCCGAATGCCCTAATGCCGCAATGGCGTGCCACAATCACTTCGGGAACGGTACTCATGCCGATGGCATCGCCGCCCAAGATGTGGTACATACGATATTCTGAAGGTGTCTCAAAGGTCGGTCCTTGAACGCCCACATAGACTCCGTGCTGAAGTTTGATGCCCCTTTCTTTCGCAATGGCATCTGCTTCAGCCACAAGACTGAGGTCGTAGGGTTCATGCATGTCGGGGAATCGGGGACCTGTAGGGAAGTTCTTGCCGCGCAGCGGATGTTCGGGGAAGAGGTTGATGTGGTCGGTGATGACCATCACATCGCCGATACTGAAGGCGGGGTTCATGCCTCCGGCGGCATTGGAGACGAAAAGAGTCTTGATACCCAGTTCATACATGATGCGCACAGGGAAGGTCACCTCTTTCATGGAGTATCCCTCATAGTAGTGGAAGCGACCCTGCATCGCCATAATGCTGATGCCGCCGAGTTTGCCGAAGATGAGTTTGCCTGCATGCCCCTCCACGGTGGAGACGGGGAAGTTGGGTATCTCTGAGTAGGGGAACTCCATGCGGTCGGTGATTTCCTCTGCCATTTTCCCTAATCCGGAGCCGAGCACGATGCAGGTTTTCGGACTGGTGGTCATCCTCTCTTTCAGCCAGGATGCGGTTTCTTTAATCTTGTCGTACATAGCGTAGTGATTTTAGGTTGATGATGTATTTCTTGTTGTGTTCAGATAGTTGGTCACCATCTGGTCGAATTGGTCTTGGTTTAAGATGTCGGTATGGATGGGCAGTTGCCAGGCCGCTTGCCTTACCTCATCAGTCAGTCCTTTGATGCTGCTGAGTCGTGCCGCGTCTTTCTCAGTGGTGATGAGCATTCGTGGGGCAGGGAGAGCAGCGAAGGCGTTGTTGATATTGCTGATGTCGGTCGCACTGAAGTCATGATGGTCACCATAGGCGAGATGCCTTACACAAGTCGTGTGCTGTCTTATCACGTCGGCAAGTGGCTCTGCATGTGCGATGCCGGTGACAAGCAGTATGTTAGTGTCGTCGCTGATGCTGTCCAGCGGCCGGGAGTCTCCGCAGAAGACAGGCTCCAGGTCTTGGTATACCATCCGTGAAAAGAACACAGGCTTTTCTGTGTATCTCTTTATCCTTTCACGTGCAGCAGCCTTCTCTTCCTCGCTGAGGAAATCGGGGCATTTGGTTACCACGATTATGTCGGCTCGTCGGAGGTTGCACATGGGTTCTCTCAGACGTCCGGCTGGCAACAGTTTGTCGCCATAGAGCCTACCATACTCAATGAGCACAATGCTCAGGCCTGGTTTCACATACCTATGCTGAAAGGCATCGTCGAGGATGATGACCTGTGTGGCTCTCGTGCGACTGTCTTTCATAAGTTTGCGGATGCCGTGACAGCGGTCGGCGTCAACGGCAACGACGATGTTGCCGAACTTACTCTTCAGCTGTCTTGGCTCATCGCCGATATCTGCGGCTGTCGATGTTGTGCTGGCGAGCACAAAACCTTTGGTGCGACGTTTGTAGCCTCGGCTGAGTACAGCGATGCGCCAGTTGTCTCGCAGCAGGCGCACCAAGTGCTCCACATGCGGGGTTTTCCCAGTGCCGCCCACTGCAAGGTTGCCAACGGCTATCACAGGTATATTAAATGACTGACTGCGCAACACGCCTTTGTCGAAAAGTGTGTTGCGCACCCACACGCCAGCTCCGTAAAGCCAGCTGAAAGGAATCAGCCATGCATTTGTCACCTGACTATCTCAAATCTCAAACCTACCTGATATTCATCACGATGGGCAGGCGTGCCTGAATGGCATTTTGGTTGTTGAGGTCGCGCAACAGCATCACCGGACCATAGAGTTCGCCGAGGGCAGCCTGCATGGTCTCGTCGAGATAGCTTCCCGTGGCATTGCTCGTTCCTGCCATCAGTTGTTCGAAGAAACTGGGCATTCCGGGATATGCCTCTGTGTGATATTTGTCGAGTTTTGCCAGTTGTGCTGCCTTGGCCACGGCATCGTCGAGGCTGCCAAGTTGGTCGACCAACTTATGCTTAATGGCATCCTGACCAAGCCACACACGTCCCTGTGCCACTTTTTCCACTTCCTCGACGGGGAGCTTGCGCCCATCTGCCACGCGTTGGCGGAAGAGTTTGTAGCCACGGTCGATGTAGGTGTTCAGATAACTCTTTTCCTCATCGCTTAAAGGACGTGCCATGGTTCCCATATTACTGTGCTTGTTGGTCTTCACCTCATCGAATTTCACTCCGAGCTTGTCCTTGAGTAGTCCGCTGACATCGGGGAACATGCCGAAAATGCCGATGCTGCCGGTGAGGGTGACAGGTTCGGAAACAATCCATTGGCTGCCGCAACTGATGTAGTAGCCGCCGGAGGCTGCCATGCCGCCCATCGAAACCACCACGGGCTTTTTCTTCTTCAGCAGTTCCATCGAACGCCATATCTGTTCTGAGGCATAGGCACTGCCTCCGCCGCTGTTTACACGGAGCACCACGGCTTTCACATTATCATCGTTGGCCAACTTATCCAGGTCTTTGCACACCACTTGAGCATCGATGAGATGACCCTGGCTCATCAGGCTCTGTCCATTGCCGTCCACGATATCGCCGTAGGCATAATATACGGCAATCTCCTCACCTTCGTCGCCTTTCGCATCCTTCACGGTTGTCATGTCGAAGAGTGTGAGTTGGTTGATGTCATCATCCTCTTTGATGTTCAGCTGCTTCTTCACCACACCCTTCACCTCATCGGTATAGAGGACACCGTCGACCATTTTCTTGGCCATGAGCGTCTTGGTGTCGGAAAAAGTGATGAGGTCATCAGCGTATGCGTTGAGGGAGTCTATCGAAATTTTGCGGCTGGCGGACACATCCTTGAGGATGTTCTCCCAGATACCGTTGATGTATGCCGACACTTGCTCGCGGTTGGCTTCGCTCATATGGTCCTCGGTGAACATCTCGGGGGCACTCTTGTAGGTGCCTACCTTGGCAAGTTCCATCTTCACGCCGAATTTAGCCATGAGGTCTTTGAAGAACATTGGTTCGGCAGCCAGTCCATGCCAGTCCACCTGTCCTTCGGGGTTGATATACACCTTGTCTGCCACAGAAGCCAGATAGTAGGCACCCTGAGTGTAGGTGTCACCATAGGCAATTATCCACTTGCCGCTCTTGCGGAAATCCTCCAATGCACGGCGGATGGCTTTGAGCGAGGCATAGGAATCGTAGCCAAACATGCCTGCCTCAATGTAGATGCCTTTGATGTCTTTGTTGTCTTTTGCTTTGCGGATGGCATTGAGGGCATCCTCAAGACTAATCTGTGAACTTCCGCTGCTGAAGCCCATCACTTGGTTGAAGACATTCTCTGAGGAACGCTCATCGAGTGCTCCGGAGAGGTTAAGCACCATGACGCTGTTCTTGTCAACAGATTTCACACTGCTGCCTGAGGCTACCATGCCCACAAGGCACATCATGCCGATGAGACCCATGATGATGCCAAATAAAAGAATGCCCACCACAGTGGCGAACACCATTTTGAAGAAATCTTTCATATTGTTTGTTGTTATTAATGAATTGCTTAACGTTAGTCACATCCTTCATGCGTTTTGCTACAGAAAACACATCAAAAACACTGCAAAAATAGATAAAAATATCGACATTATTCGGATTGCATGGAAAATATTTGTCTTTTTATTCCCTAATATGTTTTTTTTCCCGTATTTTTGCATAGCTGAAGAGAGGTGAGAGGTAAGAGGTGAGGAGTAAGAGGTAAGAGACCTATGCAAAGAACAAATGCCTTAACTCCAAGACTCCTTAACTCCTAAACTCTCCAACTCCAGAAGCTCCTAAACTCCTCATGAAAAAACAAATACAATGAAAAGATTGATGCTGATTGTGCTGGTGTGTGCTGTAGCAGTGTGCGCCCATGCGAAGAAAAAAGTGAAAGCCTCCGTGTTTCCCGACGGGACACCTATTCCTGCTTGGTTCTCAGACACCACACGCGTGGATGTCGCCACTTTGGGACGACAATATGTGGTCACCGATTACGGCGTGACCACGGACAGTACGGTGATACAGACAAAGGCACTGCAGGCTGTCATCGACAAGGCTGCCTCAGAGGGCGGTGGAGTGGTGGTCATCCCCCGCGGCACATTCCTCAGCGGTGCGCTGTTCTTCAAGCAGGGCACCCATCTGCATGTGGCTGAGGGAGGTCGACTGAAGGGGTCCGACCGCATCAGAAATTTCCCCGTTGTCGACACCCGCATGGAGGGACAATCCCTAAAATATTTTGCTGCCTTGGTGAATGCTGACGGCATCGATGGGTTCACCATCACCGGACATGGCACCATCGACGGCAACGGACACAACTATTGGGAGGAGTTCTGGATACGTCGTGAGTACAACCGCCAGTGCACAAACCTTGAGGCACTTCGTCCAAGGCTGACCTATATCTCCAACTGCAAAAACGTCACCGTGCAGGATGTCAGACTCATCAACAGTCCATTTTGGACCAACCACGTCTACAAAAGCGACCATGTGCGCTTCCTTGGCTGCTATATCTATTCACCCACATCAGGATTGAAGGCACCGAGCAGCGATGCCATCGACCTTGACGTGTGTCACGACGTGCTTGTACATGGCTGCTACATGAGCGTCAACGATGATGCTGTGGTGCTCAAGGGTGGAAAGGGAACATGGGCAGACCAAGACCCCAACAACGGTCCCAACTTCAACATCATCATCGAGGACTGCACCTATGGACGGGTACATGGTTGCCTCACCCTCGGCAGCGAATCACTACAAGACAGGAATGTCATCCTGCGCAGATGCCGCGTCACGGATGCCAGCCGCGTGCTGTGGCTCAAGATGAGGCCTGACACACCGCAGCACTATGAGTATGTCACCGTGGAGGACATTCAGGGGAAATGCTCGAGTTTTCTCGTGGTGAGACCTTGGACTCAGTTCTTCAAACCGGAGGACCGTGAGGACATGCCGCTCTCGACGTGCAACAATATCGTTATGCGAAACATCAACATGGATTGCAGCAATTTCTTTGATGTGGGCAGTTCAGACAAATACCAGCTCAAGGATTTCACTTTCGAGAATATTACCGTGCGTGACCAGAAAAAGGCGTTCGATCCAACACTCATCGACAACTGCATGGTGAAAAATGTGAAAATTGAGTGATGCCAGATGATAGAAATTTGATGGAAACCACATCTTTTCTTTGGGAGAATGTAAAATCAATTCCTTTAACTCCTCAATAGAGAGATGTTATGCAAAAGAAATCGATTGCTGGTTTTGCCTTGTTGGTGACGATAGCAGCACTGCTTGTCTTCGTCTATATTTCCTTCCTCGGCACGGAGTATCTGCTGGAGGGCAACCATCTGTTGGCTGTCCCATTGGTGTTGGTGGGAGCCGCACTCCTGTCATATGCCATCAGCGTGATGTGCAAGAGCAAGGGGTCTCGCGACAAGCGCAAGGGGCTGCCCAAGGAGGTGGCGGCGATAATGGCTGCTGTCCTTATCCTATTGGTGGGCAGTATCGCCTTCACGCAGTTTCTCTACGTCCACGACCATCAGCAGCAACTGAGGGAAACCTTGTTCTCCACAGCCGATGATGTGTCGAGGATAGACTCTGTTTACAAGGATTATGCTATGGAACGTGTCAATGCTTATCGCAATCTGTTGAAAAAAGAGCGCTATTCTTCAGAGAAGCAGACCTCGATGACGAAAAGCCTCAGGAGAAGGTTGATGCCGAAAGAGTATGACACGATTTGCGCTGACAGGAAACGTTGGCTCGCCTCTGTTCATGATGCCGGTGTGTGGAATATCTCCACGCCTCGCAATCTCCACTACCTTGTGTCGGCAGGACACGACTGGACCGAGCAATACCGTGAGGTGTCATCGGTCATCTATAAGGGAGAAATTGCTGAACCTTTCGGCTCTGGCGAGACAGAGTTCTCCCTAAGTGAGGAGAGCAAGCAGTTCAGCAAGCCCCATCGTCCCGACTCCAGAAGTATGGCGGCAACAGTCATTTGCTGCCTGCTGATACTCACCACCTATTGGCATATCAGAAGACCCAGAAACCGCTATGCCGGCAGTCACCGATAAATCAAATCATCTCAAGATGCAGGACGCTATCAAGAAAATCGTGTTCAACCCCTGTGCTTACAGCATGGCAGATATCCGAGAGATGTCGGCAAGGGGTGAAGTGTCGCGAGAGGAACTGGCAAAGGTCTTTGGCGACGATATTGCCGCCAGCATTCTTGGCATTGCAGAGACGGCTTTGCCGGAAGGAGATGGAGATGATGGCGGAGGAAAAATGGATGATGCCACGCAGGTGGTGCTTTGGGGTATCGGCGGAGTGGGCAAGACCATGGTCATAGCTTCGCTGCTTTCTCTCGATGGCATGAAGGTGCGGCATGCCAAAGCCCCCTCCGTGATGAGCAGAATCAAACACATGACAGGCCTTTTCAAGAAGGAGGGGGTACTGCAACACGTCCCACATGATGGAAGTAGGCAGAAGAAGAACTACCATGTGGTATATAGAAAGAACTGGTGGGGAAAGGCTTATCCCATCACTTTCATCGAGGCGGCCATTCCTTCTGTAGGTGCCATCGATGTCACCAAGTATGTGGACAAGGCAAGAAATCAAATCCATGTGTTCTGCATCGACTGCCGTCAGGATGTGCAAGCTCAGGTCCGCATACTTCTAAGGGTAATTGATGCCTTGAAACAAATGGATTACCTTAGGCAAACCGACGGGGCATATGCACTGGTCACAAAGACTGACTTGATGAATGTGCCGGAAGCATACATGGACAATGCGGCACAGACACTGGTGACAAAAGGGATGCCCGACCTCTGGAGAAACATACAGGATATCTGCTATGACAACCAGATTTACAATGCACTGCCCATTCCCTTCAGTGTGGGTAAGTTCGTCATCCGCGACCTGGCATTTCTCCATGCCAGAGATGCGGAGGGTTTCCTCCATGAGGCGCTGCTGCCCAAATGCCAGCCTCAGCGTGGTTTTGTGGGAAAGATATTGTCCGTGGGCAAATGGTGGCAGGCTGCCATTTTAGGAGTGCTGCTGGCATTTGCCATCGGTTGGGGTGGTTGGAAGACTTTTGAGATGCTTACGGCACCACCCACGGCGCCCATGCTTCCTTACGATTACAGGACAGCTTTCCTTGAGGAGGAGCACGGTCTTGGAAAACAAAACTACAAGGAGGCATGCCAAACTTACAAGCGGTTGCGCAGGGACCTTGATGTGGAACGGTCGCTGCATACCGCAAATCTCGAGGTGGTATTGCCGGCAGAGGATCTCCGCATCTGTGACTCCACGCTCACCAACGACTTTGCTAAAGTCTTGTCTGCCAAGTGCAATAGGTTGTTGGAGTCCAGCCATTGGAGCGATGATGTGGAGACGCTTCAGCAACTGAGAAATAAGTTGGGCGACCTCCAGAACCATGATGATGTGTTGGAGGGAAGGGACATCCAGACTTACAAAACCTATATTGATGACTATTTTGAGTATGTGCGTCCGCTGCTGAAAAGGAGCAAGGCATGCATGAAAATAAGGGACGTTGACTATGTGGAGAACAACTTTCAGAAGTGGAGGAAGTACCCCTATACCAACGACCTCGACCTGAGGGAAGGCATCAGTGATGCTGAGCGAAACGCATATGAGAGCTGTGCCCAATTCTACAGCGATAGGGTGGACAGCATCGTCAGGCGTTATCCCACAGACCGGGAGTTTGATTTCGAATCCTTTGGATTCACGGATAGAAATGAGGATATCAGAAGAGAAAAACTTGACCCATACTACAACAGCGTTGACTCGCTGATAAGACGTCTTGACGGCAAAAGCGAGTCCTTCAACACTGCAAGGAGAATCCTTCGCGAAGCAAAGAATGTCATTGAAAACAACTATTGAATCTTATGAAATTGCTATTTAAATTACTCAACAAACTGAGCCTGTTCAACTATAGGGACTCCAGCAGCAATTTGGCAGGTGCAGTGTCTTTTCTCCTCCTTGGACTCGTCTTTGCTCTATGCTGGATGATGTCTGCCAAGGTGGAAAGAAAACTGGTGTTCTCTATCGATGAATACTTATTGGGAGATACCAGGACAGTCACGTTCGGTGAGAACAGTGATTTCTGCGTGAAAAATGTGCCTCACGATTATTTGAAAATCACATACGACCCTGAGGCTTCGGTTTTTAGATGGTCAGTGAATCCGATGTATCGAGACACCCTGCAGTATTTCAAAATCAACGGCGACAACCCCAACAAACATGTCATCCGAAACGATGCCTCACAACAAATCAGCCTCCGCTTGCCCGTCAGCGACAGCGACACGCTGAGTTTGACGGTGTCGGGTGCCGATGTATGGAAGGTTTGGAAAAACTTCAGTGACCAAAAAGATGTGCTCGCCCGTCATCTGGCGGCCTATTTCAAACTGGAAGAGGGAAAGGCTGCTCACGAAGACAGCGTGCGCTATCTCGCACAGATGCAGTATGGTAAGGTGAGGTCGTTCTTTGAACATGCAAACGACAATATCGTCTTGGTGATTCTCGATGAACTGACCTCCTTGTCGGAGAATGGCAACATACAGAGATACAACAGGGAAGGTGTCATACCAGTAAGCGATAGGGAAGGGCGAGTCAAGGTGCAGTTCTTTGGTATTGCCGACTGGTGCTATATGGATGGCAATGATGATGACGGATACTTCAGAGTAGATGGAGTCAACTATGTGATGAAACCCTCTGTAAAACTGACGGATTGGGGAGCGGGCCATGCCACGGTCATCCTCTCGGAGGAAGGGCTGCGCCTGACCTATCCCAAACCCATCACTTATGTGGAGTCGGTGGATTCGCTGAGGAAAAGGGCGCTCTCTTCGAGCCATATTCTCACCATCAAACAGCGCAACAACTCCTATCCCACCAAGAGTGACCTTTACCTGCCGGCGTTTTCCAACGCCATTAATTTCGATGTCGCCAACATCGAATTCTTCCATCAGAAAGATTCCATTTGCGTGAGGGGCAACAACGACAAGGCGCAGTTGGTGAACAATCCCTTCAGTATTATTCCCGCTTTAGGAAAGATGACGCTCCACTCGGGCAAGGACACCTTGAAGTGCAGGGTGGGATACATCAACGGCAGCTTCATCTTCAGTTACCTGTGGCTGCCCCTTTGCGTCTTCTTGGTGCTGATGGTGTTGGTGTGGCTCAAAATAGGACCGGTGTATGTGCAAGACACCAACTATCTCTATAATCCTCAGCAAATCCGCCATTACAGGCCATATCTCACCACGTTGCTTGTCACTTGTCTGGCATACTGCACTTGCAAGTCGCTTATTGCACTTAAGCTAAGTTACTCTTATCCCTATTTTGAGAAGATTACGGGCATCACCCCTGTGTCTACCTCACTGATGATGCTGCTCTTCTTCAGCTTGGCCATGTTGCTCAACACGCCGCTGCGCCACTATGCCACGAAGGAGTTTCGTCTCCACAGGATTTGGCATTGGCTGGTTTGCTTCTTGATGTGGGGCGGCTTGGGCTGGGTGTTCTTCAAGGTGATGGACAATATGGTGAACCAAAGTGTCATCAATTCCTATTTCAATGAGGAAGTGTTCAACATCAGACCGTGGAAATGGCTGGAGGAATATGGCATCAACGACACCCACCGTTCGGTGGTTTATGCCCTGCTCTTCATCGAGGGAGTGGTGCTTGTTTTGTGGCTCGCTGCTGATTGCTTCTGG
>JAGCXX010000149.1 GCA_017961115.1 Prevotella sp. | reverse complement strand
GCCACCAAGAAAGTAAAGCGGTTCAAACAGCAGTATCAGCGATATATTTACATATCATACATCACTGCCGTGATTCTCATCGGTTTGTATACGCCAACAGTGTATCATAGTTGGAGCACTCCAGAACAAGGGGCTGTGATGGTTGTCTTGCTGTTTGTCTTTACCGCCATCATGTTAGTATGGGGCTTTTTCTACTACAAGCGTCTGATGAAGGCATGTGACAGCATCCTGGATCGGCTGCAGGTGAAAGAAGACGACCTGTCGAACAAATAGGAAAAAGGTAAAATCAAATTTCCAAAAATTGAGATAAATAGCTACCTCCATTTCCAAAAATGGATTGACAAAATATCATCAATAAACCCATAAAATCCCCACATCTTCTTGCAAGAGTACCTTCGGCGTTATTTTTCTCGCCTTTGACTTTGCTTTATTGGTATTATTCACTATTTTTGCAGTAGAATTCACCAATCATTCCACAGTTACAAGCACAAACCCGATTTCAAGCATGAGAACCCAGAAATATGCTCTTATTGGAAATGCGACAGTCACTATTCCCAGACCCGAAAACTATCACGACTGTTTGGAATTGATTAGAAGCGACCGATACAGATATTTAGGCATTAAGGAAAAAGGAGTTACCATAGTTTTAAAAAGCATCCTTCAAACACTCTTTCCAACACGGCATCACAGTCTTCCTATTCTTTTTTGGTTTCGCCTTTCACAATACAGAGGATGGCTTTGGCCACTATGCCGCTGGATGTATGCTCTCATCAGCAGGAACGCCCTTATCGACATTCCTGTTAGAACGAAGATTGGTTATGGTTTCTATATCGGCCATGGCATGTGCATCGTCATCAATGGAGGCACAGTCATTGGCAACAATGTCAACATCTCCCATTTTGTCTCAATCGGCACCAACAACAGCACGCCATCAGTAATTGGCGACAATGTCTATATTGGTCCCAATGCCAGCATAGTGGAAGACGTGAGAATTGGCAACAATGCGACCATTGGAGCAGGAGCCGTCATCACCAAGGACGTACCAGAAAAAGGTACCGCTGTAGGAGTTCCTGCCCATATTGTCAACAACAAGGGCAACAATCCTGTCAACGCATATCAAATCCCATAACAGGAGTAATGGTCTTAGAACAAGCTATTGTATTCCGTTGATTTGGGCTTCCTCAGCTACAACGAAAGTGTCTCTCACGGCATAAAAAGCACATTTCTGGCACAACAAGCGGTTGTTCTCATCCACAGCGACGGAACCATCATAAGACCTTTCTTTATTAGAGAGAGGGTGCACCGCACTACTTCCCACAATACTGATATGTGCAATGGGCGAGATAATAGACTCAAAAAATGTACAAGCTGCCACGTATTTTCCTACTCCATAACTGAGATGCCAATTGTCCCACGTGAGATAAAGGTCGGTATTAAGTGATGTATTTCTTGCATTTTGGATGGCAATGCCAACTGGTATGATGTATTGAATATCAAATTCTTTCATCATCCTTCTTGCACATTCAACATTACCTTTCAATTCCCAGGGAGTGGAGTGAATATTGTGTCCCCATGGTATCTGATATGCGATTTTTACATTGTTGTTCAAGCAATTAGACTTTATGATATCCAAAAGTTTGGGAACATTGTTTTCAAAAGAATCCCATTCATATGATTTGTTGCTGACTTGCAACAGGATGACAATATCCCAATTTTGGTTAAGAATTTTTCCCAAACTTTGTTTGTTTTCCATTTGAATATGACCTGTCACCCTTTCCAAATTCACAGTGGCCCTGTCTTGATACTTGTTGATCCAATCCTCAAAACCTCCTCCATTGATGACACCATTGTAAACACACAATTGTCTTTTATCGATTTTGGCGGCAGTCACCAATTCGTCCAGATATGCTGTGACATCAGCAGAATAACTGTTTCCCAAAATCAGCACTCTTAACTCATGGTCAAGAAGCACCTCATATTGTGAGACATCCTCTGGCTCCTCAAATACGTCATTATTTGATGAGCAGGATACCACGGATATCCACACCATCGAAATAACAACTATTAAAGGTCGGACATTTATCCTCTTCATAGATTTCATTTTATTGTCTGCAAATATATCGAAAAAAAACATTAGTAGAAAAACAAAAAACAGAAAAAGAAGTAAAAGCAAGCATAATAAACGTTAACCACGCAACACACCTATGTTTTTGGACTGTTTATTTCTTGGTTGACTCTTTTTTTTGTACTTTTGCACTCGCTAACGACCTTCAAAGCGTTTGCTGCGGGTTCAACCTTGACCACAAGGTGACGCCTAAATGCGGTATCATTTGAATCTCAATGCATTACATCAGCCCCATTTCCCTTGTGTTTTTAGCAGAAATACAAGGAGGATTTTTATTGAGTTCAATTGTTGCCATCTGTTCATTTAAAAAGAATTGATTCCATCCTTAATATTTCATGTTTGGATATATCTTATTAGCCATTGCTATCGTAACATATGTTATTGAGCTTAGGCGTATCAGCCTGTTCATATTCGTTACGTTCATGCTTAATGGTTGGTCCGTATTGACTGACACCGTTTTGGGTGTTAAGAATTTCGACTTGGCATTCATCTACACTATAGTTGTTTTGTTGTTGCAGATTTTTTACGATGACCACCCGACTATAAAAGACAAGAAACTCAGAATATTGATATTCATATTTTTTGCGTTCATGTTGTTGAATGTCAATTTCTCTTTTGTCCATTACCATTTCAATTCCTTCCAAATTCTACAAGGCAGCCGTGCCTCATTCCTTGTGCTTTCTTATTTCTTCATAAGGAAAATAAACACAAAAGACATCTTGTGGCTCAACAATGTGTTTTTCTACATCACGCTAATCACTTCAATTCTATACATATTGCAGGTGTTCTTTGATTTGCCTGTATTGCCATACGACTCAGAGAATGTCAAGCGTGATGAATATACAGGTATTCTAAGATATTACAACCATCCCCCGCTGCTCTATTGGTATATTTTTGTATCTATTCTCGCCCCACAGCTGATTAAGTCGCGGTTCACATTTCTCAGTTCATTTGTTTTCATCACAGCACTTGTAGCTACCCAGGGACGAACCCAGATTGGTATGACCATCGGAGTCTTGGTGTTGGGTGTGATTATGCAAAACCGCATCAAGTCCATTATTGGAAGTGTCTTGGTTGGCCTGTTTGTCATCTCTCAGTTCGCCGACATCATTGACGCCCGTTTTGAGGGAGAGTTCAACAACTCAACAGAAAGTGAGATAGAATCCATCTTTTCTGGCGGTATTCAAGAAACTGTTGAGGCAGGAAACGCATATAATGTTGGAACCCTGACCTATCGTCTGGCATGGTATTACGAAAGGGCCCTATATCTACATGATCAGCCTTTACTGGAAAAAGTCTTTGGTCTGGGATTGATCAGCGACAGTCAGATTGAGACAGTTGAGAGACTATATGATTTCTCTTTAGGTTTGCGAGATGGTGACGGCAATATCATGCAATTGTCAACCCCAGACATCTCATATGGCAACATATTGACCAAATACGGGTATTTTGGGGGAATTCTTTATTTGTCCATTTGGTTTTACCTGCTATTGTTCTTTTTCAAGAACAGAAAAGAGTCGGATTATTCATTCATATCATTTCTCCTGCTTCTCAACATGTTTCTTATTTCCTTGGCAGGATGCTCCATCTCCAATCAGGGAAATATCATCTTCCCCTTCATACTTTACATCTTGATGCTTCATCACAACGAGAAGAAACCTGAAGACATCAATCCCCTCCAAATAGAAAATCATGGGCAAAATCAAGAATCTACTTCTTAAAAAAGGATGGAGCGATGACAGCATAGAAAGTCTGAAAGTCATTCAAAAACGGTTTTTCAGAATCAACTGGCTGAAAACGCTCTATTACAACTTCAAGGTTTTGCCTTTAAGGCAAGCTGTCCGAATCCCCATCATCATTGGTTATAATGTAAAGATAAGAAAACTGGGGAAAATCAACCTGACTACGCCTGCGAGTCCAGGGCTCATTTCTGTCGGGGTCATCAAGATTGACAGATGGGAGAGCAACGCCGACAAAATCATCATCTCCAATTATGGTACCATCCATATTGAAGGAAGGGTGAAAATTCATCCCGGTGTCAGATTGGTCGTATATCCTCAAGCGCAATTGCTTATGGGAAACAGAGTGTTGTTGGGCAGTATGACAAAATTGATATGCTGCCACAGCATCACATTGGGGTCAGACATTCGAATATCATGGAATTGCCAGGTCTTAGACTCCGACTTTCATTTTCTCAGCAACAGAGAAAAGGGCAAGATTTACAAGCGCACTCTGCCTGTAACCATAGGAAGCAACACTTTTGTTGGCAACAATGTAACCATCGGCAAAGGCACACATTTGGCGAAAGGCACAGTCGTTTCTTGCTGCAGCAAAGTGGTTGGTGATTTCTCACAAGGAGGAGAAGGACAATTGTTAACCGGGAATCCAGCCACCTGTGTGGGTACTGGGTATGAGATGACAAGCGGATGGTTTCCAGAACAAGAGGTTGAAATTGCCCGTATGATTGAAGAAAGCAATTAACCTCTGAGGATTTGTTGATTGATGAACGGCGGCAAGTATAAGAACGAACTGGTAAAGAACACGGTATGGAATGCCCTTGAGAATTACTCAATGATAGGCATTCAGTTGTTGTGTACTTTCATACTTGCCAGATACCTGACGCCAGCCGATTTCGGCATAGTCGGAATGTTGGTCGTCTTCACGGCGATTTCACAAACATTGGTCGATTCCGGATTCGGTGCCGCGCTAATCAGAGAGAAAGAGGTCAGTCAGAAGGGTTATTCTTCTGTGTTTTATGCCAATCTGTTTGTTTCTCTCTGTCTATATTACATCTTGTATGTCTGCTCAGGGGCAATAGCCCATTTTTACAATCAACCCATTTTGGATGAGATATGCAAGTATTCATTCCTCGTCCTTCCACTGAATGCCCTCTGCATCGTACAGACCACAATTCTTAGACGTGAGTTGCGTTTTAAGAAGCTGTGTGTGATCACTGTCACCGCAGCTCTGCTGTCCAGTATTGTTGCCATAGTATCCGCCTATTTTCTCAAGAATGTCTGGGCGTTGGTCATTCAAAACGTTTCTCTTTTCGGTTTCCGGACATTGTTTTTATGGCTTTCCTCCCGCTGGCATCCCACATTGGACTTTTCATGGCAACTAATCTGCAAGTACTTTTCTTTTTCCAAGAACATTTTGGTAGCCGGTTTGGTGGGCAGCATATTCAACAATATTTATTCTCTTCTGATAGGCAAATATTATACTGCTTCCGACCTTGGATACTTCAGCCAAGCCGACAGGGTTAAGAATGTTGCCTCACACACATCGACGAGTGTTGTTCAGAATGTCACCTACCCTATCCTTTCCCGGGTCAACAATGAAGGAGGGGACCTGCTTCATGCCTACAAGAAAATCATTTGTGTGACCATGCTGTTTGTCGGTTGCATCATGGCATTTGTCATAGGCATCTCCTCTGACCTGTTTGAGGTGCTGATGGGAAGCGCTGCTTGGCGTCGCTCGGGATTCTACTTCTTATTGCTGGGTATCAGCGGCATTTTGTTTCCTTTGCATGCTGTCAATCAAAACATTCTCATGGTGGTGGGAAAAAGCAAGACGCTTATGTATTTGGAGATTGCCCGCAGATGTATCATGATGTTGATTTTGTTGGTCACGGTAAGATACGACATCAGCATTTTTGTGTTCGGCAATTCTATTTATTCCATCATTTTGCTTTTTCTCAATTTGCATTATTGCGGCCAACCCATTCATTACACCATAGCCCAACAACTTAAGGATGTGGCTCCCATTCTTTTGCGCCAAGGACTAATCATCGCATTAGGTCTGAGCGTTACATATTTGTTGTCTCAACAGGCTATCTATCTGCGCCTATTGCTTGCAATGGCCTCAATGACCTTATTGGGTTATTACCTGTTTCGAAACAACAATTATTACAAGGAAATCAAGGCATACATGATACAAAGAATGCATGGTCATTGACATGAAAGCGGCAGTTTTGAACAACAGACTTGTATTTGCTGACTTCGCCAAACTATTTGCCATGTTTGTCGTAACATGGGGACATTGCGCACAATGTCTTTCGGGAATTACCTATCCTGAATTATTTGGAAAACCGGGGGTATTGATAGCATTCCACATGCCTTTGTTTATGATTGTCAGTGGCTATTTCATTTATCCGGAACATATCAGAGAGAAAAGATGGCCTGCATACGTTGCTGAGAAGTTTCAAAGGTTGGTGATTCCCGCTTTGGTATGGTATGCTTGCTACTGTCTGCTAACCATCCATAAGCCTCATTTAATGGGGTGTGTTGGGTTCTACTGGTTTCTGACCAGCATGTTCCTGTCGTTTCTGCTCATCTCTGTTGTGGTGAGGGTCAACAAAAACGACAATATGCTGCTGTATTTAGCCTCTGTGCTTATCGTCGTTTTTTTGCCGTTCTCCTCATTTCTCCATGTCAATTTCATGTATCCCTTGATGATGGGGGGGATGTTTTTAAGGAAAGCTATCAATCGATGCAATGGCGCAGAGTTGACCACATGCGCCGTCATTTTGTTTTTGTCCGGTGCTTTTCTGTTATATCACTGGGATATATCTTATTCTGTCTATCTTACGCCCTTTGATTCAACCCGCTTTTCCCCACATAATCTTTATGCACTTTTTGTACGGCTGTTGACTGGCTTTGTCATCAGTTCATTTTTTGTGGTATTGTTCTTGTTGGCAGACAGTAAAAAATGTATACAGGTATTATCCAAATACGGCAAATACACATTGGTGATGTATACGGCGTCATTTATCATCAATGGAATATTTGGCATCATTTTGTCGCACCTTCAAATTCGTGTGACACAAACAGGATTATTGGAGTTGAGCAGCTGCATGTGGAGCATAGCGACATGTATCCTGTGTGTGCTATTGGCCCAGTTATTGGAAAAAAACGGCCTGACCAAGAGGTTGTTTTTGGGCATCGTCTATCATTGAAGAAAACTAAATCTGAGTCATTCTGCCCATGAAAATCATCCACATAGAATCTGGTTTGGGCAATCAAATGCTTAGCTACTGTGAGTATTTGGCCATCAAGAAGATGAATCCTGATGACGACTGCTATATTGAGACCATCGTCTATGACATACCTGAATGCAATGATGTCATCTGCCAGTGGAATGGCTTTGAATTGGACCGTATTTTTCATCTCAACACTCCAAACGTCAAGTCTGTCATTGCCCCGCAAAAATGGGAGCAACTGATGGCGGAAATCCGCAGCAGTCAGTTTTGGCTTAAGAATTGGAATTATCCTGTATACTTTACACAGGCATTCCAACATATCGGCATTCCATTGAAAAATATCCGGGGAGACTTTGAGAGAACGGGAGAATCCGACAAGACCACCCTGAGCGTGCCTCGTTATAAGAAGACATTCCTTTTCCAATATCTCAATTATCTCCGCAAGCGTTATTTGTCACGGCAATCAACAGATATCCCTCAGTTTCCTGATTTGTTTGTCCAAACAGAAGACAGCATTTTTACAGGTCAGCAACTGACATTCAAATATATGGGGACTGGTATCGAGCGAATAGAACCCGAGGTGCGCAAAGCATTCATTTTCCCCGAACTCACCTCATCACGTGACAAGGAATTGGCAAAAAAGGTAAGTGAATGCCAATCTGTTGCTATCCATGCCCGTCGAGGCGACATGCTCAGCTTCAATTTCGACTGTTACTACGGTGGATATTTCAAACGCGCCGTCAAATATATCAGGCAGATGGTGAGCAATCCGAAATTCTTCATCTTCTGTGACCCAGGCAGCGTAGAATGGGCGAAGCATCACGCCCACGTATTTGGACTGGATTTCAAACACGACAACATCGAGTTTGTTGACTGGAACAAAGGGGATGACAGTTGGCGCGACATGCAACTGATGTCTCTTTGCAAGCATCAAATCATCACAAGAAGTTCTTTTGGCTGGTGGAGCGCATGGCTCAACACCAACCCAGAAAAAATCACCTGCTCCCCTACCCACTATTTTCTCACCACCCATCACTTCTGACTATAGCTTTCAATGATTCCCAAGGTTATCCACTATTGTTGGTTCGGCAACAATCCATTGCCTCCTCTTGCCATCAAATGCATTGATTCATGGAAAAAATACCTGCCTGACTATGAAATCAAGCGTTGGGATGAAAGCAATTTTGATTATAATGCCATAGCATACACACGTGATGCCTACAAGGAGAAGAAATACGCATTTGTCAGTGATTATGCCCGTTTTTGGATATTGTATCACCAAGGAGGACTATACTTCGATACTGATGTGGAAATCATCAAATCAATGGATGACATCATCGGAAAAGGCAGTTTTATGGGATGTGAGGCAGATGCCATTTCTGGGTCTAAAACAGTAAAAGTGGCTCCAGGCCTTTGTCTTGGCGCAGAACCCGGTGACCCAATATACAAGGCATTGCTCAACCTGTACAGCTCACTTAGTTTTTATCTACCCGACGGCAGTCTCAACCTCCGAACAATCGTGGAGTATACAACAGAAACATTATATGGGTTTGGTTTACAAAACATCACCGGGATTCAGCAAGTAGGCTGCCTCACCATCTATCCCAGCGATTATTTCAACCCATCACATTACGTGACCAAACGATTGCATATCACTGACAACACTCGCAGCATCCATTATGGCGCCTCCTCATGGTCTGACAATCCCAAGAGAATGGGGATTAAGAAGTGGCTAAGAAAACATCTCCCTGAAAGTTGGTTGATTCTTTTCAACAAGTTAAAAAACAGATGATACCCAAACAGATATCTCATAAAGTGCTGTCTATGGGGCCCGACTGTGTTGCCCCCAAAGGTGGAATAGGCATGGTGCTCAACACATACAGCGGCATTTATGAGGAGTTCAAATTTATATCCACCCACAGGGAAGGGAATGTGCTGACCAAAATTTGGGTTTTCACTAAAGCCATTTGCTTGCTGATTCCCCATCTTTGTGGAAAAGAAGTTGAAGTGGTTCACATTCATGGAGCGTCAAAGGGGAGTTTTGTTCGCAAATCCATCCTTATCATGCTTTCAAAAGCATTTGGGAAGAAAGTGATTTACCACATCCATGGGGGCGGATTCAAAGATTTCACCTATCGACACAGAAAGTGTGTGCCATATATTCTGCACAAATGCGACATGATCATTGCCCTTTCGGATTATTGGAAATCATTCTTTGCAGATGAAATGCATTGCTGTCGGGTAGAGATTGTTCCCAATATCATGGAGTATCCCAAAGAGAATCATCATGAAAGAGACAAAGGTGTTTTTACGCTGTTGTTTTTAGGTAAAATCTGCAAGGAGAAAGGCATATTCGACCTCATAGAAGTCATATCAGAACACATCGATGAGTTGGAGGGCAAAATCAAGCTCTTCATAGCTGGAATTGGAGAGACAGACCGCCTTCAGGATGTTATCCATCATTTGAAACTGGATGAGACGATAAAATATATGGGCTGGGTGAGTGGGCCAGACAAGATAGAGTTGCTCAACAAAAGTGATGCCTTTGTTTTGCCCTCCTACTATGAGGGTGTCCCCATATCATTGTTGGAAGCGTTTTCCTATCATCTCCCTGTCATTTCTACAAATGTAGGCGGCATTCCAGAGATTCTGACCGATGGTGTCAATGGCATAATGGTTGCCCCAGGTGACCATGAAGGTTTATACCAAGCCATTGCCAGGTTGGCCTCTTCTGTGCAATTGCGCGAACAGATGGGAAAAGAGGCATACAAGAGATGCGTGCCCCATTTGCCTGAAAATGTGGAGACTCGTCTGGTCGGTATTTACAAACAAGTATTCAACCAATAGCCATGGGCCATCTGTTCAAAGAGTCACTCAAGTATTATTTACGCTCTGAGCCTTTCATACGCTCCTATGTCAGGGAAATAGATGCCATGTATGGGATGAAACATAGCGAACTCAGAAGCAGAAATGAGCAACGCTTTCTCGCCATCTTGCGCCAGGCATACGACAAATCTCCTTTCTATCATCGCCTTTACGACGAAGCCCAAATAGATATCAGCAAAATCAAAGGGTTGGAAGATATAGACAGTCTCCCAGTCGTCACCAAGGAGATGGTCAAGCAATACGGACTCGAAATGACCACATGCCCTCACTGGAAACTCATCCGCAACCACACAAGCGGCACCACAGGCAGTCAGCTGAATGTATGGGAAGACTGGGAGTCTATCTGGCGCGAACAGGCATCCTTGGTATGTTACCGAAAGCGGTGCGGGTTCAGATATGGAAAAGATGTCCTTGCTTCTTTGCGAGGCACATTGGACAAGAAATCATTATCCCTGTGGGTTGGGGCTTCAAAAACCCTTTTCCTGTCAAGTTACCATCTCCGTCCGGAAACCACCCAGAAATATGTGGAGGCTATCCAAGACAAAAGTCCAAAGGCTATCGAGGGTTTTCCCAGTTCACTTTACGCCCTTGCATGCAATATTGAGGAGTTGGGGCTCCATATAGAAATCCCCATCTGTTTCACTTCAAGTGAAAATATGCTCGAGTGGATGCGCAAGAAAATAGAAACGGTCTTTCACACTCAACTTTTCGACCACTATGGCCTTACTGAGCGCACCATCCAAATTTTTGAGTCACCCGACCACACTGGGTATTTTGAGTCACCTGGCTACAGCATCAACGAGTATCTTGATGACTGCACCATCACCACATCGCTCATCAACAAATCCTTCCCTCTCATCCGTTATCGTGTCAGTGATGTGATGGAATTGCGCGACGACATGACAGCTACTCAGGACTTGAAAGCAACCACTCCGACAATCAAGGCTGTTAAAGGACGTGCCATGCTATTCATCAGTGGAAAAGACGGCACCCTCTACAGCGATTCCGCTCTTACCTTTATTCTGAAGGATTGTGAGTCGGCCAAATACACACAGTTTATCCAGTATGAAGATGGACATGTAGACATGAACATTGTCACTTTCGGAGGGGAATTTCCTCAAAATGACCGGCAACGCGTAATGGACCTTTTGGAACAAACAATAGGTCTTGACAATATAGATATTCGCATCAACGAGATTACAGAAAAAGAATTAATATACACTTCCAGGGGCAAGTTCAGTCTTGTCGTCAACAAGAGAGCACAATCGCCCAACAACCAACAGTAAACACAAGGATATGAACATCAGTATTTTCGGATTAGGATATGTGGGCTGCGTGGGAGCTGCCTGTCTCGCCAAACTCGGGCATCATGTGATTGGAGTCGATGTGAATGAGAACAAGGTGAGGCTCATCAACGAAGGCAAACCTACCATCATAGAGGAAGGCATCGCACAACTGTGTGCCGAAGCCCATGCCGCCGGACGGATGCGTGCCACCATGGATGCATCAGAGGCCGTGAGGTCAAGCGACATCTCATTTATCGTGGTGGGAACACCCTCCAGCAAGGAAGGACACCTCAACCTCAACTACATCTTCGCAGTGGCAGGGCGTATCGGTCAGGCACTGAAGGAAAAACAAGGTTTCCACATCATAGCCATCCGCTCGACCGTGCTTCCAGGTACGAATGAGAAAGTGGGAGAAATCATTGAACAAGAGAGCGGCAAAAAACGAAACATCGATTTTGCCGTCGTGAGCAATCCTGAATTCCTTCGTGAGGGGACAAGCGTAAAGGACTACTTCAATCCGCCTCTCACCCTCATCGGAACGGACAACCCACTGGCTGAGGACATGATGCGTGAACTATACAAAGACATTCCAGCCGAACTGATATGCACAGACATCAAGGTGGCGGAAATCATGAAGTATGTCAACAACACCTATCATGCACTGAAAATCGTTTTCGGCAATGAGATAGGCAATATCTGCAAGGGTTTGAACATCGACAGCCACAAGGTGATGGAGATTTTCTGCAAAGACCGCCAGCTCAACATCTCCCCATACTATTTCAAACCGGGCTTTGCCTATGGTGGGTCATGCCTGCCAAAAGACATGAAAGCCCTGCGCACCCTTGCCCATGACCTCTATGTGGAGGTGCCTGTCATCGACAGCATCCATCCCAGCAATGAGAAACAGAAGGACAATGCCGTACAGGCCATCCTGTCAAAAGGGAAACGAAAGGTTGGCATCCTGGGGCTTAGTTTCAAATCCGGCACCGACGACCTGCGCTGCTCCCCTATCGTTGACGTGGTGGAGCGTCTGCTCGGCAAGGGATGCGAAATACGCATCTACGACAAGAATGTGGTGGTGAGCGAACTGACCGGAACCAACAAGGATTTTATCATGGCCAAGATACCCCACCTGCAACACTTCGTGACCAGCGACCTCAATTCTGTCTGCTCACAATCCGACGTTCTTGTGGTCACCAACAAGGAGAAGGAGTTTGAGCATCTTCTGGAGCACTATCCAAACAAAATAATCGTCGATTTGGTCAGGCAGTGGAGGGACGTGGATTATGAAGGCCACTATGAGGGTATTTCCTGGGGTGACATCAACCAGAACAGCAGCGCACAGGAACAGCCAATCGACAGGGATTTCCAACAAACCGACTTCTGAATGAACAGGTGGGGATGGTATATTCACAGACTGAGAGCCATGAGCCTCAAAGAAGTGGCATGGCGTTTCAGCCAAAAATGGTTGGAGCACTGTGAGAGGAAATATGCCCGATGCCCCATTTCCGTCACCCAGAGGTTGCTCAACCCTTCATATACTCATCTGACCTTTGATGCACAAAGGATGGGGATAGAATTCCACAATGACAACCACACTCACCAAGATGACATCCATCTAATCGGCGGGTATGACTACAGACAACACAAAACAAGTTGGCACGCAGGATTCCAAACTCCCAACGAATGGGAGCGCATCTACTCATACGACATCAGATACAAGCAGAATGATGCCGTGGGCGATGCCCGCACCAACTGGGAGCTGAACCGACATTTTCAGTTTGCCCTTCTTGCCAAAAATTACTACCATACACGAGAGCATCATTATCTTGAAGAACTTACCCAACTTTTAGAAGACTGGTGCAAGAGCAATCCTTTTCTTATCGGCATTTCATGGACCAGCGTCATGGAGGTAGCCATCAGGGCCATCAACTGGATGCTCATGCTGAACTACCTCAAAGAAGCAAATGGCACCAGCCAGCAACTGCTCGACAGCATCAGCAGGGGAATTCTCAACATGCTGGACTTCGTGGACAAACATCAGTCTCGTTTTTCTTCAGCCAACAACCATCTCCTCGTGGAATCCACCGCCCTTGTTCTTGGTGGCTATGTGTATGGATATGCCAAGTGGAAGAACAATGCCGTCAAAACGATGACCGCAGAACTGCCACGACAGACTACTTCAGACGGAGTGAATAAAGAAATGTCTCTTCACTATCACGCATTCGTTCTGGAAGCCTATTCAATCACGGCACGTTGCATCTTACACAACGGAGATTCCCTTTCCCCATCTTGGTTGGACTATATGGAGCGAATGAGTGAATTCATTTGCCATTCCATGTATGACGAAACTCACATCATGGCCTTTGGGGATGATGATGAGGGCAAGATAATCGATTTGCAAGGAGGGTGTTTCTCATATGCTGACTATGTGCTGCAATTGAGTTCTATGGTCACTGGGAAAAGGTTTTCCCGTTTCAACAAGACAAACGAGACGGTGAATTGTCTTTTTTCTCAATCCGCCATCTCCAAGGTCGCCAAACAACCATTGTATGACACCCATGCAGGCAAGTGTTTTGAACAAGGAGGATACACTTTTCTTCGCAGCCAAGACGGCGAGATGCTCATAGGCATCGACCATGCCCCGCTGGGTTTTGGAAGCATTGCCGCCCACGGCCACGCAGATGCCCTAAGTTTTCAACTGATGGTGGGTGGGGTATCCATGTTTACCGACCCAGGAACATATATCTATCATTGTGACCTTCACGCACGAGATGAATTCAGAAAAACCGTCAATCACAACACCATCAGCATCAAGGGGTATGACCAATCCGAGATGCTCGGTGCCTTCCTTTGGGGAAGAAAAGCCAACTGCCAACTTTTGCTTCATCAGACCGATGGAAAACATAGCATATTGACAGCAGAGCATGACGGTTACTCACCTATTATGACACGCCGCACTTTCGATTTTGACCATGATGGCAAGACGCTCATCATCACCGACGAACTCAGTCAGGAGAGCGACGTTGTCCTCACCTACATGGTCGGACAAGGAGTGGACATACAACAGGAAAAAGATGATTATATTTTAATCTATGAAAAGACGAGATGCCGACTGACGGTCAGCGTTCCGTCCCAATACACCACCAGTGTGGAACCAGCAGAAGTTTCTGTCGAATATGGCATCAAGAGCCCTTCCAAAGCCATCAGGTATAGGACCCATAGCAAAAACATCAAAAGCATCATCACTGTTGAATAAGGAAAAAACAGTCACATCATGCAGAGAAAAGTATTGATTATCGTTGAGAACCTACCCGTCCCTTTTGATACGCGCGTATGGCAAGAAGCAACAACATTGGCCGAAAACGGCTACGAGGTTTCCGTCATCTGTCCCAAGGGGAAGGGATATGACAAGGAATATG
>JAGCXX010000148.1 GCA_017961115.1 Prevotella sp. | reverse complement strand
GTGGGAGTGACCAACGACAACTTTGACCGAGAGCGCGGCAAACTCAATGTGGTCAACAATGTGTTGGAGCGCGTGTAGGCTGTGAAGGCAACAGGCCTCGCCGACAAAATCATCATCGAGGACTATGTCGGACAAAAAATTGACGACATCCAGAAATATGAGGTTGACATTTTTGCCATCGGCAGCGACTGGGTGGGCAAGTTCGACTATCTGAACGAGTATTGTGAGGTGGTCTATCTGCCCCGTACCGAGGGAATCTCCTCGACCATGCTGCGAGAGAACCTACAGGAAGACGTACGCATCGGCATCGTGGGAGCAGGCAGGATAGCCGAGCGTTTTGTGCCTGAAACGGGCTTTGTCAACTATGTAAAGGTAAGCGGTGTCTATGACATCGACCATGCCAAGGCTACAGACTTCGCGCAAAGGCATCAATTGGAAAAAACATACGACAGTTATGAGGCATTATTGGAAGACGTGGACTGCGTGTACATCGCCACACCGCACTTATGCCACTACCGACAATGCAAGGAAGCACTGCGCAGAGGCAAACACGTGCTCTGCGAGACCCCGCTTGTGCTGAGGGGCGATGAGGCACGTGACCTCTTCGAACTGGCCAAGAACAGGAAGCTGGTGCTGATGGAAGCCAACAAGACAGCCCATGCGCCGGCCTTCAACCATTTAGTCACCATGGTGAAGAGCGGACTCATCGGCGATGTGGTGGATGTAAGCGCGTCGGAGTCGAAATTGTGGGGCAGCAGGCTGACAAGAGAGATAGACCCCAATCAGGCTGGAGGTTCCTTTTATGAGATGGGGTCGTATCCTTTGCTGCCCATCATCAAGCTGATGGGGACACATTTTGTCAACGTCAGTTTCTTCTCCAAGATGCAGGACGGTGTCGATGTCTATACTCAAGGGGTCATCCAATATCCCCATGGCGTGTGCTCCTTCAAACTCGGCCTTGGTGTCAAGACCGAGGGTAACTTAGTCATTTCGGGAACAAAAGGTTATGCGTATGTGCCCTCGCCATGGTGGTTGACAGACTACTATGAGTTTCGTTTTGAGGACCAGAATCAAAACAAAAAATTCTTCTACAAGTGGGATGGTTCTGGCTTAAGATATGAAATACAGGAGTTTATCTCGTGCATTTTCAACCACCGTTTGTCCACCGCGCGCCTTCGCCGCCGCGAGAGCATTGCCATGGCCGACATCATGCAGATGTTTGGAGAACGGAAGAATGTCACGTTGATATAGTTAGAAGTTTAGGAGTGTAAGAGTTTAGGAAATTTTGGAGTGTAGAAGTCTGAACATTTGATTCTTAGAGTGGAATCAACTTTGGAAATAATAGAGATTACCAACACAAATATGAAAGTACTTTTTTCCTCACAAGCCACCATTGAATATGACGGCAAGGATTATTACAGCAACGCCATCCCCGACACTTATACCCGATATCAGGTTTTGGGTAAAGACATTACCCTGCTTTGCCATGCCCGTAAGGTAGAAAAAGCCAATAGCCAGCGCATCAACCCCGATGACATCACCATTATACCCATCCCGAAATACAATTCTGTTAAGAGCATGCTTTTTGAGACAGGCAAAACAGAAGAGATTGTGAGGGAAGAGGTACATAAGGCCGATGTGTGCATCATACATTTAGGATCCAACCATGGTTACATGGCTGTGAAGTATGCGAAAAAATACCATAAACCATACATGACAGTTATCTGCGGCTGCACGTGGGACAGCCTATGGAACTACGACTGGCGTGGGAAAATCATGGCGCCCAGGGCATTCCTCAAGCTCAGGCATGCCCAGCATGATGCACCTTGGTCAATCTATGTCACTAAGGAATTTCTACAACGCCGCTATCCTACCAGCGGCAAGTGGATTGCCTGCAGCAATGTTGACATCAGCACCGGACAGTCGGGTGTGTTGGAAAAGCGTTTGGAGAATATAAAGGAGCGTCAAGCCACAGGCCGCCGACTCCTCATCGGTACCGCTGCTGCTATTGATGTTCCTTATAAGGGACAGGAATATGTCATCAGAGCTGTTGCCCAACTCAAGTCGATTGGTATTGACATGGAATACCACATGATAGGACTTGGTGACAGTAGCCGACTGCAATCCATTATCGACAGCTTAGGTGTTGGCGACAGGGTACATATCTTAGGCGGTCTCCCCCATGACAAGGTAACAGAGTTTTACGATGACATCGACATCTATGTACAACCCAGCAAGCAGGAAGGTTTGCCCCGCTCCACCATCGAAGCGATGAGCCGCGGTTGTCTCTGTCTAGGTTCCGCCATAGCAGGTATTCCAGAGTTGCTCGCTCCTGAGTATTTGTTCCCCAAAGGGCAGGTGGACCGTATTGTAGAGATTCTGAAGAACATCAAACCCGAAGACCTCATCACTCAAGCCAAACTCAATTTTGAGGAGGCAAAGGACTATGACCGAGATTTACTTAATGAACGCCGCCGACAATTCATTCTCGATTTTAAGGAGTCCATCATGCATAGTTCATAGTTTGAGTGATCAAAAACATATAACTTAATTATAACCACTTAACTTTTTATCTAATTGACCAAAATTGAATTCATCTTCAAGGTGTTGCGTGCCGCCCTCTGGCAGAAGCCGATGAGGCGGTTTGACTTCCCTGCCAAGAAATACGAGTCGCTGATGAAGACTGCTGACAAGCAGTGCATCATGGGACTGATGGCGG
>JAGCXX010000147.1 GCA_017961115.1 Prevotella sp. | reverse complement strand
TGCCGTTCCGTCGGCACCGATGATGCTGTTGCGAACTGCCAGCTCGTTCAGCACGACCTGCTGCTTGTTGGCATAGAAGAGCTGGTTCTTCATACCGGACACTTTGACGTTCTCGAAGACAACGCTGCCCAACTCGGTGTAGGTGTACTCCTTCACATCCTCGGTGCCATCCTCATTCTTAATGGTCACGCTCTCCGTCTTGGTGAAGTCGGGATGGATGTCGGCTGTCAGCTGGACGACAGGAGCAGAAATGGCAGAAGCGTCGATGGTGGCGGGTTTGGCGGCGTCACCCTTGATGGTGATGGGGCAGTTGACGTTCATCGTCCCACCCACGGTGTACGCGCCGTCGGCTGCCAGGGTGATCGTGATGCTGGCGGGATAGGGATTCTCTGCCTGGGCTGCGGCCAGCTCGGAGGCAATGTCAGCACCGGAGGCCGGAGCGATGGCGATGGCATCGCCCATCACGGGTACGGGAGGAACGACTTCTTCCACGTTCATACCGTAGAAACTTAAAGTCGTACCTCTTGCGGTAATCACATATTTGCCACCTTCAGCCAATTCCACTTTCTTGGTGGCATAGCCATATTTGAAATCAGAAGTTGTCTCCACGATGGTCATTTCTCCATCAAGGACAGAGAAATCTGCCTTATTGAACACCTTCACATCCTTGCCATCGTTCGAAGCAAACACACCTGCATCTTCTGTTTGAGATGTTGATTGTCGGCGATAAAAGATAGTGAGGCAGACATTCTTCTTGGCCTCAACCTGAATAGATGTACTTTGCTTTTCTGTGTATTCCTCCCCATCAGGATTATCTACACTTGGATCACTTTTGACTCTCACTTGAATAAAATGGGAGAAGTTTTCTCCTGCAATAGTTTTTGATTCGGATTCTGCAACCAATGTAGTGGCAAAAACCGTCTTAGCCACAACCAAGTCATTGTCTATCAGAACTGTGCCTGGTTCAACAGAAGTTTCCGCAGTAGCCTGCCAAGTGGTGGCTGCATAAGCAAATGCAGACAACAAGGCTACCATCAGTAGCGTTAGTTTGGTCTTCATAATAGCTTGTTTTTAAATAGTGAAATGATTGATTTTATGAGTATATTTGGGGCAAAATTAAGTAATTTTTTTTATTTCCTCAACAAATTCTTGTTTTTTCTTCCATTTTTTTCATCATCATCTATCATTCATACATATATGATTACAAAAAGGTATGAGGAGCGTCATATTAAAAAAATAATATAAGGTAAAAAGCAAAATGAGCAAGCGACTGTTTCTGACATTCATCTTCATCGGGATTGTGGGGATGGGTGTCAAGGCATATGGACACCTAAATCAGGACGCATTACTCTCTGACAGCGACGTGGTGCACTACACTGGGAAGACCATAGCACGTCCTGCCCGCCACGACGGAGGACTGAAACCCGTGGTTGGTGTGCACAGCATACAGACGATGCGTGCCGAGATGCCCTGGACATACAACCACCAGCCAATGATGGCATGGTGGAACAACCGTTTCTACATGCACTATCTGTCTGACCCGCGCCATGAGCATGAACCACCAGGCAAGACACTGCTCCAAACCTCATCTGACGGATATACATGGAGTGCCCCTGTAGAACTGTTCCCCGAATATCCTGTTCCCGACGGGTTTACCAAGGAGACGCAGCCCGGCATCGTCGCCAAGGACCTGAAAGCCATCATGCACCAGCGAGTGGGTTTTTATGTAGCACCCAACGGCAAATTGATAGCCATCGGCAACTACGGCATCGCCCTCACCCCCAAGGACGACCCCAATGATGGCAATGGCATCGGTCGCGTAGTGCGCGAAATCCGTCGCGACGGCACCTTCGGTCCCATCTACTTCGTGTATTACAATCATGACTTCAATGAGCGCAACACCATCTATCCCCACTACAAGAAATCAAAGGACAAAGGTTTTGTCCGCGCCGTCGACGCCATGATAGCCGATCCCATGCAACGGATGCAGTGGGTGGAGGAAGCCGACCGAGAAGACCCCATCATCCCTCTGACACGTCCCTACAAGGCTTTCAGCGGCTATACCCTTCCTGATGGGCGCAAGGTGGCGCTGTGGAAACACGCCGTCACAAGCATCAGCACCGATGGCGGCAACACCTGGCGCGAACCCTGCGACCATGCCCCTGGTTTTGTCAATGCCAATGCCAAGATATGGGGACAGCGTCTCACCGACGGTTCCTATGCCACGGTATACAATCCCGCCGAATACCGATGGCCTCTTGCCATCAGCCTCAGCAGCGACGGTTTGGAATACACCACCCTCTCATTGGTCAACGGTGAGGTTACCCCCCTGCGCCACGGTGGCAACTACAAGAGCATCGGTCCGCAATATACCCGCGGCATACAAGAAGGCAACGGCATCCCTCAGGACAGCGACCTATGGGTGACCTACTCCAACAACAAAGAGGATATGTGGGTATCGAGGATTCCCGTTCCCGTGAAGTTGAATGCCACGGCACAAGCATCAGGAGGTTTTGAGGCATACCAACAATTGGCTGATATGACCGACTGGAACCTCTATATGCCGCTTCGCTGTCCTATCTCGCTGGAAGGAAAATGGCTTACCCTCAGCGACAGCGAGCCATACGACTATGCCAAGGTGGAGCGCGTCATCCCCATTACCAAGGAGTTGGAAGTGGAATGGGACATGAGTTTGGGACAGACCACCCATGGTGAACTCAACATCGAGTTTTTGGATGACGGAGGAAATGTCGCCTCACGCATCGTAGCCGACTCCACCGGCACCATGCGTGTGAAAGGCGGTGCCCGATATGGTACGCTGATGAAACGTTACGAAAAAGGCGAGACCTACCATATCAAGGCTGTGCTCTCCGTTGCCCTCCACCGCGCAGTATATTATGTGAACGGCAGAAAAGCCTGTGAGCGGCAGTTTGACACTCCCGTTGAGCACTTCTCGCGCATCGTCTTCCGTACTGGATCATTGTTCGACAAACCTGATGTCAACACCCCGGCTGACCAAGATTTCGATATGCCACGAGCCGACGAGCAAGACCCCGTCGCACGGTTCAGCATTGCTCATGTCACCACGAGGTCGCTCGATGGTGATGCTTCAGCTGCCATTCTCCGCTACGATGATTTCGCCCATTATGCCGAACGGTTCAACACGATGGAGGACGAGAATATCGTGACCACCATCCCCAATGCCGCCTCCTCGGAATGGATGCGCAAGAACATCCCACTTTTCGACTGTCCGCAAGAGAATTTCAGGGAGATGTACTACTACCGTTGGTGGACCTTGCGCAAGCACATCAAGCAAACTCCCGTGGGCTATGGTATGACCGAATTCCTTGTCGACCGTTCCTATGCCGACCGCTACAACCTCATTGCCTGTGCCATCGGACATCATGTGATGGAGACCCGATGGCTGCGCGACACCACCTACCTGCATCAAATCCTGCGCACTTGGTATTATGGCAATGATGGCAAGGCTATGTCGAAGATGAACAAGTTCTCGTCTTGGAATCCATGGGCCATCACCGAGGCATGGAAGGTTTCGGGCGACACCAACTTCCTGCTCAGTCTGAAGCCCCGTCTGGAGGAAGAGTATGCCCGCTGGGAATCGACCAACCGCCTGCCTTCCGGACTCTACTGGCAGGGCGACGTGCAAGACGGTATGGAAGAGAGCATCAGCGGCGGGCGCAGGAAGCAGTATGCCCGTCCCACTATCAACAGCTACATGTATGGCAATGCACAGGCATTGTCGATGCTCTGCTCTATGGCTGGCGAAGAGAGCAAGGCCACCGTCTACACCGCCAAGGCCGACACCCTCAGCCAACTGATTCACGGAAGATTGTGGAACGGAAAGCATGGATTCTTTGAGACCCTCCGAGGTGACACCTCCGCTGCCGTGC
>JAGCXX010000016.1 GCA_017961115.1 Prevotella sp. | reverse complement strand
CCCTGTGTCTACCTCACTGATGATGCTGCTCTTATTCAGCTTGGCCATGTTGCTCAACACGCCGCTGCGCCACTATGCCACGAAGGAGTTCCGTCTCCCCAGGATTTGGCATTGGCTGGTTTGCTTCTTGATGTGGGGCGGGTTGGGCTGGGTGTTCTTCAAGGTGATGGACAATATGGTGAACCAAAGTGTCATCAATTCCTATTTCAATGAGGAAGTGTTCAACATCAGACCGTGGAAATGGTTGGAGGAATATGGCATCAACGACACCCACCGTTCGGTGGTTTATGCCCTGCTCTTCATCGAGGGAGTGGTGCTTGTTTTGTGGCTCGCTGCAGATTGCTTCTGGAGACCAATCAGCAATTGCTGGGAAAAGGTCCAAAACTTTTGGAATGGCGTAGGTGAGAAAATGACACGGAAATTGGAAGAGATGTGGAGCAGAATCACCAAGGGCTTACCCATGAAAATAATCATGACTGCCACCTTGCTGCTTCTCTCAGTATTTGTCATTTTTAAGGTAGGATTCAGTTGGTTGCTGCTCATCGTCTTGTTGGCAATCACCGCCCTTGTCTATTTCTTGCAGTTTGTCCGCGATGCCTTCATTGAGGCGTTGAAAAGCCTCTTCCCCAGCCATTTCCTGCTATTTGTCGTACTTTATGCTATAGGCAAGGTGTCGGGCAACTTTGGTACTGCCTTCATTACGCTCATCGTCATTTTGGGCATGACCCGTGCCCTCTCCAGCGTGAAACTGTATGAGGGACAGTTGCCGCGCTACACTATCTTATGTCAGATGTTCTTCATCTCCTTGGCATACATCGCTGCGGCGATGGTGGGCGACCATGGCTATATGACCAACTACTTAGGGTTTGTGATGTGCTTCGTCTGTTTCTTCTTCCTCATGGAACGCCCAATGGCGTATTTTAATAGTCAATATCAGATGGCGAGAAACGAAAAGGGATGGGTAAATGGCGTCTTGCTGGTATTGGTTGTCCTCCTTGTTGCCATGACTTTCATTTGCAGTCACTTGTTCTCTCCGGAGAAAGTCAACTACGACCGTTTGGCCCGCCGCGTGATGCTTTATTCCAATTTCGACGATTTGGAGCGCAGCGGTTATCGGTACAGCGAGAGTGATGCGGAGTTCATGGTTATCATGAGCCATTATATGCATCCTGCAGAAGGGAGCGACCCGTTGTCCAACGACAATCATTTCTTGCATACCTCGGTCAGTTCGGGACAGTCGCCGGTTGTACTTAACGATATGAGTATGCCTGCCGCCTTCTTTGGTTCATATGGCGTCTATCTCACCTCTTTCACATTCTTCTTGCTGCTCTTCATCGTCATGTGGCAGGTGATGATGTTCAGCCTCTCTTACTATGACAGCGATGCACGACTCACTAGGGCGATGCAGTGGCGGTTGCTGGCGATGATGATGTGGGTGGGAACCAGTTTCTACATCTATCTCTCTTATGTGGGACGTCTGCCGTTCACAGGCCGTCTGATTCCTGGCTACGGTGTCGATGCTGTGGGTGAAGCATTGGAGACAGCCATCCTTTTGGCATTCATGGCGGCAGTCACCTGTCGAGAGAATAAAACTAATGAAAAATGGTATTGAATTAGTAGCCATAAAACTCAGTTATTTTGCAATTACAAACATAATATTTTGAATATGAGCATTTTTGACAAATTAAGATTTCTTTTCTCTGGTGTGCATTTTAGGCATGTGTACAAGAAGCTCAAGCATTCTTTGAGATATGGCTTTGGCAGAGAATACATCCGCCTGGCAGTAGTGGGCACCACTTCAAGTGGAAAGAGTTTCCTGTTGCAGGATATATTGACGTCGCTGAAAAGCATGTCGGGCATCTACCATCCCTTGGAGAATGGTCTTCAAGAGTTCAAGGACTTTGGCAATTATTCACCAGATGAGTTTGGAGGAGATGGTGGTACACCGCTGTATTCATGCCGCCAAGGCAACCATTATGGTTCGGCAATGAAGCACAACAACAATACGAATGCCAAATACGATATGGATTTTCTCAATATACCTGGTGAAATCTTTGCCGAGCCCAAGTCGGGGGTGTCTCGGTTGCAGGCTTTTACAAAATTGAGGGACAAACTAAGAAAGACAAGCAAGGTGTTCTCCGTCACCCTGTGGATGTCGGACACAGGCGAACAGAAATGGATTGTAGAGCCCAACAATGCTGCGGCACCTACTGCGGCTGACCGTGCAGCCATGTCGTCAATCAATCCCAAAACCTTGGTCACATCTTTTAAGACATGGGCACAGATTTTCTCAGAACTCAATGAGGGAAAATACAAACCAGTCAAGGGGTCTGCCAAAAGAATCAATGGAGCGGATCTCCTCAAGCATTTTTTCGAGTATGACACCGATTCCGTCATCAGGAGTATCCAGGAATGGATTCGCACTCGAAATATTGCTGACTTAGGTTTTGATGCAGATGATTTTCAGGGCAATGCTTATGATAGAAGTTTCGTGTTCTTCCACTATTGCTCTTTGGCGACAGATATCGTCATCTGCGACCGCATCTTTACCAGTGAGAAGCCTGAAGATGAGATGTCGTTTGGAGAATTGATAAATGGTATTAATTCTTTTATGAAGGATAGTAGTGAGAGTGATGAGTTGCATGTTTATCTTGCTTTCCGCAATGTGGATTTCATCATGTATCCAAAAGAGGCTAACTATCAGAAACTCAATTCGGAGACGTTAAGTCAGGTTGTTTCAACAAAACGCCACAATGCCATTTACTCCCTCTTCACTTATGCCATGCAGCATTACATTAACCGGAAATTGGAAATAAAGAGAGATCTACTGTCCGAATTCATCGGAATGCCTGAAGAGAAAATCTTGGCTTCTGGAGTAACTGGTGCCATTACTCCTGACGGTGTTACTGATAATGCTGATAAGTTGGTTGATGCCCTGTTGGATGTGAGTGGAGGAAGTGGTTTTCTTAAAGAGGATCAACCCGACCTTTATGGCCATATTAAGAGCCGGCTGGGCGGCAATGACGGTCAAGGATTTCGTTTGTTGCTTACAAGGACCAGGACGAAAAAGGGAGATGAAAATCTTGCTGTTGGAACAATAGTTCCCCATGTATATTTCTCATGCACGCCAATCACTTGTGAGTATGATATTTATCAAAACTATAACGTGGGTGGTAGGCCTGCGCCTGATTTCAAGAAGACAATAAAAGGCAAGGATTACTATTTCAGCAATTGCAATTCCAAAGTTTGTTTCGGCAGTTATCAGTTGACGATGGACATCCTCGTCCAACACGGATTGGGAAACTTCATAGTGGGAGATTTGCTGAGAATCATGCAGGGCAAACATAACTCATAAAGATTATGGCAGGAATACCCAAACGTCTTCGCATCGCTGTCGTTGGTGAGCGGGCAAGTGGCAAGAGCTATTTGCTCTATGACCTTATACACGCTTTCGGACTGCTCGGGTATCAGCCGGAGGAACTTCCTCTTGGTTATCCACACAGTAGTTTCGGAACCTATTTCTACGACACGTTCAACAGCGTGACGGGTGGAATGAGGGGCACTGAGCACTATGCTTGCAGACCCGACAATCATTATGGAGCCTGGCTCTCAAGAGGCACGCTGGGAAGGCGGTTGGAGGTGGACTTCCTCAATATTCCCGGTGAGGTTTTCGACATGGGTAATGATAATGACCGAATGGGTATGTTCTTTAATTTGAGACAACTCATAGAACGACGGGAAAAGGGTTTGTTCTTTCTTTCCACTTGGCGAAATCAGGCAGGATTGGAAAAGAAACTCATCGTTACAAAAGACCTCGACCTCATCAATGGTATCAGTTCCAGGGCAAGCAGCCAACTTCGATATGGTAGCTATCTCAATTGGGACAATCTGCGTTGTGAACTCCAGGAGGGAAAATACAAGGAAGTGAATCGCAGGCCTGTGAGCGGAAAATACATATTCAAACACATGTCGGAGTTGCAGACCGATTCCCTGCTGCTCACCATCAAGCAGTGCTGGAAAAATATCACTTCTACACAGCAGATATCTCTGGAGGACTATGATGCAAAACAGGTGCTTTTCTATTTCTATCCTCTTGTATATTGCCAACAAGCGACAGATCTGATTATCTGTGACAATCTTATGGTGGATAGCAAGTTGGGAAAACTCTTAGAGCGTGTGGCTTATTTTATGAGAGAGGGGTCAGCTCGTCCAAATGCCTATCTGGCTTTTAGGAGTGCTGATGGCATTCTGAAGAATTGCTCCTCGGTCACGAAAACATCACTTGCAGGTGCTTCAACGGCAGATGCTTCTGTTCGCAACTTGCTCTATGAAGGAATGGTCCAAGAGATAATCAGGGAGATGAATGATGCTGAAGCGGCTGCTGTACTTCCTCAAGGTTGGGAATACCGTATCCGTCATCGCCCTGGCATCGGAGTGGGGCAGTCTTTTTGGCATCTGCTCAACGCAACAGCTGTCAACAAACGGTCTTCATTACGCTCTGTATTCAGAAAACGAGTGAATCTCGAAGAACTGTCGCAGCAGCCAGGCTTCATATTACCACCACATGTGTATTTCACCGCCACACCGGTCGATGCCGACTGCCGCATCTATGACAATGACCCTTCCGACATGACCAGGTTTATCAATAATGAGAATGGCAGGATAAGGTCGTTCACAGCGGAGGTCAACGGCGCCCGTGTCCAGCACATGTGCCTTGGTTCCTATCAGTTGCTCACTGATATCCTCCTGCAAAATGGCATCCATTCAGAGGGTTTGCGCCATCGTGGCGAGCACTTGAAATTTATACAAAGTATGATTTGATTCTTCTTTGTTGAAAGTAATAAAAGGAGTTAAGTAGTTAAAAAGTTAAGCAATATGTCAAGTTTGACTATCAACATCGCCAAATATGCCTCTGGCTCATGGCCCGACAACATAGGAGACACGACACTCTTCTATTCTGCTGGTTATACCCGCCATGGCAGTGATGTGAGCGGACTGTTTCTCGACAACCCGCCCGTGCTCTCACCCAAGCATGCCAGTCTGGTGTGGCGCTACAACGCAGATGTCGACCATTACATCCTCATCCATGTGCAGGGCTCACATGTGGTGAGCAAGGCACTGGGGCGTATCTATCCTTTCCGTGCCGGCTATGAGGTGAGCCGCGACGATATGAATAAGATAGGGTTCTGCCTCACATCGCTCTTCCGCGCAATGCCAAGAATTGGCAGGATGCCGGAAGGAAGGGTGGATGCAGTCGCTGTAGTGAATGTGGGTAATCCGATTCCGACGACGGCGGCTAATACACTGAGAACCCATATCATAAGAGCCATGCTGCAGGAGAAACCATTGTATCTTGCTTTCGACATCATGGGCGAGGAGTTCTTCGGCGACGGGGTGTTCACGGGGGAATTGCAGACGCTGACATCTGCCATAGAGGGATTGCCCCTCAACATTCGCAGATATGCCACCTTTGGCTTCTGTGTAGATGAGCACTATCTTGATGTGCTCGACGACGTTCCCATCATTGTTTACGACAGGGTGAGCAAAATGTCTGTTCCACAGAATGCCATCTCGATGACATGGGATGAGGCGACAACAAGTCCTGCCCGAATAGGTGAGAAGGAGGATGCCTTGCTTAGAAGTATTAAGTTGCCTGGGGCACAGGAGCCATTGCTGTCCTTCGACAACCTAAAGCGGGCTTTCAAAGTGGGTGGTATGACGTCCGACCAGTTGCGTGACAGCGATTGGACCATTTGGCGGAAATTGGGCAATCATTTAAGTCAACTTGGTACAAATGGTTGGAAAGCATTCCGAAACTATTATTCCCGCATGGACGCTGAGTCGCAGCAGGCATATGTCAAAGCCATGCGAGATGTTTCTTTGGGATGGACGATGGAGGGGTTCCATGAGGATGTGTTCAACCTGATGGACTATGATGGGGACAGCGTGGCTAAATTGCAGGACAAGGCGCTGCCAGGTTATCTATATGAAGGGCGACATTCCTTTCTCTTCAAAAAAGGACTCAGTGAGGAGCAGAAAGGACGGCTTGACGGACGATTCCTGAGATCGCTCAAACTGACCGAACCGCAGTCTGTCATCAATTGGTATGGTATTTTCAAAAAGGAGGGACTCGACAAGAACAAGGGGGTGACGGCGGTTTTCGGAGAATTGTTTGGCACCCTCGTTGTCCCAGAACTGAAATCCATGCGTAAGATAGTCGAATGCATGACCAAATACTCGTTTGTCCCTACTGAGTATTTCAAACCGCCCAAACAGGTGTCGATGCCTGAGGGAATAAGAAACCTGAAACCCGCTTACCGTGAACTGATAGAAACGTGGGTGCGAGATGCTGCAAAAGGCTACTCGTTTGGTGATATTGGGGCAGTGATTGCGGCATTCGGAAGAATATTGGATTCGAAGAGCAAGGATAGGTCGCCTGAGAGCATGGCACTGATGCAGGTCGGGGAGGAGGAGTTGTTCTCGTTGCTGTCGAAGGGAAACGACAACCAGAGGTACGACAACTGCGAGGACTTGCTGGATGTGGGACGTGCCTTGCCCAAGGATTGGGACGATTTCTTCCGTGATACGCTGCTGCCTGCCGTGCAGCACACCTTGTTCGGTGGGAAGAGAAATGAGGCATACCGACCATTGCTCAGCAAGGAGCAGTTGCTTGATGTGCATGAGTGGCCCCGTATTGCAGCCATCAGGAAAAACCACCCGCTTGTCTACAAAGTAATTAGAGAAAGGCTCCAGACCTATTTTGAACAGATAACGACAGCAAAGGGCTTGGGCAGTGACATCAAGACACATTTCATCAATGCTGCGTCACTCAAAAGGGAGAAGAAAAATCCTCAGGATGACAAAGCGATTGTTAAATACAAGGGCAATGCCGCAGAGGCTTATCCGATTATCAGTTTATTCATTTCAACCATCAAAAAAAGCAATAGCAAAATGTCAAAAGAGTTGGATCATTTGTTCCGTGACCTAAAGGGTACACGCAACTGGGGAAAAATCAGGTTGGTGGCATGGGCCTTAACTGCCGTCATTTGTGCCGTTGGTGGTCTGGTGGCAGGCAAATACCTGTTCTCACCGGAGAAACCTTTGACCAAGGATGGACTGTCCATCGTATGGGAGGGCAACCAGCAGTGCAACTTGATGCAGCAACTCGCTAATGTAGTTGATTGGGACAGCGTCAGTATGGTGAAGGTGGATACCTTGGAGGTTCCTCACCTCACATTCAATAAGTCTGCCGACTTGCTCCCACTCAGCAAGGCATACTACAGTTTGAAGGGTTTGGAAGTGCCTGACACCGCCAAGGTGAGGGCATACCTCTTCAATGAGAAAGGTGAGCCTGTAGGGAAAGAAGACACGCTCACCATCGTTGATGGCAAACCATTGCTCGAGAGCGTCTACGACAAGAAATACCGCCTCCGCAATATCCAAGTCAAGGGGAACACGGTTGACATTCCCAACAAGGTGCTGCTCGATAATGACTCTACTCAGTTGAGCACTTTGGATGCCAAGTATTACCTCATGGTTGTAAGATATCTGACAAAGAAACTGCCAGAAGATGTAACCATCGCTTACTAAAAAAGAAATGAGCTTAACTTCTTTAACTTATTAAATATTTAACTATTTGAATAATAAAATGATGGAAGAGCCAAGAATTGACCCCCAACTTCATAAGGACAGCCATGTGGCATTGCGTCCCTTTTTGGTGGCAGGAGTACCCATTCTCATCCTCTTGCTGGCAGTAGTGCTCTCTTTTTTCCAAGGTTGCACCGCCTTGGGCAAGGTTAGCAACGACAATCTCTATGACCCTTCATCGGAAGTGGGAAAGGATGAGGGCTTTGTGGGGAAGGCTAACCTGTTGCTGAGAGAATTGGTGGCTGATGTCGACAACTCGGTCAGCTCCACCTGTCTCGACAGCCTCAACAGACACTATCCTGCCTTGGAGTTTGCTTTGCCTTATGCTGAGGCACATAAACCCTACATAGAGGCATCCGACCTGCGTTTGGTGGCAATACATCCTGAGCGCATCAAAGATGAGTCTCTCAGGGAATTCTTTTTCAACAGCCGCCTGCCCCAACTGTTGCAGAGGCAAGGGGAGCAACTTGATGAGACTTACTTCAGAATTCGTTGCAGGGGAGTGGACTCCAGGGTGAACCATACCCGACCCATCGAGGTGAAGTCCATCGAACTGTTGCCATCCATGTTTAAGGTGGCACTGGCGAAGAATCCATGGACAGGCATCATCATGGGGGCTCCCAACAGCTTGTTCTGTGACAGTGATGCCGTATTCCTTACCTATGGTAACAGTGTGTTGCCCTTACACAACGAACCGAGGCTAACCCGCGACAATCCCTTGCAGTTCCATGCGGTCATGGGGGAGGGTACCTTGAAGGGAGCACATGGCGACATCGATTACTATGACTATTACCTGAGGACGTTCAAGAGCGATGAGGTGCACAGCATCAACATCGACCTCCGTGAGCAGGAGAATACGAGGGCACGTGCAGACTTTATGCTCTGCTATTCACATGACACATTGCTTGTCTCGCATAGCACCGACCTCATGGTGATAGGCGAGGGAAAGGCGAAGATGTACCGCAAGCCGGAGACGGGTTCGCAGCGACCATCATCCATCCCCTTTGTTGATGGTATGAAGCTGTTGGTTTATGATGACGAGGAGAGGAAACTTGGTGAGTTTGTCATCCAGCGCCAGGATCCGTCGAGCATGTTGTCATGTCTGGTGCAGTCGAATATGGGGACGAGCCGCTTCTTTATCGACCCCTCACAGACCGACCTCTTCACCCAGCAGATGCTCAGGGGACTGTCTCGACATCTGTCCAACCGCGACAACGTCAGTAGGGTGGACTTGTCAATCGACCCTCTGCTCTCCAAAGAGTTTGAGCATGAGGTGACAAACTATGTGCATCATTTACAGGATGCCATAGGAAGAGGAAAGCCCAGACGTCAGACCAAAGAACAATATGACATGTCGGTGACCATCATGGACATGGCGACAGGACAGGTGCTCGCCACTCCATTCTACACATCGCTGTTCGATTTCGACGACTATCCTGAGGCGATGAAGATGACGGTGCGCAATACCTCTCTGTCAAGGCGCTCTGTGGGGTCTACCTTCAAACCCCTCGTGGCTTTGCCTGCCGTCCTCTCCAATCCCAACTTACTGGACATGAATACGGCAAGTCCGCACCGATATCATTGGGACGGCAAGTCATCAGATGTTGATTTCTTCGGAAGAAGAACACATCTGTGGGCAAAGAAATCGTCAACCCATTGGAGTGGATGCGATTTCACCACCTTCCTGTCGCGTTCCGATGATGTCTACCCGGTGGCTTTGGCGGCATTGGCGATGACCAATGAGCGCCTGGATGCGTCGGTCACTACATTGCCTGTCGATGGAACCAATAACTTCTTCACGTTGAGCAACGGCAGAACCAGATATCTCATGTTCAGAAGGGCTGAGGATACACAAACCATCAACCAACGCAACAGATACTTTACTGACTGGTTGTCATATCTCTACAATACCAGTTATGACAACGACTATGTCAACGACCTCAACCTGTTTAAAGGACTGTTCGTCAACGACTCCTTAAACATGGATCAGAAGCATTTCGGTTTGGATGAAATCACACCTGAATACACTGACCTCCGCCTTGACCGTTTCTACGATGGGGATGATTTTCATCACAGGTTGGTGCCATGGACTCTTGGGCAGGGCGACAATATGTGGAACTGCATCAAGGTGGCCGAGGCATGGTGCCGCATGGTCAGTAAGCGGCAGGTGAACGCTTCGTTTATCAAGCAGCGAGGTGACTCTCTTCCGTCACTCATTCAGGCAGGTCCCGACTATCCTGGCAGCGTGTTCGGCGAGAGGTCGGTGAGCAACATCAACAGCACGTGGAACACGTTCCTTGACAAACTGCATGATGCTCAGCAAAGTGGTGGACTGCTGTCGCCCATGCGCAACAGGGTGGTGGAACTCAATCAAAGGGAACATACCCAACTGACGCTGTTCTCCAAGACAGGAACCCCTGATTCCTATATTAGGTATGAGTTCCCGATGTTGGGTGGCAACAATAGGTATGTGGATATCGGTATGTACTCCTTCGCCTTGATGGACAACGAACAATATGAGAATCGTGTTCAGCGCAATCTGCCTGCAAAAGGCGTTGTTTGCGTGGTGCGCATCACTCGTTCATATCAGTGCAATCAATGCCGTCCCGGAAGGCAGTGTAGTGCATGTGAGGATTACTTGGGCCTGCAGTCATCGCATGCCCGCAACTTCTTCAGTGATTCAGCCACCCGTCTCCAAAAGTTCTACGAGATGACGAAAAACTATTATTGATACACCAATCGCCCCTGCTTTTCCTCGAATGCAGGGGCGATTGAATTTGTATTATTTAGAAATATAGTTACTGTAGTCTCTATGGCAACTATAAACCATCAGCTAACAAAGTGGATTTTTCTCTGACTGATACCAAGCGATGAAGCGCTGGATGCCCTCATGAAGGCGGACTTCAGGTTTGTAGCCTATTTCTGTCTCCAGACGGGTGGTGTCGGCATTGGTCATGTAGACGTCACCAGGTTGCATGGGCTTCATGATTTTGATGGCTTCTGTTCCTAAAGCTTGCTCAATCTCGCTGATGAAGTCCATCAGGCGAACTGGGTTGGAGCAACCAATGTTATATACCCTGAATGGCACTCCATTGTCACAATGCTCAGCCACAGGAGGTTTGTCAAGGCAGAGGATGGAACCGGCTGCAATGTCGTCGATGTAGGTGAAATCGCGTATCATGTCGCCATTGTTGAACACGTTGATGGGCTTGCCTTTAGAGATGGCACTGGCAAAGAGCATGGGGGCCATGTCAGGACGTCCCCATGGTCCATAGACGGTGAAGTAGCGCAGTCCGGTAGCGGGAATGCCATAGAGCTTGCTGTAACTATGCGCCATCAGTTCGTTGGACTTTTTGCTTGCAGCGTAGAGGCTCACCGGAGCATCCACCTTGTCTTCCTCTGAAAAGGGTGCTTTGGAGTTGAGCCCATAGACCGAACTTGAGGAGGCGAAGAGCAGATGCTTGACAGGATTGTTGCGGCAAGCCTCAAGGATATTGAGGAAACCCACGAGGTTGCTTGTAAGGTAGGCATATGGGTTGGTGATGGAATAGCGCACGCCCGCCTGTGCGGCAAGGTTGATGACCTTGTCGAAATGCTCGGCAGCAAACAATGCGTCGAGAGCCTCTTTCTCCTCAATGCCCATGCGGACAAAACGGAGGTTGCCATGCAGCGTACTTTCCATCATGACATGCCACGGCAGGTCGCATCGCTCATCGGCAGCAATGCCCAACTCACGTAGTCTGCCCGCTTTCAGCCTTACGTCATAGTAGTCGTTGATACAGTCCAAACCAACCACATCATCACCCCTGAGTGCCAGCAGATGGCATATTTTGGAACCGATGAATCCGGCTGCTCCCGTTACCAATATTTTCATATGGAAAATCTAAATTGAGTAATAAAAAAACAGGGTATGTTGTTTAAACTCTAAAAATCATACGTCTAAACTCACAAACTCCTAAACTTCCAATGTCTTCTATTATGTTGTAAAGGAGCGGACCTTTTGGGTCCGCTCCCTTTGGTGTTGTTAAGTGATTAGGAATTACTTGTTTTTGAGCAAGTCGCGGATTTCGCCGAGCAGTTTCTCCTCAGCAGAGGGCTCGGGAGCTGGTGCAGGCTCTTCTTCCTTCTTGGCAGTCATTTTGTTCATTGCCTTGATCATGAGGAAGATACAGAATGCGATAATCAGGAAGTCGATGATGTTCTGGATGAAAGCACCATACTTGAGGGTGGCTCCGGCGATAGGCTCACCGCCATCTACTGCAGGCAACATCATTTTGTACTCCAGACCAGAAAGGTCGATGCCGCCAGTCAGCATGCCGATGAATGGCATGAGGACGTCATCTACCAAAGATGTGACAATCTTACCGAATGCACCGCCAATGATTACACCGACAGCCATGTCCATCACGTTGCCCTTCATGGCAAACTCCTTGAACTCTTTAAAAAATCCCATAATGATTAAATTTTAGTTAATAATAACGTGAACATTCTGAATGGATGCGAAATGCCTTTTTTGCCAACTTCATTTTGCAATCCTGCCAGGCAAATGGCGTTTTATGTTTTTTTAAAACTACAACTCTTCTTTTTCAATCAATTAACATCCTTTTCTTGATGCAAAATTAGAAAAAAAATCGTAACTTTGCACACGAAATTGGAAAAAAATAGCACATGGTGTCAAATTTGTTGATTTTTGACAATAAAGTGTGTTTTAAGTAAATGAATTAAAAGATATTGTAGTTATATTTTCAACCCTAAAGTTACATTACAAAAATGATTAAAATTGCTATTAACGGATTCGGCCGCATCGGTCGTCTCGCTTTCCGTCAGATGTTTGAGGCTGATGGTTATGAGGTAGTTGCTATCAATGACCTGACCAGCCCGAAAATGCTCGCTCACCTGCTTAAGTATGACACTTGCCAGGGTGGATTCGCCGGTCGTTTCGGCGAGAACAAGCACACTGTAGAGGCTACTGACAACTCTATCATCGTCGATGGTAAGGAGATCACCATTTATGCTAAGCCCAACGCTGCTGAACTGCCTTGGGGCGAGCTCGGCGTTGACGTAGTCCTCGAGTGCACCGGTTTCTACACCTCTAAGGAGAAATCGATGGCTCACATCCAGGCTGGTGCCAAGAAAGTGGTTATCTCCGCTCCCGCTGGCAACGACCTGCCCACCATCGTTTACAATGTGAACCACGACAAGCTGACTCCTGCTGACACCATCATCTCAGCTGCTTCTTGCACCACCAACTGCTTGGCTCCTATGACCAAGGCTTTGAATGACTACGCTCCTATCCAGAGCGGTATCATGACCACTGTACACGCTTACACTGGCGACCAGATGATTCTCGATGGTCCTCAGCGCAAGGGTGATGTGCAGCGTGCTCGCGCAGGTG
>JAGCXX010000146.1 GCA_017961115.1 Prevotella sp. | reverse complement strand
GAGCATCATGTGATACTGTGTCGCCCGGTAGATATAGATATGGCAGTCATCCTGATAGGCATTGACGCGGGCAGTACTGCCCACAGGACGGAACTTGGCGATATAGCTATTCCCACCCGACTGTCCAAACACACATTTGTATCGGGTGTCGTTGGTGGCGGCTCCGGGATTGAGTTCATTGCTGAGGAACTGTTCCTGCGCCTTGGCTGATGGCCTGAGCAGATACAGGTTGGGATATTCGTTGGAGAAGTGCTTCAGCAATGTGTTGGTCTGGTTGTTGGTGTAGTCGTAGATGATGGCTGACACTGCCTCATAGGGATAAGGCTGGCTGTTGTTCCAGATGGGAGAATAGTGGCCTGGGGTGGCGGCAGAAGGCAACCAATATACGTTGGAGCCTGGGTCGGACGTGACATTGATTTGTTTGCCCAGAGCGGCGAGCAACACATCGGCGGCTCTTTTGTAATATGCAGTCGCATCCTGTTTTTCCGCATCAAGGATGGCTCCTTTCCACAGGCAGAGTTCGGCGAGAAGTCCGGCATAGGATGGCGCCATATAGTTCCACTTCCTGTACTGGCTGTTGGAGAGGCTCACGCTGTGGGTGGGGTCGAGCCACTCATACCAGTCGATTTCCAGACTGGTGTCCACTCCCTCATAGCCCTGCTCCATCAGTTGCAGGCAGTGGTCGATGAGTTGGGGGAGCTGAAGCAGTTGGAAACGGTCGCCCGTGTGGATTTCCGTCATCTCGGTGATGGGGTCGTCAAACCACATGGCCTTTCCGTAGATTTCTGCCAGGGTCTTGTATGTCCACACCTTGGTCCTCACTGTGGATGCCACGAGCGATTTCCATGCATCCATGTCCACATTGGGTTTCGACTTATATTCCCTCATATTGTCGAGGTAGTCATTGCAGGCGATGATGACTTCATAGAAACCCTGTGGGTTGGCATACGAGTTGGTCTGCAGGTTCTGGTCGTAGTTGTACAGTGCAATCAGTTCATTGCTCGACTCCTCTGTAGGCTCTATCAGTTCACCTCTGGTCTCTGTGAGCAGAATCTCCTTGTCGCCGACAGCCTGCATTTTGGTCATGATGCCGAGGAAACCTGTATACATCTCAGTGTTTGAGGTAAATCCGTTCTCCCCGTTGAACTCGTCTTCTGTCTCAGGGTCCCAGAAATCGGAACAGGCACATAGGGCGGCCATGCCTCCCAGCAGACAAAGTGTGTGTATGAATGAATATATCCGTTTCATATCGTTCTTGTTTCTGTTGTTATCGTTTAGAATCTCAGGTTGACACCCAGTCTCACGGAGCGTGGCGCGGTGGCCTTGGCATAGTCTACTCCCTGCATGAGAGAACTGTAAGAATAAGAGAATTCCGGGTCGAGTCCGAGGTAGTCGGTCAGGCAAAACAGGTTTTGTCCTGTCGCAAAGATGGTTCCGCCCTGAATGAAGTTCCAAATGGGTTTGTTCCATGTATAGCTCAAGGTGACATCACGCAGTTTGACATATCCTGCATTCTCTATCCATCTGTCGCTGAATGCATTGTTGCCCACGCGGTCGTTGTAGCGCACACGCGGCATATCGGTGTCCTGACCCTCCATGAGCCAGCGGCGGTTGACCGAAGATGCCTGGTTGGAAAAGTCCTTTGACGATTCCGTTATCCTCCTCACCGCATTGTAGGCATCGTTGCCGAAAGCATAGGCGAAGGTGAGGTCGAGGGCGAAGTTCCTGTATTCAAACCTTGTGAAGAACGAACCGAAAAGGTCGGGGGTGGCCGAACCGATGAGTTGCCTGTCGTCGTTGTTGATGATGCCGTCTTTGTTGACATCCTCATAGTGGACATCACCGGCTGCGAATTTCTTTCCGTTGGCCATCAGGTTGGCTGCCTCAGCCTCGGCAGTGGTTTTGAACACGCCAAGTGACTTCAGTCCATAGAAAGCATAGGGGTCTTCACCCACCTTTGTGATGACCTGTGCGTCATCGGTCAGCGAGGTGACGATTTCAGGCAGTGTTCCCAAAGAATTGACCTTGTTGTTCAATGTGGTGACATTGCCTCCGATGGTCCAAGTGAAATATCTTGTCGTGACCGGGGTGACAGCCAGGGAGACCTCAAAGCCCTTGGTCTGAAGTTCTGCCTCATTGCTGTAGTAGGAGCTGGAACCGAGAATTGGTGAGCGGTCGCCAGAGATGAGCACGTCGGTGGCCTTGGTGTTGTAGTAGCCCACACCCAACATCAGTCGGTGGTGCCACAAAGCGGTTTCCAATCCGAAGTTGAGCGTGCGGTCGCGCTCCGCCTTGAGGTTGGTGCTGGGCACGTTGGCACGGATGATGCCCGATATGGTCTGATAGGGGTTGGATGTGTAGTAGTATTTTCCATACTTTGAGGAGTAGCGGCTGTTGCCCGTCATGGTGAGATTGGCATAAACATTGAGCTTGTCGAGCCAGCTGAGATTTCTGAGTGCCGGCAGGTTGCCCGCCATGAGCACCACATCGGCAGCGGGATAGAATGACATTCTCGTGGCATTCTTTCCGATAGACGAGGCTCCGTCGAACGCCCCTGTGAAGCCCACCTTGACCAAGTTGTTGAAGGTCCAGTCGGCATGGGCGTATACGTTCATCCAGTTCCATTTGTTGTTGTAGCCAGAGAAATACTTGCCCAAAGACTGTGCATCGCCGAGAGTCTGATAGAAGTCGTTGTTGGAGTTGCGTCCGAATCCCGCATCATACTCATAGGAAGTGGTGACAGCCTGCCATCCTGCGTTGAAATTGAACTTGTGTGTCTCGCCCATGTTGAACTTGTATGCGGCATTGACGTTGTAGAACATATTGAACGCATGGTTGGTGCCCACACGGATGGTGTTGTTGGCCTGTCCGTACTGGTCGAACAATGGCACGATGTCCTCGTTGTTGATTCCGGGAATGAAAGCCTCCTCCTGATTGTAGTTGTAGTATATGCCCACGATGCCGTTGAGGGTAAGGTTGCGGAGTGGGGTGTAGATGAGGTGCACCTTCATGTTCATGTCATACTGGCGGTTTTTGCCTATCATGGTGTTGACCAGAGAGACAGGATTGCTGACGATGAAATCCTCATTTTCGATAGCTCCGAACCAGTAGCTGGCATAGGTGTTGATGAGGTTGCCATACATGTCACTCTTGTGTGGACTGAGCAAGGGAGCGCGTCGGTATGCAGCCAGCATGGGGTTGGTCTCTGCCGACAGCCCCTGCTCCTGATACTGTCCCTTGAGGTATGCCGTGTTGATATTGGCCCTGATTTCAAACTGCTTGCTCACCAGCACCGATGCATTGATTTGGGCATTGTATCGGTCGCTGTTGGTGTTGATGATGGTGCCTTTGTCGCCCATGTATCCGAGGGATATGTTGTATTTTGCGATATTGTCACCACCCTCAACGCGGAAGAGATAGTCCATCGTTGAACTGTTGCGGTAGATTTCGTCCTGCCAGTTGGTGTCATACTGGTAGAGGTATGACTTGTTGGCCTGTGGGTCGCGGAGGAAATTGAAATCATTGAAAAACGCCTCCATATTGGGATAATAGGTCAGGCCCACATCGCTGAGGTAGTTTTTATACTCAGATGCCCCCATGAGCGGGATGCGCTTGGAGTTCCAGTTCATGCCTGCAATGGCAGAGAACGAGATGCGTGTGTTCATGTCTGATGAGGTGGCCTGGTCGGTCTCAATCATGATGACTCCGTTGGAACCCATCGAACCATAAGCCGCAGCCTCTGCTCCCTTGAGCACAGTGATGTTGCGTATGTCGAGATTGTTGAGAGCCTGGAAGAACGACCTGGAATAGCCTCCGATAATCTGGCTGAGATTGGCAT
>JAGCXX010000145.1 GCA_017961115.1 Prevotella sp. | reverse complement strand
CCTAGACTCCTAAACTCCTCACCCCCAAAAAACTCCTAAACTCCCTCACCAAAAAAATCCCCGGAGTCACCCCCGGGGATTATAAACAACACTCTTTTCTATTACTTGAACTTGTAAGGAAGGTCGCCCTTCGCCCAATTGGTGCCATCACCCCATCCAGGGTTCTGTTCCAGCACACCTTCCGACAAGGTCACTTGGTCTTCAGGAATCTTGAAGAAACCGCCACCGGTTTCCTCATAGCGTTGCATGAAGTTGTTGGTGAACGCATACTCTCCGGAGATGCCCTGGTTGAGGATTTTGTTGCCTACCTGGTTGTTCACTTTCTGCTGCACATCACCCCAGCGGCGCAGGTCGTTCCAACGGATGGCCTCGAAGCAAAGCTCGTAGCGGCGCTCTTTCTTCAGGTTGTCCAAAGAGTAGGGGATGTCGGCGAGTTTGGCACGCTGACGTACGGCGTTAAGACCGCTCTTGCCATTGTAGATGGTCTTGCCATCGGTGAGCTCAGAGTGCATCAGAAGCACGTCGGCAAAACGAAGCCATACAAGTGACTGCGTCAGACCCGTCTGGCGGTTGTTCTCACTGCCGTAGAAATAGCCATAGCTCAGCATACGCTGGCCTGTCTCAGGGTCTTTGGCCTCACAGCCGATGTATTTCTTGGCGAGCAGGTTAGTGTTCTCTACCTCCTTGGAGGGGTCACCAGGGTAGTCGGGTATCTCGACGGCGCGGTCACAAATCGAACCCTCACGGCGGTAGTCACCTGCGTAATTGGGGTCTGCTGCCCAGTCGGTCCACAATTTCTCACACACAGGACCATTGGAGTAGCCTTGAACGGAGAAGGGGAAGGCTGTCTCATTGGTCTTGCGCAGACAGTAGAACTCCACGATGCGGTTGTGGCGGAGTTGGGCATCGGCGCTCCATCCAGGCTTGTTCGACATCTTGACAGCAAACATGTTTTCAAAGTTCTCGTCAGTCTCCCAATTGAGGCCATTGTCGATGTCATACTTGTAGTCCTTGCCAGTATAGGGATTGGTATAGGGCCATAAATTGCGTTGGTCGGAGACAAGACCGTAACCGCTGTTTGCGATGCAGTCCTCAAGCCATGAGATTACCTGTGCCTTGGAAATGCTGCCGCCTTCCTCTGCGGGGAGGGGAAGTTCAGATTTCTTGTAGAAACCGGTGTAGAAAAGCCATACACGGGCCATCATACCCTCAGCAGCCCAACGGGAGGCACGGCCGTCGCCGAATTCTGGATACTTGGTGGAGGGACCATACTCGATGGCTTTCTTCAGGTCAGAACCAATTTGGGCATACACCTCGTCGGGTGTTGACTTGGGCAGGTTTTGTGGTTCAGTACTCAGCACCAAGGGCACACCGTTGAATACTTGTGCCAGATTGAAATAGTAGAAGGCGCGGAGGAAATGAATCTCACACAGCAACTGGTTCTTCTTGCTCTCCGAGGTCCATCCCGTCACGTTGTCAATAGTCTCGAGGGCACTGTTCGCACGGTTGATACCGGCATAGCGCTGCTGCCACAGAGGCTTCATCCAGTCAACATAGGCGTTCATCAGACGGTCGACGCCCTGTGCGCCAATGTTGCTTTGGCTGCCGCCGCCAAGACGGTCATCGGAAGCAATGTCGAAAATGAAGAAGGGGTCTTCCTCGGGGTCGGCGAGGTTGCGGTTCATCGCAGAGTAGATGCCGTTGACCATTTGGATGGCGTCTGTCTCATTGATGGGGAAGTTCGACGTATCTTTCATCGTAAGGCTTTCTGTGTCCAAAAAGTCATCGCAGCCTGCTAACAGCACACATACGGCGGACACCATCAGGAATATAATATGCTTTTTCATAATCTTCATGCATTAAAAGTTGACATTCAAACCTACCTGCCACGAGCGGGAGGATGGATAATAACCACAGTCGATGCCGGATGCCCAACTTGTACCATTGCCGAAGCCTACCTCAGGATCCATGCCTGAGTATTTGGTGAAGGTGAACATATTGCTGGCAGCCACGTAGATGTGACACTTGGTCACAGGGAGGAACCGTGCTACGCGCTTCAGGTCGTAGCCGATAGAGACGCGAGAGATTTTGAAGAAATCGGCGTCCTCTATCCATACACGGGAAATCTCGGACATGTTGGCGGTCTTTCCATCGGAGAAACGGGGATAGCGGTTGGTGCTGCCCTCGCCAGTCCAGTATTTCGTGTACACGTCGGTGCAGTAGTTGTCGTCGGGATGGTCAGAGAACTGACGGTAGCTCTTCGCTACTTGCTGGCCAAACGAACCGTAGCCGTTGAGTGAGAAGTCGAAGCCCTTGAAAGAGAGATTGATGGTCAGACCCACGGTGTAGTCGGGGTTGGGGTCGCCAATCATCGTCTTGTCGGCGTCACCTGTGTCAATCTTGCCGTTGCCGTTGACATCCACAAACTTCACGTCACCAGGTTGGAGCGATGCGCCTTGGAGGGAGTTGGCTTTGTCGCCGCCGCAGTTGCGGGCAAGGTAGTCTTGCAGGTCTTGCTCGTTCTGAATGATGCCTTCCATCTCATATCCCCAGAAATATCCGATGGGATAACCCACTTGCAGACGGTAGAGCTCTGCCGTGTTCTGGGCAATTGCGTTGGAACCACCATGGATGATGCCCTCGGAGTTAGCCAGACGGGTCACCTCGTTCTTGTTGTGTGAGAGGTTGGCAGTGATGCTGTATTGGAAGTCCTTGCCGATACGGTCGTTCCATGAGGTATGAATCTCAAAGCCCTTGTTTGAGATGTCGCCGCCGTTGATGTAGGGGGCGCCTGTTCCGTAGGAAAGGAGCACCGGGGCACGCACCAACCAGTCTTTCGTCTTCTTGTTGTTCCAGTCGAAGGAGATGCCCAGTCGGTTTTTGAGGAAGCGGGCGTCAAAGCCGATGTTCAATTGCTCGGAGGTCTCCCATTTCACGTCCTTGTTGGGGAGGATGTTGGGATAGGCACCGATGCCGGGGTTGTCTTTGTTGTCGAAGTAATAGGGGTCGTCGAACGCCACGGTGGCGACATACTGGAAGTTTGAGATGTTGCAGTTACCGTTCTGTCCCCAACTGGCGCGGATCTTGAAGAAGTAGAGCCAGTCTTTGACGGAATCCATGAACGACTCGTTGGTGAGCACCCAACCGGCTGATACAGAGGGGAAATATCCCCAACGTTTGCCACGGGCGAAATTCGACGAACCATCGGCGCGGAGCACCAGCGAGAGCAGGTAGGTCTCGTCGTAGTTGTAGTTGACACGTCCGAAGAACGACGACAGCGCTCCCTGGGTGTTGGGACCGCCGCTGATGGTGTTGTAGGCGGGGTCCACCACATTGGCGTTATCGATATAGGCGTGCTTGAAGGAGTCGGGGAAGAGGGAGTTGGAGTTGCTGACACTCAGACTGTTGCCGTAGCCCCATTTCTCCAATGACTGTCCGATGAGAGCGTCAAAGTTGTGCTTGTCGTATGACTTCACATAATTGATGGTGTTCTCCAACGACCAGCGGGTGTTGTACGATTGGTTCTGTCGCACGTCATCGTTGGGGTTCGATTTCTTGGCACTCAGTTCATAGACGGGAATATAGCTTCTGCCCTCAACGTGACGGTATTGCCAACCGGCGCTCGAGCGGAGGGTGAGGCCAACGATAGGTGAGAACTCCAGGAAAAAGTTCGACTGCAGGCGGTAGCCCTTCCTGTAACTGTTGCCCTCATCGTATTTCATCACTGCGAGGGGATTGGCCATCTCGGCACTGAAATCCCAGTTGTCTGCTTGGATGTCTTTGTAGGAGTAAAATTCTCCGGCTTCGTTGTAAGCGGGGAGTAGAGGCGACATGGCGAGCAGGTTGCGGATGCTGTTGCCATAGATGCCGCCAATGGAGACGCCTTTCTTGTTGGTGGCGGAGAAGGTCACGTTCTCGCCAAATTTAAGCACGTCACGGCCATGGCTACGGATGAGGGAGTAGTCGGAGTTCATGCGCACCGTGTAGCGGTCAAACTTAGGGGTGGCGGGCCATCCGATGGTACCAGTCTGGTGGTACTTCGTGAAACCGATGGCGAAACGCGACACGTCGCTGCCTCCGGTAATGTTCAGCGAGGCGTTGTTCATCGGTGCATTGTGGAATGTGGTCTCTTCCAACCAGTTGGTGCCGTTCCAAGTGCCGTTCTGAATCTGTGCATATTGCTTCGGAATCAGTTTTGCCCAGTCATAGGTGGCGACACCCTGTATTTCATACGCCTTGTCGTTGATTTCCATATACTGCTTGGCATTCAGTGGAGTCACGTCATTCGTGTTGGGGTTCTGCCAGGCAAGATAGCCGTCGAATGAAACCTGTATACGGCCGGCCTTGCCCTTCTTGGTGTTTACCAGGATGACGCCGTTGGAGGCTCGGGCACCGTAAATGGCACTTGAGGCTGCGTCCTTCAGCACGTCGATGGACTCAATGTCGTTGGGCGACAGGTCGGAGATGTCGCCGCCGGGGACACCGTCAACAACATACAGTGGGGTGTTGCTGCCAGCAGTACCCATACCGCGGATTACCACCTTGTAACTCTCACCGGGCTGACCGGAGTTCTGTACAATGTTCATACCGGCAGCCTGACTCTGCAGGGCACCGAAGGCATCTACCGCGTTGGTGGCGGCGATGTTGTCGGCGTCAACGTGAACGGTGGCGCCAGTGACTAATTTCTTGCGCTGGGTACCATAACCCACAACCACTACATCGTTCAACAACTCGGAGTCTTCCTCAAGGACAACGTTGATGGTACGTCCCTCGGTGGCTCTCACAGTGACGGTTTTGTAACCGATGTAGGAGATTCTTAGGGTGGCACCCTTGTTGACGGAAATTTCAAAAGTTCCGTCAGGTTTCGTAAGTGTTCCGTTGTTTTGGGAACCTACTTCCATGACAGTGGCTCCGATAATCGGCATTCCGCTTGAATCGAGAACCACGCCTTTCACCTGTACTGCAGCACTTGTTTCAAGTACTGTTTTATCTGCTGTGACAGGTGTGGCAGTGGCAGACACTGCAACAGTCAGCAGACCGGCACAGATCACTGAAATACATTTCGTGAAATTTTGCATAGTGAATAGTTAATAATTATAGTTAGAAATAAAAGGAAATTGGTTAGTGTTGGTATGATGTCTTTGAGTATGAATCACCGCATGAAAAAGCGAATGATTTGAATAATGATTTAGGTGTATGTGTTAGTTGATTTGTGCAAATTTATTACTTTTTGTTTATTTTATCAAATTTTTCTTACTAATGAATACATCAGATAAAATGAATGATACAAAACAAAATCTCAATAAAAACTTTTCTCTATGTTTTGCTTTTCAATCGTCTTGCACTATCTTTGCATCATCAACTGAAATTCGTGAATCATCTGTTTAAACTCCAAAATCACAAAAATGCTTTTCCGTACTGTAGTCGATATACCAGCCCCTTCTTTCCGTATCCCTCCGTTTGAGCGGATGTTGTTTGTCGGTTCATGCTTCGCCGACAGCATCGGGCAGCGTTTCGTCGACGAGCGGTTCCGTGCTGTGGTCAATCCTTTTGGCGTGATGTACAATCCTGCCAGCATCTTGCATAGCGTGGAGCGGTGGCTGCAGCAGACCGACGAACCACCAAGGGTTGTTTTCCTCACGCTGGGCACCAATCATGTGTATGTGCTCAAGGAGACGGGCGAGATAGTGGACAACTGTCAGAAACGTCCTCAACGACTGTTTCGTGAGGAGGCACTCTCGGTGGAGGAATGCAAGGAATATCTATCCAAGGCGGTTGTCTTGTTGAGAGGGGCATGCCCAGAGGTGAGGGTGGTGATGACGGTCAGTCCTATCCGTTACGCGAAGTATGGCTTCCATGGCAGCGCGCTTTCCAAGGCCGTGCTTCTTTTGGCTGCCGAAGAATTACAGACGCTTTTCCCCGATGTGGTGAGTTACTTTCCTGCCTATGAGATAGTCAACGACGAACTCCGAGATTATCGTTTCTATCAGTCGGATATGCTGCATCCTTCTCAACAGGCGGTGGATTATATTTGGGAACGTTTGTCTGGGTCCTATCTCAGCGACGATGCCTGCCTTTTCATACGCGAGTGGAAACCCATCCGCGAGGCACTGGCTCACCGTCCCTTCCATCCCGAATCAGAGGAATACAAAACCTTTATGCAGCAAACGCGTATGAAGGCAAAGGCATTGGAGGAAAAATGGGGAATATAAAAAAGCCACCGCTTGTTAACTGCGGTGGCTTTGAGGTGATAATGATGATAAAAGGTGTTGTCTTTACTGGACGAAAACCATATTGCCGGTTCCCTTCTCCCAGAACGACTTGCTGGTGAGAATCTGGGTCGACTCGCGGAACACATCGATGTTGAAGCCTTCCTCAGCGATGCTGATGATGGCTTTGAATTTCTGACCGGTCACCTGATAACCGCCTGTTCCAACGTAGGTATGGGTGCCTACCACCTCAACTTCATTCTTGCCATCGGAAGTGCTCTGCTTGGAAGTGGTAGAAGCTGCTGTGGGGTCGGTTTCGGAGTCTGACTCACCTTCCATCTTCTCGTCGGCAAACTCCAGTTTGATGACTGAAACCGTGTTCTCCACATAGTTGCTGCCCTTGAAGCAGTCACCATAATGCTGCAAGAAGAAGTCCTCAAGCAAATTGGTGTAGAAAGCCTTGGTCTTGGGGAGGGTCTGGAGGGCCTCTATTTCTTCTGTCTGGGTGATGGCGGGCTTGTCTTCACCTGAATTTTTCGCTTCCTTCTTGCAGGAACACAGGCAAAGCACCATGCTTAGTATCAATAAAAATGTTCTATTTTTCATAACAATTGAGTTTATAGGCCACAAAATTAGCAAAAAAATGATACTCAGCAAACCTTATAATGAAAAATGTAAAAAAGTAGGGCATTTTTCTTTATAAATAATATTATTACTTGTCCAATGGACTTATAATCCGCTTTTTTCACTACCTTTGCAGATTGGAAACAGATTCCCGGTCTGTCGCTGGCAGCATAAGGTGCTGCGAGAGGAAAGTCCGGGCAGCATAGGGCATCCCACTTCTGAAAATGGAAGCTGTTGGCGACAGCAGGTTGATGCAGAAGAAAACAACCGCCGCCCCTTGGGACGGTAAGGGTGAGAAGGTGGTGTAAGAGACCACCAGCCGATGGGTGATCATCGGGCTGTGCACACTGGGAGCTGCAAGTTCGCGTATACCATCGTCTGAGGGTAGCCCGCCCGACTAACTCCGATGGAGGGTAGAACGCTGGAGCCTATGGGTGACTGTAGGCGTAGATAAATGACAGACAGTGCCGCTCTTGGCACGACAGAACCCGGCTTACAGGGGGTCTGCTTCCTTTTTTTAATGAAGTTAACTTCTCACAAAGAGATGAAGACAACACTGAATAAAATCATCAGGTATTTCAGACATGATATATGGCAGCTGAAGAAAGGCGACATCCCGGCGCCTCTCTTCTTCCTCGTCAATATCCTGAAGACGCTGATGCTGGCTGTGAGGGCTTTCGTAGATGCGCGTATCACACAGAGAGCGGCGGCTCTGTCGTTCTCCACCATGCTGGCTATCGTGCCGGTGGTGGCGGTCGTCTTCGGAATCGCAAGGGGATTCGGATTCTCTAAGTATATCGAAGACTGGTTCGTCGACCTCCTTTCAAGTCAGCCACAGGCGGCGGAAATCATTATCGGCTTTGTCAATTCCTATCTTGTCAATGTAAAAAATGGGGTCATTCTCGGATTCGGTATCCTCGTGATGCTCTACACCGCCATCATGCTGATCAGCAACATCGAGGGCACTTTCAATGACATCTGGAATGTACATAATTCAAGAGGGTGGACAAGCACCATCATCGACTATGTGGCTTTCATCGTACTTCTGCCGTTTGCAATCGTCCTCACATCGGGTATCAATATCCTCATGACGGCTGTCAACAACCAATTGAGTGAGTATGCGGCACCGGTGGTGAGGTTCATGGTGTCGGTGGCGCCCTGTGTGGTCATGTCGCTGCTCTTCATCATCATTTATAAGGTGATGCCAAATACGAAGGTCAACTTCTCCAGTGTGGTGTGGCCGGGCATACTGGCGGGTGTGGCGATGCAGATGCTGCAGGTGGCATACATCAACCTGCAGTTGTGGGCTACCAGCTACAATGCTATCTATGGCTCGTTTGCAGCCTTGCCACTCTTCATGCTTTGGGTGCAGTTCTCATGGATTATCTGCCTTTTCGGTGTCCACCTATGCTATACCAACCAGAACATGGAACGGCTCATGCCGGTGTCATACAACGAGGACATCTCGCATGAGCACAAAGTGAGACTGTCTGCATTGCTGCTGAGCCTCATCAGCCACCGCTTCGAGAGGGGAGAGGCTCCCTATACACCGCTACAGCTGAGAAGCAAGACGGACATACCCACACACATCATCATCGACATGCTCAACAATATGGAGCGGGCCGGACTGATTGTGGATACGAGCGGAGGAAGCCGCGAATTGGAGCGTGCCTATATGCCCACCATCGACTTGGCCAACCTGACCGTAGGCCTGCTGGTTGAGAAACTGGAGAACGGTGGCAACTGGTCGCTTGATGAGATGGACCTCAAGGCATTGGAAAAGTCGAATTGGTTGAAAATCAGACAAATCAGGGGGCAGTATCTGGAGAGTCTTGCTGCTGTCCGGGTCGCTGATCTTGAAATCGAATGATGTCGGCGATGTAGCGCTCTATGGCCTCATTGTTGAGACGGCTCATACGGATCTTGCTGATGAGCATGGCAAGGAGGTAATAGATCAGACAGAGCACACCACCGCTGACTGTGGCTATCAAAGCGTTCTTGACCGTCGTGTCATAAAAGGCTATCACCACGAAGGGTATGAGAAATACGATGGAATAAATGGTATATTTCTTCTTGAGGGAGTCGTCGTCATCGATGATGGCTTGCTTGTCGAAAAGGTAGTCGTCAAACTGCTCCTCGGTCACTCCATACGCTTCCAAATTGGGGAAACCGGCTTCTTCCCGGTGCTCGGCGATGATTTTTCGCACGCGGTGCTCCATGTCGTCTAAGATGTTGTCCATATCTTTCTGCCTGATGGTTGATAACTGTTTCGTGATTGCGAAGATACAAAAAAAGTTGTTAATGACAAATAAAAGTTTTGCCATATTCGAAAAAATCACGTAATTTTGCGCAATCTTCACCAAAAAGGCATTAAAATGGAATTACCTGATTTCATGTCATACTCCGACAAATTCTCGCCCAAGGGGTTTGTCGACAAAATATCAAGAGTTGCCAAAAGGGCAGGGGCGAAGTTGGTTTATTCAGCCCTTGTGCTTTTTTATATGCTCCAGAGCAAGAATGTGACTGTCAAAGAGAAGGCCATTATCATCGGGGCGCTGGGCTACCTCATCAGTCCGCTCGATGTGCTGCCCGATGCTATCCCTATTGTGGGACTGAGTGATGACCTTTCGGTGCTCGTCTATGTCATCAGCAAAGTCTGGGGGGATGTCCCTGAGGATGTCAAGGTGAATGCGCAAATGAAACTCGCCGACTGGTTTGATGAGGATGAGGTGGCAGAGGTTCAGGACTTCATCAACGGAAAATTCACGTCAGACCAGAGTTAAGGATATCCCACAATCGTTTAAACTTCTAAACTCCCATACAAATAAATCATCCGCAGCTGAGAGGCTGCGGATGATGCTTATTGTTTTACCTTCTAGTTCATGCCTTAACTATGAACTATGCACTATGAACTATGCACTAAACAATTCCTTGTGCCATCATGGCTTTTGCCACTTTCAGGAAGCCTGCCACATTGGCACCCTTCACATAGTTGATGTAGCCGTCGTCCTCCTTGCCATACTTCACACAGTTGGCATGGATGTCGTTCATGATATCATGCAGTTTGGCATCAACTTCCTCACGGCTCCAGCGAAGGCGCTCTGAGTTCTGGCTCATCTCAAGACCCGACACGGCCACACCACCGGCGTTGGCTGCCTTGCCCGGAGAATACAGTATCTTGGCACTCTGGAACACCTTGATGGCCTCAGGAGTGGAGGGCATGTTGGCTCCCTCGCTCACGGCAATCACGCCATTGGCAACAAGTGTCCTGGCTGCGTCGCCGTCAATCTCGTTCTGAGTGGCGGAGGGCAGTGCGATGTCGGCTTTCTCGCCCCAAGGCTTGGCACCTTCCACATATTTCACACCATACTCCTCAGCATACTCGCGGATACGGCCACGCTCCACGTTCTTCAGTTCCATAATCCAGTCAAGCTTCTCACGGTCGATGCCGTCGGGATCGTAGATGTAACCGTCAGAGTCGGACATGGTCACAACCTTTCCGCCCAACTCGATGCACTTCTCAACAGTGTACTGGGCGACGTTGCCGCTACCCGACACGAGAATGGTCTTGCCCTTGATGTCGATGCCGCGGGTGGCGAGCATGTTCTGAAGGAAGTAGACATTGCCGTAACCGGTGGCCTCAGGACGGATGCGTGAACCGCCAAACTCCTGACCCTTGCCTGTCAGCATGCCGGTGAACTGGTGGGTGAGTTTCTTGTACATGCCGAACATGTAGCCTACCTCACGGCCGCCGACACCAATGTCGCCTGCGGGCACGTCCTCGTCAGCTCCTACGTGACGGTAAAGTTCGGTCATAAAGGCCTGGCAGAAACGCATCACCTCTCCGTCGCTCTTGCCACGGGGTGAGAAATCGCTGCCGCCTTTGGCACCGCCCATTGGGAGAGTGGTAAGGGAGTTCTTGAATGTCTGCTCAAAAGCAAGGAATTTCAGGATGGAGAGGTTCACGGATGCGTGATAGCGGATACCACCTTTGTACGGACCAATCACATTGTTGTGCTGGATACGGTAACCCATGTTGGTCTGCACTTTGCCTTTGTCGTCAATCCATGTCACACGGAAGGAGATAATCCTGTCGGGGATGCAAAGACGCTCGATGAGGTTGGCACGCTCAAACTCGGGGTGCTTGTTGTACTCTTCCTCGATACTGCCTAATACCTGGCTCACTGCCTGAATGTACTCAGGTTCGTTGGGAAACCTCTGCTGAAGATTCTCTACAACTTTTGATGCAATCATAATCTTTTTACTTTTTTATTGGTTGTCTGAAAATGTTTGTCTTGTACTAAAAATGATTGTCCTCCGATTTTCTGCGTGCAAAGGTAAGCATTTTCATAAAACCACCAAACAAAAAGAAAGAAAAATTTCAAAAAACATAGAAAAAAGTTACCTTTTTATCATTTTGTAGATTAAAAAGGTAACTTTTTCCCTGTTTTTGATGATTTTTGATATAAATCAAGTCTGTCATCCAGATTGTTGAGGGCACAATTATCTTATTCTCCCTTTATTCTTTCTTTTTGAATTCCGCAATTATCAGGATAATCAGCCCTGCGGCGACCACTACATCGACAATGTTCCATATCGTCCGCCCCAGCGTGACTTTCAAGAATGGCTGGAATAGCAACGCCAGTGCGGCGAAGGTATATCCCAACCCTTCTTGCTGCCCTTTGAAGTAATCATAGCGATGTCATCGCAATATAATGGCAAATAATTAACCATAAACTATTTATATACAGAGCGTTAAGTGAATAAGCGAAACAACGAAATATGCCAAAATCCAGCCCTGTGTTCCCGACATTTTAGACTTAAAAATCGT
>JAGCXX010000144.1 GCA_017961115.1 Prevotella sp. | reverse complement strand
GTTCGCAGCGCATCTCACAGTCTGATTATCATCTGGAGAATTTCAGCCGGCTGATGGCGTTCGAGGGTGCAAGATTGGCTCGCCAGGCTGCAGATGAGTTTGAGACACCCGACCGTCCAAGGTGGGTGGCTGGTTCTATTGGCCCTACCAATAAAACTTGTTCGATGAGTCCTGATGTGTCCGACCCAGCTGCACGTGCCATCGACTTCGACACGTTGCGTGAGGCATATGTCGAACAGGCTATGGCACTTATCGAGGGCGGGGTCGATATCTTCCTCATAGAAACGATTTTCGACACGCTGAATGCCAAAGCGGCGGTCGATGCTGTCGTACAGGCGATGGCGGATTGCGGTAGGCAGTTGCCCATCATGTTGTCAGTCACCATCAGCGACCTGGCAGGAAGGACACTGAGCGGACAGACCCTTGATGCCTTCCTTGCGAGCATCAGCAGTTATGACATCCTTTCTGTGGGACTCAACTGCTCGTTTGGTGTCAAGCAGATGAAACCGTTCCTGCGCGACCTTGCTGCCAAGGCGCCTTATTATGTCTCTGCTCATCCCAATGCCGGATTGCCCAATTCTATGGGTTTGTATGATGAGACGGCAGAAACAATGGCGCCACTGATGGAGGAACTAATGGACGAGCAGTTGGTCAACATCATCGGCGGATGCTGCGGTACGGATGAGGACTTCATCCGCCTCTTCGTCCAGCGGGCTGAGGGAAAGACTCCACGCGTGCCTCAGGCACCTTCCGGTATCTTGATGCTGAGTGGTCTCGACTTGTTGGCGGTGACCCCAGAGGTCGGCTTCGTCAATGTGGGCGAGCGTTGCAACGTGGCGGGTTCACGCAAGTTTCTCAGACTCATCAATGAGAAGAAATACAACGAGGCTTTGGGCATCGCCCGCAAACAGGTGGCGGATGGGGCTTTGGTCATCGATATCAACATGGATGATGGATTGCTCGACGCTAAGGCGGAGATGACCCATTTTCTCAATATCATCGCCGCAGAACCCGACATCGCCCGTGTACCGGTGATGATTGACTCATCCGACTGGAGCGTCATTGAGGCTGCACTCAAGTGCGTACAGGGAAAATGCATAGTTAACTCCATCTCTCTGAAAGAGGGAGAGGAGAACTTCCTCAGCCATGCCCGCTTCATCAGGAGAATGGGGGCTGCCGTTGTCGTGATGTGCTTCGATGAACAGGGACAGGCGACCTCTTTCGAAAGGAGGACACAGATAGCGGAGCGGGCTACACGTCTTCTCACCGAGAAGGCGGGATTGCGTCCCACCGACATCATCATCGACCCCAATGTACTCGCCATAGCTACGGGTATCGAGGAGCATGACACATACGCGGCCGACTTCATCCGCACTTGTGCATGGATAAAAAAACACCTGCCGGGTGTGCATGTCAGCGGTGGGGTGAGCAATTTGTCGTTCGCCTTCCGTGGCAATAACTATATCCGTGAGGCGATGCATGCTGTCTTCCTCTATCATGCCATTAGCCAGGGGATGGACTTCGGTATTGTCAATCCTGCTGCGAAGGTAACGTATGATGATATCCCAAAGAAACAAATGCAGGTGATAGAGGATGCAGTCCTGTGCAGGGGCGACAACCCATCGGCGGCGCTCATCTCACTGGCTGCAGAACTCCGGCAGCAGATGGAGGCGGAGAAGGCTGGTGGCGCAGTATCCCCAACAGCAAAGACTGCGGAGGAGGATGAGTGGCGAAAGACGGATGTGGAGCAAAGGCTCATACAGTCACTGCGAAGGGGCATCGGCGACTACCTGCCTGCCGACCTCGACGAGGCGCTGCAAAAATATCCCAAGGCGGTGGATATCATCGAGGGGCCGCTCATGGAGGGAATGAACCTTGTGGGTGAACTCTTCGGCGCAGGAAAGATGTTCCTTCCGCAAGTGGTCAAGACGGCCCGCACCATGAAGCAGGCGGTGTCCTATCTCCAGCCGGTCATCGAACGACAGCGTGAGGGAAACACCACCAAGTCGGGAAAGATTCTACTCGCCACCGTGAAGGGCGATGTGCACGATATAGGGAAGAATATCGTGGCGGTGGTCATGGCGTGCAACAACTATGAAGTCATCGACATGGGGGTGATGGTGCCGGCGGAACAGATTGTCAGGAAGGCAGTGGAGGAACATGTCGACCTCATCGGACTGAGCGGACTCATCACACCCAGCCTGGAGGAGATGGTCAACGTGGCAACAGAACTACGCCGTGCCAACCTCGACATTCCCATTATGATAGGAGGCGCCACCACCAGCGAACTCCATGTGGCACTAAAAATCGCACCAGTCTATGGCGGACCGGTGGTATGGATGAAGGATGCCTCACAAAATGCCCGTGCAGCGGCTATGCTGCTCGATGCACAGGGACGGAAATCACTGGAGCAACAGCTCAACGATGACTATGAGCGGCTCCGCGACGGCTATCAGGCCTCAAAGCAGCAAATCCTCTCCATCGAGGAGGCGCGGCAAAACAAACTCAATGTTTTTCAGGATAATAAATGAATAAAAAAAGAAGATGATTAAAAACATAATTTTCGACCTTGGCGGGGTGATTATCACCCTCGACCATCAGTATGCTGTAAAATGTTTCGAAAGACTGGGTCTGGCGAATGCAGCCCAACAACTCGACCCCTATACACAAGGGGGTATGTTCGGAGACCTTGAGGAGGGAAAAATCAATGCCAGTGAGTTCATCGACAAACTCAGCAATGAGTGTGGAAGACAACTCTCATACGAAGAGTGCCTCCATGCGTGGCTGGCATACCGGAAAGAACTGCCTCAGCGTAACCTGAAGGCTCTGCGGCAACTGCGAAAGGAGGGCTATCGGCTCATCCTGCTCTCCAACACCAATCCGTTTATGATGCACTGGGCAAACGGTGATAACTTTGATGGAAACGGACATGCCATCAGCGACTATTTCGACGCACTCTACATGAGTTACAAAGAGGGCATGATGAAACCCAACCCCATGTTCTTCAGAAAAGTGCTCATGGATGAGAAAATCCTCGCCGAGGAGACACTCTTTGTCGATGACGGACCACGCAACGTAGCGGCTGCCAGTCAGTTGGGCATCTACACCTATTGCCCGGAGAATGGTGTCGACTGGACACAGGAAATCCATGCACATCTGCAGGAGGAAGGAGTGCTCGTATAGCTTTCAAAGCAAAAGTAAAACTTCCAAACTCCTAAAATGGATGAAAGATGAAGGATGAAGGATGTAGGATTGAATATTGAATATTGAATATTGAAAATTGAAAATTGAAAATTATGAAAAGAACCACCCGTTCATCGGGATTTGCCCGTTCATCGGGATTTGCAATCCCGATGCCCTAAAAATCGGGATTTGTAATCCCATGACAAGTCAGTCATATGTCTAAACTCCCAAACTCCCAAACTCCTAAACTCCTAAAATGGATGAAAGATGAAGGATTGATAGCTCGTTAGTAATCATATGTCTAAACTCCCAAACTCCTAAACTCCTAAACTCCAAAAAATAAATCGATATGGCCAACAAAAGAAAAAGATGGCATCTGCTGCCCGGACAACCCATCACCGACCTCGACAGGAAAGTGATGTACTGGGAGAGCAAAGGCAAGGAAGTGCCTACACGCGAACTCATTAGGACACCTGAGGAGATTGAGGGAATCCGTCGGAGCGGCGTGGTCAACACTGGGGTACTTGATGAGGTGGCGAAGCAAATTCATGCAGGGATGAGCACACTCGAAATCGACAAGATTTGCTATGACTACTGCACAGGGCATGGCGGCATACCGGCATGTCTCAATTATGAGGGCTTCCCCAAGTGCGTGTGTACCAGCATCAACGAGGTAGTGTGCCACGGCATACCCAAAGAGGAGGATGTGCTGGAGGAGGGCGATATTGTCAACGTCGATTTCACCACCATCCTTGACGGGTACTATTCCGACGCTTCGAGAATGTTCATCATCGGTAAGACAACGCCCGAGAAAGAACAACTCGTCAGGGTGACCCGTGAGTGTCTTGAGATAGGCATGGAGGCTGCCAAACCCTACTGCTTTGTGGGCGACATCGGACATGCCATAGAGAAACATGCCAAGAAATACCACTATGGTGTGGTGCGCGACCTATGTGGACATGGGGTGGGGCTGAAGTTCCACGAACAACCCGACATCCCACATTTCGGGCGCAAGGGGCAGGGCATGCTTCTCGTACCCGGCATGGTGTTCACCATCGAACCAATGATTAATATAGGGTCATGGAAGGTGTTCGTCGACGAGGAGGATCCCTATGGTTGGGAGGTCATCTCGTGGGATGAGCAACCGAGTGCGCAATGGGAGCATACACTCCTTATGACGGAGCATGGAGTGGAAATCTTAACTTATTGACAATGAAGGATATCTATATATTAGGTATAGAGAGCAGTTGCGACGATACCTCGGCAGCCGTGCTGCGCAATGGGGTACTTCTCAGCAATGTCACGGCATCACAGGATGTCCACCGCGACTATGGTGGGGTGGTGCCTGAACTGGCTTCAAGGGCACACCAGCAGAACGTGGTGCCTGTGGTCGACCAGGCTATTGCAAGGGCTGGCATCACCAAGGAAATGCTTTCTGCGGTGGCATTCACTCGCGGTCCCGGCCTGATGGGCTCACTCCTCGTGGGAGTAAGTTTCGCCAAGGGATTCGCACGGTCGTTAGGTATTCCTCTTATCGATGTCAACCACCTGCAGGGACATGTCATGGCACATTTCATCAAGGAGAGTGATGACGACACCTCGGCTCCGCCGATGCCATTCCTTTGCCTCTTGGTGAGCGGTGGCAACTCACAGATAGTGAGAGTGGATGCCTATAACAATATGCAGGTGCTCGGACAGACCATCGACGATGCCGCAGGAGAGGCCATCGACAAATGCTCGAAGGTCATGGGACTAGGCTATCCGGGAGGTCCTATCATCGACCGCCTGGCGCGTCAGGGCAACCCACATGCCTATCAGTTTGCCGAGCCCCATATCCCAGGTCTCGACTACAGCTTCAGCGGACTGAAGACGTCGTTTCTCTACAATCTCCGCGATTGGGTGAAGGAAGACCCTGACTTCATCGAGCATCACAAAGAAGACCTTGCAGCAAGTCTTGAGTACACCATCGTAGATATCCTTATGCGTAAACTTCGCCTGGCAGTCAAGCAGACACGCATCAAGCATGTGGCGTTGGCTGGTGGTGTCTCCGCCAACAATGGATTGAGAAATGCCTTCCGTGAGCATGCCAAGCGCTATGGATGGACCATCTATATACCCAAGTTCAGCTACACCACCGACAATGCTGCCATGATAGCGGTCACGGGCTACTACAAATACCTCGATGGCGAGTTCTGCAACATTGATGCACCCGCCTTCTCAAAAGTCACTTTCCAATAATTTTCATTTTATTAAACCCCTAATCCACAAATTGTTATGGAACTTGAAAAAAAAGTGTTGAGTCGCGAGATACAAACCATTTTCTACGAATCAGGCAAGACCCTCGGCACAGCAGAGAGCTGCACCGGAGGACGCATCGCTGAGGCTATCATCGCCACACCTGGCGCGTCAGGATATTTCAAAGGCGCCATCGTCTCCTACACCAATGAAGTGAAGGAGCGCTTGCTCCATGTTGACCACCAACTCCTTGAGGAGAAGACGGCTGTGTGTGAGGAGGTGGCCATCGCCATGGTGAAAGGGGCATGCGAGGCACTTAATGTTGACTACGCAATAGCTGCCACCGGCATTGCTGGACCTGGCGGTGGCACAAAGGAAATACCGGTAGGCACCATTTGGTTGGCATACGGTTCAAAGGATGATGTGCGCACCATCAAACTTGAGGAGGATGAGGGTCGTGACGTCAACCTCTCTACTGCCACATACCGTGCCCTTCAGGGTTTCCATGCCTACATCTCCGAGGTGCTCCCCAAAAAGGAAGTGGAGGAGTAGCGCATTATAGGTCATGCTGACCTGCGTTTGTAAATCTATTGTCTAAACTCCCCAACTCCTACACTCCTATACTCCTAAACTTCTTTAACGCCTTTTTAATATTATTTAGTCTGCTTTTTTCGCCCATTCATGTTTTATGTTGTAATTTTGCGTTGATTTTCCGCCAATAGGCGGGTTTCAGGCAGAATAACTCATAATTAAGATAAAAATGGCAGACACATTCGACATCCGCGAACTCAATCTGCGGATTGAACAGCAAAGCGCGTTTGTTTCCAGCCTCACCATGGGCATGGACCGCGTGATTGTAGGACAAAAACACCTTGTCGACTCATTGCTCATTGGCTTGCTCAGCGACGGACACATCCTGCTTGAGGGTGTGCCTGGACTGGCCAAGACATTGGCTATCAAGACACTGGCTCAACTTATCGATGCGCGCTACAGCCGCATACAGTTTACTCCCGACCTCTTGCCGGCTGATGTGGTGGGAACGATGATCTACTCGCAGAAAGAGGAGAAATTCCAAGTAAAGAAAGGTCCCGTTTTTGCCAACTTCGTGCTGGCTGACGAAATCAACCGCGCTCCAGCCAAGGTGCAGAGCGCTCTCCTTGAGGCGATGCAGGAGCATCAGGTCACCATCGGAGACAACACCTTCGCACTGCCTGATCCTTTCCTCGTCATGGCGACACAGAATCCCATTGAGCAGGAGGGCACCTATCAGTTGCCGGAGGCACAGGTCGACCGCTTCATGCTCAAGGCAGTCATTGACTATCCTACGCTGGAGGAGGAGAAACTCATTATCCGAGAGAACCTGCACAAGAGCCTTCCCGAGGTGTCTCCCGTCACTACGGCAAAGGAAATCATTGAGGCGCGTGATGTGGTTCGCCAGGTGTATATCGACGAGAAGATTGAGCAATATATCGCTGATATCGTCTTTGCCACACGTTATCCTGAGAGATACGGACTCAACGAACTCCATGACCTCATAAGCTTTGGCGGTTCTCCGCGCGCAAGCATCAGCCTTGCCAGGGCGGCAAGGGCTTATGCATTCATCAAGCGCCGTGGATTCGTGGTGCCTGAGGATGTGAAGGCTGTCGCTCATGATGTGCTGCGCCACCGCATCGGACTGACCTATCAGGCCGAGGCAACAAATGTGCGCAGTGAGGACATCGTCAGCCGCATCATCAACAAAGTGGAGGTGCCTCGATGGATACCGCTGAGTTGCTGAAAAAAGTGCGCCAAATCGAGATACGCACACGTCGGCTGAGTCAGAACATCTTCGCCGGACAATACCACTCTGCCTTCAAGGGCAGGGGTATGGCATTCTCTGAGGTGAGGGAATATCAGTATGGCGACGATGTGAGGGATATCGACTGGAATGTGACGGCACGCTTCCACAAACCTTTCGTCAAGGTCTTTGAGGAGGAGCGCGAACTCACTGTCATGCTCATGGTCGATGTCAGCGGCTCGCTCGATTTCGGAACGGTCAGGCAGACCAAGCGCGACATGGTGGCGGAGATTGCTGCCACCCTGGCTTTCAGCGCCATTCAGAACAATGACAAAATCGGTGTCATCTTCTTCTCCGACCAAATAGAGAAATACATCCCGCCAAAGAAAGGGCGCAAGCACATCCTATACATCATTCGCGAGATGCTCGACTTCAAACCGCAGAGCCTGCGCACCGATGTGGGGATGGCGGTGGAGTTTCTCACCAAAGTGATGAAACGCAGCTGCACGGCGTTTTTGCTCAGTGACTTCTTTGTGAGAAGTGATTTCGACAATCAACTCATCATCGCTAACCAAAAACATGATGTTGTCGCCATACAGGTGTATGACCAGCGGGCAAAGGAACTGCCCGACGTGGGTCTTATGCGTATCCGCGATGCAGAGACGGGGCACGAGATGGTGGTCGATACCAGCAGCAAGCGCCTGCGCCATGCTCATACTGCCTATTGGTGGAGAAGACAGGCACAACTGAAGGATACCTTCACCAGGAGCAATGTCGACCATGTATCGATATCCACTTCTGATGACTATGTGAAATCATTGAGGATGCTCTTCGATATGAGAACGTAACTTGCCATGAAGATGAAAAGGTTGAATATCATAATCATACTCTTGAGCGCCTTCATGGCTGCCATGGCACAGGTGAAGGTGGAGATGTCGCTCGACCCGATGGAACTCCTCGTGGGCGAGCAGTCGTCCATCACCCTGAGCGTCACCATGAAGGAGGGACAGCAGGCGCAGTTCCCTGACTATAAGTACGCTGCACCGCTGATACCCGGAATCGAGGTGCTCGAAATGAAGGACCTCGACACCATACATCTCGATGACCAACGGGTGAAACTGACGAGGGTTTATACCATCACATCGTTCGACGACTCGCTCTACTATCTCAAGCCCATGGAGGTGAAGGTAGATGGGAAAGCTTACCAGGCTAAGGGGCGCTTCGGACTCAAGGTGCTCACCGTAGAGGTCGACACCCTCCATCCCAATCAGTTCTTCCCGCCCAAGGGTGTGCAGGACAACCCATTCCTCTGGAGTGAGTGGTCTCCGTTGTTCTGGCTGTCGCTCCTGACCTTGCTGCTTATCGCTGCTGTGGCATACCTGTATGTGAGGCTGCGCGACAACAAGCCCATCATCTCACGCATTCGTTTCGTGCGCCATGTGCCGCCACACCAGAAGGCAATGTTGCAAATCAACAAAATCAAGGGAGAGCACATTGATACTGGCGGTGACCAAAAGGAATACTATACCCGCCTGACCGATACGCTGCGCACCTATCTCGAGGAGCGCTTCGGCATCAAGGCGATGGAGATGACTACGGGTGAGATTATGGAGCGGTTGCGTATGGAGGAGGACCAGTCGAAAATCGATGAGTTGCGCGATTTGCTCGAGACTGCCGACCTGGTGAAGTTTGCCAAGCATTCGGCACTGCTCAATGAGCGTGACCGCAACATGACGAGCGTCATTGAGTTCATCGAGGCGACCAAGGGTGATGAGACAGCCACAGTGGAGCGCGTGGAGACTACACTGACCGAAAGCGAGAAACGGTCGCAGCGCTCGCGACAAATAATCATCACACTGATTGTCGTACTGTCGCTGCTGGCGGCTGCCTTGTTGTGCCACGTCGTATGGCATACCTTCTCATTGATTGCCGTCTGAACTTGAATAAAGTTTTATAAAAATGCAGTTCATCAACAAAGAATATTTCCTGCTCCTGCTGCTGCTCATACCCTATGTGCTGTGGTACTTCCTTTATAGGAAGAAGACGGAGCCGGCGATGCGGATGAGTGACACCTTCCCCTATCAGTTCGCTCCCAAGAGTTGGAGGGTGAGGTTGCTCCATCTGCCCATGCTTCTCAGACTCTTCTCGTTTGTTATGATTGTGTGCATGCTGGCAAGGCCGCAGACACACAACTCATGGGGGAAGAAGACCGTAGAGGGCATCGACATCATGCTCGCCATTGATGTCTCGACAAGTATGCTTGCCGAGGACCTCAGACCCAACCGACTTGAGGCTGCGAAAGAGGTGGCGACCGACTTTATCTCTGGCCGTCCTGACGACAATATCGGACTCACTATTTTCGCCGGAGAATCGTTCACCCAATGCCCGATGACGGTCGACCATCAGTCGCTCATCAACGTGCTGCTCAATGTGCGCACTGATATCGCGGCAAGCAATCTCATTGAGAATGGCACTGCTATCGGAATGGGACTGGCCAACGCCGTTGGAAGACTCAAGGAAAGCAAGGCGAAGAGCAAGGTGGTCATCCTCCTTACCGACGGTAGCAACAACAGGGGCGACATCTCGCCTATGACAGCGGCTGAGATAGCCAAGAAATTTGACATCAGGGTCTACACCATCGCCGTGGGAACCAATAGGGTGGCTCGCTATCCCAGGATGGTCAACGGAACAGTGCAGTATTACAACATGGAAGCGGAAATCGACACAAAGACACTGCGTGACATCGCCGCTACCACCGATGGTAATTTCTACCGCGCCACCAACAAGGCGGAACTAAGGAAAATCTATCAGGACATCGATAAATTGGAGAAGACAAAGTTCAACGTCAAGAAGTTCAGCAAACATTATGAGGCGTTCCAACCCTTTGCCATCGCTGCCATCATCGCGCTGTTCCTGGAGATATTGCTTCGCATTTCGGTGTTCAGACGCATACCATAACTAAAGGTCATTATGTTTAGATTTGAAAGTCCCATATTCCTCTATCTGCTGCTGGCAATCCCCTTGCTGGTGGCCATCAGACTGCTGTTTGACAGAAGACGGAGAAAACGAATCCGACGCTTCGGTGACGAGACGTTGTTGACCGACATGATGGAGGATGTGTCTGCCATACGGCCAAAAGTGAAGTTTTGGTTGCTCACTGCCGCCCTCGCACTGCTCATCGTCGCTCTCGCTAGACCGCAGATGGGCATCCATATCAGCAGGGAGAAACGTCAGGGAATCGAGGCCATCATCTGTATGGATATCTCCAACTCAATGTTGGCTACCGATGTGGTGCCTTCACGTCTCTCTAAAAGCAAACTCCTTGTGGAGAACATGGTCGACAAGTTCGTCAACGACAAGGTGGGACTCATCGTGTTCGCAGGAGATGCCTTCGTGCAACTGCCCATCACGAGCGACTATGTGTCGGCGAAGATGTTTATGCATGGCATTTCACCATCCCTGATTGCCTCACAGGGTACTGACATCGCAGCGGCTATCAACCTTGCACTTCACAGTTTCACGCCCGATGAGAATACGGGGAAAGCCATCATCGTCATCACCGACGGAGAGGACCATGAGGGAAGGGCTCTGGAGAAGGCTCGCGAGGCAAAGGAACAGGGCGTGAGGGTGTTCATCCTCGGAGTGGGTACAAAAAATGGTTCTGCCATACGTACGGCCGACGGACATTACCTGACTGACAACACCGGACAGACTGTCATATCACGTCTCAACGAGGAGATGTGCAAGGAAATAGCCGAGGCTGGAAGTGGCACCTATATCCATGTCGACAACAACAGCGAGGCACAACAGCGGCTCGACAACGAGATTGCCAAGATGCAAAAAGGTGAGGTGGAGGCAGTCGTCTACAGCGACTACGCGGAGCAGTTCCAGGCGGTGGGTATCATCGCATTGCTGCTTATCATCATAGAAACTATTGTACTGGAGCGGAAAAACCGTCTGTTCAGCAGAATGAGCATCTTCTCCAAGCGCAACCAACAAATAGAGAATCCGTAATGGGAAAGATAAGACTGATAACCATATTGATGGCATGGATGGCACTCGCTGTTTCTGTGCAGGCGCAAACCGACCGACAGCACGTCAGAAGAGGTAACCAACTCTTCCGAAAGGGGGATTTTGCCAATGCTGCACTGGAATATCAAAAGGCTCTTTCGGTCAATGAGGGCAATACCCAGGCTATCTACAACCTGGGGGTGACTGCGCTACAACAGGGCAACGACTCGTTGGCGGTGAAACAGTTTATGGCGGCGGGGAAGATGGAGCCCAACAAGTTCAGAAAGGCACAGGCTTACCACAACATAGGGGTGGTGATGCAGGCACACCGACAATATGGAGAGGCCATAGAGGCGTATAAGGAGGCACTGCGCAACAATCCCGCTGACGACGAGACACGCTATAATCTCGTGCTGTGCAAACGGCAGCAGAAACAGGACCAGCAAGACCAACAAAACCAACAGAATCAGCAGAATCAGAACAAAGACCAAAATAAGGACCAAAATCAGGACAAGAACCAAAATAAAGATAAGCAAGACCAGGAAAAGCAGGAGAAAGACCCGCAGCCTCAACAGCAGCAGATGAGTCAGGAGAATGCCGAAAGACTGCTTGATGCTGCTATACAGGAGGAGAAGCGCACGCAGGACAAACTGCAGAAAGCCATGCAGTTGCCCAAAAGGAAATCACTGCAGAAAAACTGGTAAGCAATATGTCAATCAACTCATATGAGTGAGTTCCAATAATAGATGGCAAAGATGAGAAAATATGTCTGTATATGTCTTATGATATGGGTGGCTTTCGTTGCCCAGGCTCAGACCCTTTCTGTCAGCGTACCCTCAAAGGTGGCTCCAGGCGAGACGTTCAGGCTGCAATACACGGTCAATACCAAGGACGTGGATGGAAAACTCCAACTTGGTGAAATGCCTGAGGAGTTGGAGGTGGTCTACGGACCAAGCGTGTCGAAACAGGAAAGCTACAACGTCATCAACGGACATGCAAGTGGGTCGTCATCGGTGACCTACACCTATATGATTATGTGCGAGAAAAACGGCACATATACCATTCCGCCTGCACACATCAAGGTGGGTGGAAAAAACCTGGCATCGGGAACCGCTAAGGTGGTGGTGGCAGGACAAGCCGCGTCGGGCGGAGGTGGTGCCAAGATGCATCAGGACAAAGACAATGAACCAGAAATCAGCAAGGCGGGGACACCCATCTCTGCCAACGACCTTTTCATACGGGTTTCGGCAAGCAAAACGAGGGTGCATGAGCAAGAACCCATCCTGCTGTCGTATAAAGTGTATACACGTGTGAAACTGACCCAACTCGACGGAAAAATGCCCGACCTCAAGGGCTTCCACTCGCAGGAGGTGGAACTGCCGCCACAGAAAATGTTCCACGACGAGACGGTCAACGGACACCGATACCAATGTGTCACATGGAGCCAGTATGTGATGTATCCGCAGATGACGGGCAAATTGGAGATACCAAGCATCACATTCAAAGGCATCGTCATGCAGGAGAACAGGAACATCGACCCGTTGGAGGCTTTTTTCAACGGAGGTGCGGCATATGTGGAGGTGGAGCGCAACATCGAGGCGCCGGGCATCACCATACAGGTGGATTCGCTGCCGACAAGGCCGGCCAACTTCTCTGGGGGTGTCGGACGTTTCAATATTTCCGCACAAATGGAGAACCAAGAGGTGAAGACAGGCGACCCGGTCAAACTTAGAGTGGTCGTTGGGGGTACTGGAAACCTGAAACTTATCAAGCAGCCCATCGTGCAGTTCCCTAAGGACTTCGACTCTTATGACCCTGAGGTAACCGACAAGACCAAACTCACGTCGAACGGTGTGGAGGGCAATATGGTGTATGACTTCATCGCTGTTCCAAGAAATCAGGGTGAATACACCATACCTGCAGTAGAATTGGTTTATTACGACACCAGTTCCAACTCGTATAAGACGGCTCGCTCACAACCTTTCAAACTGACGGTCACACCAGGTGAGGGGAGTGCCACGGTGAGCGACTTCACCGACATGCGCGACAAAGACATCCGTCCAATCAAGAAGGGTAAGGCCGACCTCCATAAGGCGGGGCAGTTCTTCTATGAGTCGACGCCATATTGGATAAGCATAGCGGTGCCTCTCCTCCTCTTCGTGGCGTTGTTGGTGCTCTTCCGTCATAGGGCAATCGAAAACGCCGACATCATCAAGATGAAGGCAAAGAATGCCAACAAGGTGGCTACCAAGAGATTGCGTACTGCCAACCGAATGATGCTGAGGGGCGAAAACAACCTCTTCTATGATGAGGTGCTCAAGGCTCTGTGGGGATATGTGGGCGACAAACTCAACATGCCGCAGACCGAACTGACTCGCGACAATGTGAGTGACAAACTTACTGCTGCTGGGGTGGAACAGGAAACCGTGGATAAATTCGTCGGCGCACTCGATGAGTGTGAGTACGAACGATTTGCGCCGGGCGATGCCAAGGGCAATATGAACAAGACATTTGAGTCGGCGATGACGGCTATTATGGAAATTGAGAATGCGATGAAGAAGAAAAAGCAGGGTAGGGTGTCAATGGTGTTGATGATTGTCGCACTGATGATGCCTGTCGCCTCACAGGCTGTCACCAAGGAGAATGCAGACGCGGAATATACCAAGGGCAACTATCAGCAGGCCATCAAGGACTATGAGGAATTGCTTCAGAAGGGGGTGAGCGCAGAGATTTACTACAATCTGGGCAATGCCTATTTCCGGACGGACAACATCACAAAGGCAATCCTCAACTATGAGCGGGCGCGCATGCTCGCCCCGGGCGATGAGGATATCCTGTTCAACCTTCAGTTTGCACAGTCGAAGACCATCGACCGCATCACACCTAATGACGAGATGTTCTTCGTCAATTGGTATCACTCACTGGTCTCTTTCACCACAGTCGACAGATGGGCATTCACGGCGGTGCTCAGCATCATTGTCGTTCTCGTACTATTGCTTATCTACCTCTTCGCCGAAGGTATCACCCTGCGCAAGGTTGGTTTCTATGGGGCTTTGGCATTTCTCGTGCTCTTCATCCTCGCCAACGTATTCGCTTATCAACAAAAACGGATGTTGGAGAACAGGAAAGGGGCTGTGGTCACGGCATCATCGGTCAATGTGCTGAAGTCGCCTGCCGATAAGGCCGACACGGCATTCGTCCTGCATGAGGGTACTCGGGTTGACATCACCGACAAGAGTATCAAGGGATGGTGTGGGGTGCGCGTCGCCGATGGGCGTGAGGGATGGATGCAGACCGACAAGATGGAGGAAATCTGATACCTGGCATCTATGGACCTGCAGACCATCATCGATATCGACCGGCAGTTGCTTGGCATCATCAACGGAAACCATAACATGTTTCTCGACAAACTGATGCTCACCCTCACGTCGGGCGTGACGTGGATTCCGCTGTATGTCGCCCTGCTCTACATGGTGGTGAAAAACAAGGAGACAATGGGGCAGATTGCGCTGATCATGGCATGCAGCGCACTGTGCTTCTTCCTCACAGAGTTTGTCACCGAGGGATTGGTGAAGCCTGCCGTGGCGAGACCAAGACCAGGCAACGACCCGGAGTGGATGTATATGGTGCATGTGGTCAACGAGAAACGGGGACTCGACTACAGTTTCTTCTCCGCACATGCCGCCAATACTTTCGGTATCGCTGTCTTCTTTTGTCTGTTGGTGAGAAACAGCGTGTTCTCATGGATGATGGTCACGTGGTCCCTTATCAATTGCTATACTCGCCTTTATCTGGCGATGCACTATCCCTCAGACATTCTTGTCGGACTGGCTTTTGGCGCGGTTGTGGGCATGGTGGTGTATCTCATCTATCAGGGTATCAACCGCCTGGCCTCTCCCAAGCAGCATTTTGTTTCTTCACAATATACGTCTACAGGCTATAGCCTGGCGGATGTCGATGTGGTGGTGTGTGTGCTCGTCTTCACCTATCTGGCCGCCATCATCATTTCACTAACTATGCATTATCATTGATTAATGGACACAAAAGATATTAGAATCTGCGATTACAACTACCCTCTGCCTGATGAGCGCATAGCGAAATATCCATTGCCGCAGCGCGACAGTTCAAAACTGCTCATATACAGACATGGTGAGATATCCGAAGATGTGTTCCGTTCGTTACCGGAGTATCTGCCCAAAGGAGCGGTCATGGTGTTCAACAACACCAAGGTCATCATGGCGCGGATGCATTTCCGCAAGGCGACAGGGGCACTCATCGAGGTTTTCCTGCTCGAACCGGTAGCACCTGCCGACTATCAGGTGATGTTCCTTACTAACAGCAGATGTGAGTGGTGCTGCCTTGTGGGCAATCTCAAGAAGTGGAAAGATGAGCCGTTGGAGCGTGAACTGACCATAGGCGGGCACTGCCTGACGTTGCGCGCCACAAGGGTGGGGGAGATGCGGACAGGACAAAGAGTGCTTTTCGAATGGAACTGTCCTGACGTGTCGTTTGCTGAGATACTGGACGCAGTGGGCGAACTTCCCATACCGCCTTACCTCAACCGCAAGTCGGAGGAGAGCGACAAGACCACTTATCAGACTGTCTATTCCAAAATCAAAGGGAGCGTGGCTGCTCCTACGGCAGGATTGCATTTCACTCCGGAGGTGTTGCAGCAACTCGATGGGCGTGGTATCGTGCGCGAGGAGGTGACGCTACATGTGGGGGCAGGCACTTTCCGGCCTGTGAAAAGTGAGCGCATTGAGGGTCATGAGATGCATGCCGAGCATTTCTGTGTGAAACGTTCCACTATCGAGAGGCTCATTGCGTCGCCTGAGAAGGTGGTTGCGGTAGGTACAACAAGCGTTCGTACGTTGGAGAGCCTCTATTATATCGGCGTGCAGATGCTCAGCAGACATTTCGATGAGGAGGAACCCATCATGGTGTCGCAATGGGAACCTTATGAGGGAGTTGCCCCCGATGTCCCCGTGAAAGAGGCGCTGCAGGCGATTGCCGACCATCTCGACAGTCATTCGCTGACGGCTCTTCATGCCGCTACGCAAATCATCATCGCTCCTGGCTATGATTATAAGGTGGTGGGGCGGCTGGTGACCAATTTCCACCAGCCACAAAGCACATTGCTCCTCTTGGTGAGCGCTTTCGTTCATGGCGATTGGCGTCCTATCTATGATTATGCCCTTTCCCACGATTTCCGCTTCCTCAGCTATGGAGACAGTTCGCTGCTCATCCCATAACACCACTTCCCCCTATTCCATGACAGGCAGGAGCAATCAGCACCCCTTTTTCTGCGTCTGGAGTAGGAGCAATCAGCTCCCCCTCTGAGATCAGAGGGGGCAGGGGGCGTTGATAAAACTTCCAGGGGGCGTTGATTAATCTTCATTCAGAGATCCAAATACCCCCATTCATAGGCCCCCACTCAGAT
>JAGCXX010000143.1 GCA_017961115.1 Prevotella sp. | reverse complement strand
TTTGGAGTTTAGGAGTCTGGGAGTTTAGACGTATGAATTGCATGTCCCAGGATTTGTCTCAGGATTGCAAATCCCAATACTTAGGGCATCGGGATTGCAAATCCCGATGAACGTGAGTAGTGAGGAGTTTTGGAGTTTAGGAGTCTGGGAGTTTAGACGTATGAATTGCTTGTCTCAGGATTCGTGGCAGAATGGCCTTAATTTTTTAATTTTTATCTTAAAAGACGTAGCCTATATTGACGTAGAAATATGGTTTTTTGGTGACATTGCTATAACCCACTGACGCACCGACAGGACCGGAGATGGCGTTGTAGTAGTAACTCAGTGAGGAACCAAGCATGGTCTTGCTCTTGAACACCTCGTCGTATTTATCACCATCTTGGGCGACGGCAAATTTCAGTTGGATGATGTTGTTGGAGGTCAGCGAATACTGCGCCTGCATCTGTGCTGCCAGGAATTTGTCCCATTGTAGTTCGATGTGTCCCACTCCGACGAAGGGTAACTGTTGTTCGATGTAATGGCCGAACCATTCTCCGCCCATGATGTTGCAGAGAATGATGGGAGAATTGTCGGTATGGAGCAGACGTCCATAGAACATGGGCTGGATAGTGAAGTGTTTACCTATGGGAATGTTGGTGCGCCACATTGCGCTTACCTCACTCATACCGAGTTTATCGTTCAACTTGACGAAGTTGTCGGTGTAGTAAGCATAGCGGGCACTGAACTTGCTGCCACGGGTGGGGAAATTCCACTCGTTTTCGCTGTTGTAGTTCACATTGGCAAAATAGCTGATGAAATGCTCATGGTCGGGCATCTCCATATAATGCTCTTTTACTTGGTCGAGCAACAGATTGTAGTTGAAGTAATAGTCGATGGCTGCTCCTATACTGAAATGGAAGTTGCGGACGTTGAATGTCAGGGGGGCAGCAGAACCTGTCAGACGGTTGTAGGTGAGGTCGTACGCCCTGTCGCCGTATTCATAGAGGTTGTAGTCATTGTGCTGGAATGCCAGTGTGAGGGTGGGGGTGATAAAATTGGAAGGGTGGAGTTCCCAATCGACCTTTGCTTTGATACGCTTGCCCAGACGGAGCGTGAAGTCAAGTTCCATGGGCACTTTCTTGCGAATGGGAAAGGCGATGTTGGTCTGCAGAGCCACGATTTCCTCTGTGTCAAAGCGTACGCCCACATTCATCTTGTTGGGCTTCTTCTCTCCTGCAATGAATCTGAGCCTTGCTGCTTTGGTGCCGTCAGCCATTTCTATGGCATCGTTTTCTACATGAAAGTCGGCACTTTGGTAGAAAAGGTCCAAACGGATGGAAGTGGTGATGAGGTTGATGCGCTCAGCGTCGATGATGTTGCCTTCCTTCAGGTTGAATTTTGTGCGGATGAAATAGGCGTCACTGGGTGTCATGTTCACAAACGACAACTGTCCGATTTTGTAGGTTGGATTGTCTGACATGGTGACGTTGTTGACTACATGGGGGCGGGGTGGAACCTGCGATGGGTAGAGTTTCTCCTTGAGAGCGACAATCTCGTCCCAATGTGCCATGGCAGCATCTTCTCCTCGTTGGATGAGGGTGTCGATGGCAGATGGAGTGAAGGAAGCTGTGCTGTAGCCATCTGTGTTGACGAGGATGGGAATATCGGTGATAGCCATGTTGTCGTCAAACTTGTTTTTTGTACTGAAATCAATAATTTGCAACAGGATGTCTGTTGTACTTCCCAAATGGTCGGCATCCCTCAGTTTGGCGGCTACCGACACGCCGACGATGTAGTCGGCACCCATCTCCTTGGCGACATCTGCAGGGTAGTTGTTGCGCAACCCTCCGTCCACCAGCACCTGATTGCCTTTCCTTACCGGCGCGAAGGCTCCAGGAATCGACATGCTTGCTCGCATTGCCTCGCTGAGCACCCCATTGTGCAAGACGTGCTCACTGTTGTCCACGATATCGGTTGCGACACAAGCGAAGGGGATAGGCAAGGTGTTGAAGTCGATGGAGTCGTTGTATGGCGTGGTAAAGGTGTTGAGCAACCTGCCGATGTTTTTGCCGAGTATAAAACCGCCGCCAATGCTTCTCTTTTTCTTCTTCAGCCTTAGGCTGGTGGAGATGGCATAAGTGTTTTGGTTCTCGCGCTCCTTCAGGCTCTGGTATCTCAGGTCTTCCTTGTCAGACAGCACATTGCTCCAGTCTTGTGAGCGTACGATGGAGTCGAGCCTTGCAGCATCGTTGCCGCAGGCATAGAGTCCGCCTACGATGCTTCCCATACTTGTGCCGGTGATGATGTCGACGGGCAATCCCGCTTTTTCCAGCACTTTCAGTACACCGATGTGGGCCACGCCCTTGGCCCCACCTCCACTGAGAACGAGGGCCACCTTCTTTCGTGGCTCATTCTCCTGCCCCATGGTGGTCTGAACGAGTCCTATTATTATGGATAGGATGATGATAAGTCGTTTCATATTGAATAGTTTGCCACAAAGATAGTGCAAAAATCCGAGGAAAGATTAAAAAAACAGCAAAAATCCCCCAGCGATGAAAAAATCACTGGGGGATAATGCCATATAGATAGAAAGATTACTCGTACATCTGGTAGAAGCCGCCCATGTCGTACTTGACGAAAGATGATTTCTTTTGGCGCATGAGCATATAGTTGACGGTCTCATCGGTCGACATATGTTCGCAATAGATGTCGAGGCCGTTGGAACCTTTGACCACGGCGAGAATCCCTGGCTCCATATATTCATCGGGGTCGTAGTTGGACCAATAGACACGTTGCTCTTCCTCTACCACCTCGCAGGTGTCGGTCCAGATGGTGATGTCGTTGCCCTTGGCGAGTACCCAAGCGGCAATGCCGTATTTGTCGTTGGGCAGTGTCCTCATGACTCCCAATTGATATTCCCCGTCACCGATGATATGGCTGACGCGGTTTTTCTCCACCTTGGCACCTAAGGTCTTCTCCACCTTGGCGATGACATCACTGCTGAACTGCGGTTCGGTGGGGTCTTCTGTTGTGGTGGAGTAGAATGAGATGATGCTGCGGTCCTTCAAGTAGTCTGCTCCCACAATAATGCCATAGGTATATTCCATCGGGATGAACTCTCCCTCAGGTAGCGTCTCTCCATGTGCCGTCATATAGTGTTCTATCGCCTTGGGATTGGTATAGCTGAACAACTGTCCCTTCATGCCGTCATTCGATTGGTAGACATATTGGTTGAGGTATCCGGAGTCGTGCTCAAGGTCTTTGTTCTTCTCCTCCTGGTAGGTGATGCTGTAGGCTTCCTCGCCCATAATAAACTGGGTGTATTTCTCTGGCGTTTGCTTCAGCACCTTGCCATTACCGATGATGTCACCCTCATTGAAAGGTGCAAGGAGTGGTTGTCCCTTGACACACACGGCAAAAACGGGTGGAACGTTTTCACCATCCCATTCACTAACTGCCACTTTTTCTTTAGTGCTGGTCTTGTTTTCTGTGTCACCCGAAGCGTTTCCCGCTTCCTTGCCTTTTGTGCAACCTAAGGTGATGATGGCGACAATTGCCATCAAGATGCTTGTCAATAGTATTCGTTTTTTCATGTTTTTTTAAGGAGTTTAGGAGTTTGGGAGTATAGGAGTTTAGACGTATGATTCTTTGGGAGTATAGGAGTTTAGGAGTTTGGGAGTTTAGACATATGATACTTTTTGAGGAGTTTGGGAGTTTAGGAGGGGCAAGAATAGTTCATAGTTCATAATTCATAGTTCAAAGTTATATGCAAATTGGGAGTTTAGGCTCATCCTTTCCTTATGGGGTCGCAGGTGAGGTCGCAGCCCAGTTTC
>JAGCXX010000142.1 GCA_017961115.1 Prevotella sp. | reverse complement strand
CGTCGGTTTGCAGCAGCAGTTCAGGATGGTCGTCATGGTCGATGTCCATCAGGGCATACTGAGTGAAGGGGTTCTCGACAACGACTGGAAAGTTTTGGTTGAACTCCCCCTGGCATAGTTGCAATTGCTCGATGGTTGTCTGTGGATGGGCAGGTTTCATACCATCCCAGGAGTAGGTGTGCTTGATGGTGAGGGCATCGTAATACTCGTTAATCTCAAGGCTCTTCCCATTTTGCGGCAGCATGTATCTGTGGCGGTAGCTGGGGAAGGCAGGGGTGAATAGTTTGGCCAGGCTCTTCTCCGGAACGAGGGTCTGCGTCTTGGGGTCGTAGTCGTAGAAACAGATAAAGACCAGTTCGGAGGGCTCCATCCTACTGAATGTGATGGCGAACAACTTATGGCCGTTTTTTCGGTTCCACACGCAGGCAGACATGATTTCGTCGGAATCAGCGTCGGGGCTGTCTTCCGAATAGAGAACATAGCCGTTTTTGATGTCTACGAGTTTATCGGTGTTGTCGTATGGGACCTTCGACTTCGAGAACTTGAGCAGTTCGCGCCCCGAATAGGTCGGCCATGTCTGTTGGAATGCGCTGACCAACTGTAGGATGTTGGCACCACCGCTCACTTTGATATTCTTGGTCGTCCACTGTTTCTGGATGGGGTCGAGTGACATGGACTTCTGAGCCTGCACGTTGATGCAGACCAGAGCCAACAGGATGAATATGGCCTTTTTCATAAGAATTATTGATTAGTAGTGGTTTTTATCAATTTCGATGCAAAAATAAAGAATTTGATATTCTTTTGCAAATTAGGAATGGGCAATTTTTGCAAATATCAAAAAATAGGCATACATTTGCAAAAGATATATACCGACAAAGATAGTATCTAGTATGAAAAAACAACTCTACATGGTGATGGTCCTCATGGCATGTGTCATGGCGTTCTCCCAATGTGGTTCCAAACCCTCCTCCGCCGAGAACGCCGCGGCGGAAAACTCCGCAGCGGCTGAGAAACTGACCTTCACCGTGAATGGCGTCACTTTCAATATGATTCTTGTCAAAGGGGGCACCTTCACCATGGGTGCTACAGAAGCGCAGGGCGATGATGCTCAGGACGATGAGACACCCGCTCACCGCGTCACGCTTTCCGATTATTATATCGGAGAGACGGAAGTGACGCAGGAACTGTATGTGGCCGTCATGGGTGAGAACGCATTAAGTAATCAGGGCAAAGGCTTGCCAGCAGTGGGAATGGATTATACCTCCTGCGATTTTTTCATTACCAGGCTCAACAGATTCACAGGGCGCCAGTTCCGTCTCCCCACTGAGGCTGAATGGGAGTATGCGGCACGCGGTGGCTGCAAGAGCAAGGGCTACAAGTATGCAGGTTCCGACGACCTTTCCGAAGTGGCATGGTTTGATGATGTCAGGAGTGGATCCCATCCTGTGAAGGGAAAGGCCCCGAACGAACTTGGCATCTATGATATGAGTGGCAATGTGGATGAATATTGCAGCGATGAATATGCTCCATACAGCAGCGATGCCCAGACCAATCCGGAGGGCGTTTCTGAAGAGGGCAATGCAGTAATCCGTGGCGGAAGCTTTTGCAACGAAGCCTTTTTTTGCCGGGTGTCGTGTCGCAGCTTCACGCCGGGTTACGTCTTCTCCAGCCTCGGATTCCGCATCGCCCTTTAGTCGCAGGATTCGTTTCCGATGCCCGTAATTTAGGAGTCCAACTAAATACATATAACAATGATGACAAAAATTTTTACAAAATTGACATGCCTTTCCTTGATGGTATTGGGGATTGCGCTCGTATCCTGTACTGACAAAGGTCAAAAAGGGCAGCAAGGTGGTGAACCTGCCGCCACTGAAACTGACAGCCAACTTGTGGTGGCTGCCGACAACAACCTCAAGGCACACCATGAGGATATTGTTGCCTTGTGGGAATCGCTTATCGGTGAGGACAAGGCAATCGCCAAATACGCGCTTGCCAAGGATTATGTGTTTCTGTCCACCGAAAACGGTAAGGAGGGACTGCTCCTCTCGTTCTACAAGGACATGAAGGACATCGACAACTTCGATGGCTTGGCCGTGTGCGAAGGACAGCAACTCGCCTTCCAGGGTGATGCCCTGGTGGTGAAAGAGAAGAGCGACGAGGGCGATAAGGTCACCTACTTAGAGAAGACAGAAAGGAGTGGCTTCAATCCGTTGTTCACCATGACTGAGAAAGACGGCAAGAAGACCTTCACCGATGAATTCGGCGAACCTTATGACGAGAAAGAGGCACAGGCTTTCATCGACAAAATCAGTCAGGAAAAGGAGCAGCCTCTCATGGACGCACTTGGCGACTGGAACGTACTTTAACCACGAAATTACTCTATAAAAGGGTATTCATTTACATAAATGTGCAAGAATTGGCCACGAATTTATCAAGAATTTTTTGTAATTCGTGAGAAATTCATGAACATTTTTGTTTAAGAGTACCAGTTCATCGGGATTTGCACCTAGTTGAGGGTGTGTCAAAAAGAAAATCTTGTGCTCCATCAGCTCTCCTCTCTTTCAAGGGAGGGGCGGGGGTAAGGCATGTAATTAATTGAGATTCATAAGAATAACTCCCCACCCCTTACCCATCACCACTGGGGAGGGGAGCTCCATTCGGCTCACGGCATGCTCTTCAATATCAATATACTTGATTTTGTAGTGCCCTCCCTTGAGTATCAGCATTT
>JAGCXX010000141.1 GCA_017961115.1 Prevotella sp. | reverse complement strand
CTATTTTGGGGGATTGCATGGGCCCTGACAAATCTTGTCTTTCCAAAGTCATCATCGTGGGTGGACACATCGCGGAATCCCTTTTCGGTAAGCAGACAGGCCACCTCCTCCGGATAGGCGGCATTGCATTCGAAAAACAGCAGTCCCGCAGGGTGCAGGTGGTCGGCAGCATAGCGCGCGATGGCATCATAGAAGCATAGCGGGTCGGTGTCGGGGACGAAGAGGGCCTCATGTGGCTCATGGCGCAGTACATTGGGATGTATGTCGCCTGCCTCATGGCGGCAGATATAAGGGGGATTGCTGACAATGATGTCGTATGGGGCGGTGATGCCGGGCTTTTGGGGGGAGGCGGATATTCCGGAGTTTCCGGAGTTTCCGGATTTTCCGGGTTTTCCGGATTTTCCGGATTTTCCGGGCTTTTTGGTGGTGGCTAGGATGTCACAATGCTCAGCGATGATGTGGGCACCGAGGCTGTCGGCATTGAGTCGTGTCACTTCCAGAGCTTTTGGGGAGATGTCCCATGCCGTCACCTGCGCCCCCTTTATCTCCAAAGCGAGGGTGATGGCGATACAGCCGCTGCCACAACCGATATCGAGGATACGGAAGGTCTTCGCCATCTCCTCTGGAGAGGACTGGGTAGGTGTCAGAACGGCGCTTTCCACTATCCACCGGCACAGCACCTCGGTCTCGGGGCGGGGAATGAGCACACCCGGACTGACGTGAAATGTCCGACTATAGAATTGCGCCTCGCCCAACACATATTGTATGGGTTCGGATGTCTGGAGGCGGGATATCATCTTGCTCAACTGCTCATGTTGCTCCTCGTCTAATTGGCTGGTGCCGTAGCAAAGCAAATCGGACAGATTGATGCCAAACCGCGTTTCCATCAGCATACGTATCAGTGCACGTGCCTCGCCCGCTTCATAAAGCGGAACAAGTTGCTGCCATAGTTGCTGGTAACTGAATCCTTCCATCTGACGGGTGTTCTTGTTGCAAAGATAGTGAAAGCCGAATGCAATGCAAAACAAAAAAGAATTTTTTTGTCTTGCATTGTTGAGGCGCATCCTATCTTCGACGTTAGTCAAAGATAGTACAATTCAATTGAAAAGCAAAATCTTTGCTTTTTGCTCGCTAACTCGGATTTTTATGCTATCTTTGCGTTTGCAAATCATGAGTGGCATGTATGAGATGACGGAGATGCAGCAAGCAGCCATCGATGAGCAATATATGCGGCGTTGCCTGCAACTCGCTGAATGCGGACTGCTCACGACACGTCCCAACCCGATGGTGGGGGCGGTGATTGTGGCACGTGGCCGCATTATCGGCGAGGGATTCCATGTGCGCTGCGGTGAGGGACATGCCGAAGTGAATGCCTTTGCCTCGGTGAGTGAGGCCGATGAGCCGCTGCTTCATGAAGCCACCATATATGTCAGTTTGGAACCTTGTGCCCATTACGGGAAGACACCACCCTGTGCTGACTTAATTGTCAACAAAGGCGTCAGAAGGGTGGTCGTGGGATGTGTGGACCCTTTTGCCCGTGTACAAGGTAAGGGCATACAGCGCATCCGTGAGGCGGGCATAGAGGTGAAAGTGGGAGTGCTTGAGGAAGAGTGCAGATGGCTCAACCGACGCTTCTTCACCTTCCATCAGAGCCATAGACCCTACATCACCCTAAAATGGGCGCAGACAGCAGACGGTTTTCTTGACGACCACTTCCGTTCCACAGCCATTTCAACTCCCTATACCAAGATGCTGGTGCATCGGTTGCGGGCAGAGCATGACGCCATTCTCGTGGGACGGGTCACTGAAGAGCGTGAGCATCCTCAGCTCAACGTGCGCCATTGGAGCGGCCCCAATCCTGTGAAGATGGTGCTCTCCTCCGACCATGGCATCGACAAGGTCTTTGAGGAATGCCAAGACAGACAACTGCTGTCGCTGCTTGTGGAGGGAGGCCGTGCCACCCTGCAGTCATTCATCAGCACCGGGCTGTGGGATGAAATCAGGGTGGAAACAGGTACTGCCATCGTGGGTGACGGTACTCCCGCCCCGCATATCCCCCCCACAGCAATGCTTAGACACCGTGAAAAGGCAGACGGGAATATAATTACACTCTATAATAAAAGCATAACCAATGGAAATGAGAACAATTAAGAATCAATCTTTTGGTGGTGAGCGCCCTCTTTTCGAGTCGCACGGACTGCGGTTGGAGAACGTTACCATCACAGAAGGAGAGTCGGGCATCAAAGAATGCAGCGACATCGAATGCGACAACTGTCACTTTGAGGGAAAATATCCCTTGTGGCACGTGGACAGGAGCCTGATTACCAATTGCTATTTTGCTCCAGGGGCAAGATCTGCCATTTGGTACTCCAATGACATGGAGATGGCCGACTGCGTGATTGACGGACCGAAATTCTTCCGTGAGATGCGCAACCTCAAGTTGCGCAACGTCACCATCAACGATGCTGATGAGACATTTTGGAACGTCGACGGACTGGATATCGACAACGTGGTGCTGCATGAAGGTACCTATCCGTTCATGGGCAGCCGAAACATCGTGGTCAACAACCTGAGGAGCGACAGCAAATATGTCTTTCAATATGTGCGCAACGTGGTGATACGCAATGCCCACATCGTCACCAAGGACTCGTTTTGGGAAGTGGAGAACGTCACCATCTACGATTCCTATCTTGATGGGGAATATCTGGGATGGCATTCCAAAAACCTCAGACTCGTCAACTGCCATATCGGGGGTGAGCAACCCCTGTGCTACGCCCATGACCTGGTGCTTGAGAACTGCACCTTCGACCCTGAATGTGACCGCGCCTTTGAATACTCCACCCTGAAGGCCGACATCAAGGGCACCATCAAGAGCGTGAAGAATCCCGCCAGCGGTATCATCGTTGCCGACGGATATGGAGAGATTATCCTCGATGAGAACATCAAACAACCCGCCAATTGCCAAATACTGACCAGATGATGAGACAGCACGATTTTGACACACCCGTTGAGCGCCGCAACACCAACTGTGTGAAATGGGACTGCGAGGAGGCGCAAGGCGCCATTCCCATGTGGGTGGCAGACATGGACTTCCGAGTGGCACAACCCATCGTCGATGCCCTCATGAGGCGAGTGGAGCATGGTGTGTTCGGATATACACAGGTGCCGCAAGCCTATTATGACGCCACCGTCAGATGGTTTGAGACAAGGCACAGATGGCATTTCGACAGCGAATGGATGATTTACACCACCGGTGTGGTGCCGGCGCTCTCTGCCGTCATCAAAGCCCTTACACTGCCAGGAGACAAGGTGCTCATCCAAACCCCTGTCTACAACTGCTTCTTCTCCTCAGTGCGCAACAACGGATGCCAGGTGGAGGAGAATCTGCTCATCTATGAGGATGGCACCTACCACATGGACTTCAATGACCTGGAGCGTAAGGCAGCCGATTCGAAGACACGGCTGCTCGTGCTCTGCAACCCACACAACCCGGCTGGGAGGGTGTGGACACCGGAAGAGTTGCAGCGCGTCAATGACATCTGCCAAAGAAACGGCGTGAGGGTTGTGTCAGATGAAATCCACTGCGAACTGGTCTTGCCTGGCTACAGATTCACACCTTTCGCCTCTGTGTCGCAAGAATGCCTCGACAACTCAATAACACTCAACTCCCCTTCCAAGTCATTTAATATAGCCGGTCTGCAGACAGCCAACATCATCTGCAACGACAGCGTGGTGCGTGAGCGCATCGACCGCGCCATCAACATCAATGAGATATGCGACATCAACCCATTTGGAGTGGAGGCATTGATGGCGGCATACAATGAGAGCGGATGGTGGATTGACCAGTTGTGCGCCTATCTCAAGGACAACTATGACGCACTGAGAACATATATGGCCAACAATTTGCCCGAGGTGCAGGTCACCACACTTGAGGGCACCTACCTCGTATGGCTTGATATCCGTTCGTTGGGCATCACCAGTGATGAAGCCACAGAGCGGTTGCTCAAGGAGGGAAAAGTGCTGGTCAACAGCGGCACCTTGTATGGTGAGCGGGCAGGAGAAGGTTTTATCCGTGTCAACATCGCTTGTCCGCGCCAGCAACTGATGCTTGCCCTTGAAAGGATGTGCAAAGTGCTCGCCAAATAATCTTTAATTTTTCATTTTTAATCTTTAATCTTTTTCTATCTTCCAAGCATGGCTCTTATCAAATCCGTGAAAGGTCTGACACCCAAATGGGGAAAAGACTGCTATTTCAGTGAGAACGCCACCATAGTGGGCGAAGTGGAGATGGGCGATGAATGCTCCATCTGGTTCAATGCCGTCGTACGTGGCGACGTGGCTTACATCCGCATGGGAAACCGTGTGAACGTGCAGGATGGAGCTTGCGTGCATGTCACCTATGAGGTGGGCCCCACCATCATAGAGGACGACGTCTCCATAGGCCACAACGCCACCGTGCATGCCTGCACCATCCGCAGGGGAGCACTCATCGGCATGGGTGCCACCGTGCTCGACAATGCTGAGGTGGGTGAGGGAGCCATCGTAGCTGCCGGTGCCTTGGTGCTGCAAGGCACGAAGATTGGTGAGCATGAGATATGGGGCGGTGTGCCGGCAAAATTCATCAAGAAGACAAAACCCGACCAGGCTGAGAGTTTTGCGGCTCATTATGTGGGATACTCCAAATGGTATTTGGAGGAGGATGGGAATACTCTATGACCCTATAGCATTTAGTACTTTGGCAGTGGCTCCTGCCTGCCCCTTGACGAAGATGCCGGCAGACTGACTTGACTGACGAAGGAAATCGGCATCCGTGTCGAAACGCGACATCAGTTCCTCAAACATCTCGTAGTCGTCAATCTCAAAACCACCACCGCACTCAAGGAGACCTTGTGCTTCCTGGAAACGCTTGTTGTTGGGACCGAAGATGACAGGCATGTCCCATACTGCGGCTTCCAACACATTATGTATACCTACGCCGAAGCCTCCGCCCACGTATGCCACCTGTCCATATTGATAGATGCTCGACAGCAAACCAAAGCAGTTGATAATCAGACACCGCGCTTCAGAGGCCTCCTCGGGTGTGGTGTCGGTGTAGTGAACCGTGGGCATGTTGAGCAAAGCGTGGATTTGTCGGAGATGGTCGTTGCCAATCACATGGGGGGCGATGATGAGACGCCAGTCGGGATGATTGTTGAAGAAGCGGATAAACACCTCCTCATCGGGAGGCCAACTCGAACCAGCTACAAACACCTTGTGGCCTTTGCTGAAAGCCTCGGCGATAGGAAGTTGGCGAGCGGCTGCCTTGATTTGCAGCACCCGGTCGAAACGCGTATCGCCCACCACGGTGGCATTGTGCAGCCCTAAGTCCTCAAGCAGACGTCGGCTCTCCTCATTCTGCACGAAGAAATGGGTGATGCAGCGCAACACATGGGCGTATTCATGGCCATACCAGCGGAAAAACACCTGACTGGGTCTGAAAATGCTCGACACACTATATACCGGCACACCTCGGTGACGTAGAATGTGAAGGTAGTTGTACCAAAACTCATATTTGATGAAAAAGGCCTTCACAGGGCGCACCAGACGGAGGAAACGGATAGCGTTGACGGGCGTGTCGAGTGGAAGGTAGCAGATGATGTCGGCACCCTCGTAATTCTTGCGCACCTCATAGCCAGAGGGGGAGAAAAAGGTGAGCAGGATTTTGTATTCCGGGTTGGTTTTGCGAAATGCCTCTATCAGCGGACGGCCTTGTTCAAACTCCCCCAAAGAGGCAGCATGAAACCAGATGTATTCTGCCCCAGGGATAACAGATTTGCGCAACACATCGAAAGCGGCGCGTTCTCCACGCCACATCTTGCGCACCTTCTCGTCGAAAAGACTGTAGATGGCGACGCCTGCCAGATAGAGATATATCAGGATGTTGTACAATGCCTTCCCTGTTTTCTGAGTTTGGGGATGCTGCCCACCGTACTAACCGAGCACTTTAATGGCACGGCGGAGGCGGCGGACAGTCTCCTCACGGCCGAGGAATGCAGAGATGTCGAACATTCCGGGACCCTTGCCAATGCCTACCAGTGCCAAGCGGAACGCATTCATCACATCACCCAACTTGTAACCCTTGGTTTCAATCCATGCCCGTACCACACGCTCCTGGTTCTCCAGAGAGAAATCATCGAGTGACTCGAGCAGGGAAGCCAATTCTTCCATCACCTGGGCAGAGTCCTCTTTCCAGCGCTTGCGTACCGTCTTTTCGTCATAACTGGTGGGAGGGACAAAGAAGAACGAGCACAGCGGCCATAATTCCTTCACGAAGTTGACGCGGTCTTTCATCATCGCCACCACCTGGATGATGCGCGACATGGGCTCCTCCACACCATTGCCCGCAACAATGGGAGCAAACAGTTTGGCCACCTCCTCATCGCTCTTGTTGAGCATGTACTCATGGTTGAACCAGATGCATTTCTGATAGTCGAAGCGGGCGCCCGACTTGGAGCATTTTGATAGGTCGAACAGTCCCACCAGTTTGTCCAAAGAGAATACCTCCTGCTCGGTACCGGGATTCCATCCAAGCAGTGCCAGGAAGTTGATGATGGCCTCAGGGAAATATCCGTCCTCTCGGTATCCGCTTGATATATCGCCGGTCTTCGGGTCGCGCCACTCCAATGGGAACACGGGGAAGCCGAGACGGTCGCCATCGCGTTTCGACAGTTTGCCTTTGCCTTCAGGTTTGAGCAGCAGAGGCAGGTGTGCAAAGCGAGGCATCGTGCTCTCCCATCCTAAAGCGCGGTAGAGCAGCACGTGAAGAGGTGAACTGGGAAGCCATTCCTCACCTCGGATGACATGGGTGATTTCCATCAGGTGGTCGTCGACAATGTTGGCGAGATGGTAGGTGGGCAGTTCATCGGCACTTTTGTATATCACCTTGTCGTCAACCACATCGCTCATGATGCGTACATTACCCCGGATGATATCGTCGATGTGGACAGCCTCACCGGGAGTGACCTTGAAGCGCACCACGTATTGGGTGCCGTCGTCGATGAGTGCATCGACTTCCTCACGGGACATGGTGAGTGAGTTGCGCATCATGCCTCTGGTGCGGGCATCGTATTGGAAATTGGGTATCTCCGCGCGTTTGGCTTCCAACTCCTCTGGGGTGTCGAATGCAATGTATGCCTTGTCGTCCTCAAGCAATTGGTCGACGTAGCGGCGGTAGATTTTGCGGCGCTCGCTCTGGCGGTAAGGACCATAGTTGCCGCCGATGGATACTCCCTCGTCGAACTTGATGCCGAGCCACCTGAAAGACTCAAGAATATACTCCTCTGCTCCCGGAACGAGACGGGTGGAGTCGGTATCCTCGATGCGGAGCACCAGGCTGCCCTCATGTTGTTTGGCAAAAAGATAGTTGTAAAGGGCTGTACGCACTCCGCCGATATGTAAAGGTCCCGTAGGACTAGGTGCAAAACGCACCCTCACTTTTCTCTCATTCATGATTGTAGAACTTATTTTCGTGCAAAATTAGTGCTTTTTTTCCGTAAAAGAAGAAATATCAGTTTTTTTTCGTATTTTCGCCACATCAAACGCAAAAGAACTGCAAAATGAAGCTTCCAAGCATAGATTTAAACCATTCTGTACTGACGTGGATAATTATTGTTATCCTCGTAGCACTGACCACTGGTATCATCGTATACTTCCTTCCGCGAAAGGCTGCTGAGAAGTATGCTTATGGAGAGGAGATTATTGGCAAGCCATGGGCGCACGAGAGAATCATCTCGGATGAGGATTTCCCGGTGTTCAAGAGTGAAGAGACGCTGAGGTCAGACAGTGCCGATCTTCGCAAGAAGTACAAATGCGCATACCAAAAAAATCTAAACATCGGCGAAACTGCGATAAGAGATTTCAATGCTGCCGTGGAGAATGACACCACGGGGGTGCTCAAGACCTATCAGCCGTCCATAGTCAGAATACTTCACTCCATCTATGACAGGGGTATCATGAGTATGGAGGAGCGTGACAAAGTGCAGAGCGATTTTTCCGACACCATCACCATCTTCACTGGCAAGTATGGTGTATCTGAGTGTATCAATGACCTGCCTAAGGTGACAGATTTGTATGACAGGTTGTTTCTGGATGACGAACTGACGCAGCACAGGGATGAATTGGAGAAATTCAACCTAAACAATTATGTGAGACCCAACCTCATTTATGAGGAGACGACCAATGAGTCAGGTCTTCGCGATCTCTTCAGCGGCATTGCTCCGACCAAGGGAAGCGTGAGTGTGAATGAGAAAATCGTTGACCGTGGAGAGATAGTCAACGAGGACATCTATCAGAAGATTGACTCGTATTACAAGAAAAAAGGTGAGGACGAAAAAGATGATGATACCAGCATTCAAAACATGTTTATCGGACAGAGTATTTTTGTCTTTCTTTTCGTGCTCCTTTACAGCATCTACTTAAAGGTTTTCCGCTATGACTTCTTCAAGAAGCCACGCAATCTACTCATGCTCTACCTGATGATTATAGTCTTCTCTCTGATTGTCTCTTTCATGGTGAGAAGGATTCTGCTCAGTATCTATATCGTCCCGTTTGCCATTGTGCCCATTATCACACGCGTCTTCTTCGACTCAAGGACTGCTATAATGACGCATGCCGCCACAATTGTAATAGCCTCGGTGGCTGTCAGCGGACAATATGATTTTGTCATTATTGAGATGGCGGCGGGAATAGCAGCCATCTACAGTCTTGGCGACATGTCGAAAAGGGCGAATTTGTTCACGGCAGCCTTAGCTGCCACCGCATGTGCCTTTGTTGTTTATTATGCATTGGAGGTCATGCATACAAAGCAACTTCTTATTGCTGATGACAGCAGGTTCTTCCACCTTGCTGTCAGCGGTATTGGGCTGCTGCTGGCTTATCCGCTGATGTATGTTATCGAGAAAGTCTTTGGATTTTTGTCGAAAATCACTTTTTACGAACTGTCAGACACCAATCAACCGCTGCTGAGAATGCTGAGCGAGAAGGCACCCGGCACCTTTGCACATTCCACCACGGTGGGAAATCTGGCTGCCGAGATAGCAAGGCGTATCGGAGCAGACCAACTGCTTGTCAGGACGGGAGCTCTCTATCATGATATAGGAAAAATGGATAATCCAGCATTCTTCGTGGAGAATCAGGCAGGATTCAGTCCCCACAGCAGGCTCACAGAAAAGGAGAGTGCGAAAGTCATTATCGAACATGTGAGCAAAGGTCTGGCATCAGCGGAAAAATATGGTCTGCCTGATGTCATCAAGGGATTCATTTACTCTCATCATGGAAAAGGCATGGCCAATTATTTCTATGTGAAATACAAGAACTCGCACCCGAAAGAGGAGGTGGATCCGGCCCTTTTCTCTTATCCAGGTCCCAATCCAGAGACCAAGGAGCAAGCCATCCTTATGATGGCAGACACTGTTGAGGCAGCCTCCAAATCGCTTGATGAATATACCGACGAGACGATTAGTAAATTGGTCAATGAACTGATAGACAAGCAGGTGAGTGAAGGTTTCTTCTATGACTGCCCCATTACCTTCCACGATATCGCTGTGGCAAAGCAGGTGCTCATTGAGCGGCTCAAGAGCATCTATCATACCCGTGTCAAATATCCTGAGGAGAGAAAGCAAGAATAAACAGGTGGCATATTATTTATGAATATTTTTATTATTCTGGACAGACCTTCACAAGCCAATGACAAGAAATGGTTAATCGATGCCATGGAGAAGGCCATGATTCAAGAAAACGCTCAAATCATTCCGGTCTATTCCTCATTTGTCACCTCAGTAGCTTACAGAAGAGGATTGTGGGGAAAACTAAGGGTCGTATGTGAGTATTTGCGTATGAGTGTGAGATTTCTCAGACAGTCACGCAAGGAAGATGTGGCGATATGCTGGACACCATTGATGTCGTACATCCTGTATTTGCTGATGCGCTGTTTTATGGCAAGCAGGAAAGTCGTGTCTCTGAATTGGTTGCATCCGTCATCAGGCAGGCTGATAAAATGGGTGGAGAGGAAAATCGTATCCGACCCCAAGGTACGGGTGGTTGTCAACACACCTGCTACTATCGACTTGTTTGTGTCGTCTTTGGGCATCAACAGGCCCGATGCTTTCCGTTGCATCCCTGATGTATACGACACCAGGATACCTTTCAACAAAAACGTTCGTCCGCATTTCGGCAGTCATTTCTTTACCGGAGGGATGAACAACAGAGACTGGGGGCTGATTGTTGGTTTGGCAAAGGCATTTCCACGCCAGTCTTTCGTATGCTGTGCCCTTAAAGACGATTTCTTTTCCTGTGTGAGTGATATTCCCGACAATATGAAGGTGATGTTTGATGTACCGTCAACGGAGTATTATCGTCTTTTGTCAGAGGCTTTTGCTGTTTTGCTGCCATTGCGGAGCAAACGGGCAAGCGGACTGATCAACATCATCCGGGCTGCACAGGAGGGCGTTTTGTGCCTGACCACATCAATACCCGCTACGGAACAGTATTATGGTGAGGGGGCAAGGGATTTGCTTATGCCTTTCGACGCATCGTCATGGGAAGATAAGGTAAGGCAACTTCTGGCTCTTTCCGAAGATGCTTATATCAGCAAATGCCGCAGTTATGCCTCTTATATAGAAGAGGAATTCTCTCCTGAAAATGCAGTTGGGAAGATAATCAGTGCTATACCATAGTTGTTAATTAATATTAAATAATTGTTGTTGGTTGTGGGAAAATTTGAACAATTTATTTACCTTTGCAAACAATTTTCAACCAACATAAATTAAAATGTGTAAAAAAAGATGGATAGGAATGGTTATGGCCATTCTTGTTTTCAGGACATTATTCGCAGGTGGTATTCTCACCAACACCAATCAAAGTGTTTCTTTTCTTCGTAATCCGGCGCGTGACGCAGCCATTGGACTGGATGGTGTTTATTCCAATCCAGCAGGTGTGGCGTTTCTCAATGACGGTTTTCACTTGGGATTCAACTGGCAGTATGCGCATCAAACCCGCACAATCCGTTCGACGAGTCCATTATACACCATTGGATACAAGAACAACGGGTTGGATACCAAGACCTTTGAAGGAGTGGCAAATGCTCCTTTCATCCCTTCGCTTCAGGCAGCATACAACAAAAATAATTGGAGTTTCCAACTCAACCTCTCAGTGCCTGGCGGCGGTGGACAGTGTGAGTTCAGCCACGGACTGGGTTCGTTTGAAACTGTTGTTGGCGCCATAGCCAACCGTTTGATGTTCGTGTCCAACTCTCTCAACTCGCAGATTTCATCGTTGGGAGTCAGCGTTCCTGCGGTGACGGGATATGATGTCGATGGATACATGTGCGGAAAGCAATATTATTTTGGTATCCAGTTGGGTACTGCCTACAAGTTCAACGAGCATCTCTCCGTATATGGAGGATTGCGTCTGCTTTATGGAAGTGCATCATATGAAGCGCGTCTCAACAATATCAGGGTGATGAACGGCAACAGCGGCCTTACTTTGCCCGAGTATTTTGAGGGAGTGATCAAGGGCGTGTCTGCCGCCAAGTCGGTGCTGGCAGGTCTCAACACACAAGTACAAGATGGCATCACGCAGTATGTAAATGGTTATATGGCTGCCGGTATGACCCGTGAGCAGGCCATGCAGACTCCCGAAGTGCAAGCACTCACTCAGCAAGGACAACAACTGCAGGCAGCAGGACAGCGGTTGCAGGGTGTCAGTGATGAGGTGACTGCCAATGCAGAAACTCTTGCTCCCTATTCAAATGGAGTGAATCTGAAGTCCGACCAAACCGGCTTGGGTATTGCTCCCATCATCGGCATCGACTACAAGGTTGGAAATTTCAATCTTGCCGCCAAATATGAGTTCAGAACCCGCATGCGCATGAAGAACAACTCATCGCTGAAAGAAGCCACGGTCATTGCTGCTACCAACAAGTTTGTGGATGGAACAGAGGTGCCTGAGGATGCGCCCGCCCAACTTGCTATCGGAGCACAGTGGTCGGTCACACCCGATGTGAGGCTCAACCTTGGCTATCACCATTTCTATGATACTGATGCCCATTGGTATGAGCATTCAGAGAAACTTCTTGATGGCGGCACCAACGAATACCTGGCAGGTGCAGAGTGGGACATCACCAAGAAATTGCAGGTAAGCGGTGGTGCGCAGATTACCCGATATCAGTTGACGGATGACTATATGAACGACATGTCGTTTGTCGTCAACTCATGGACGTTTGGCGTGGGTTTGGGTTATCAGGTCAGCGACAAGGTGAAACTCAGCGCCGCTTATTTCCAGACCAACTACAGCGACTACGACAAGACCACGCCTGAGCGTACCATGGCAGGCCTTGGACTCACCATGCCTGAGCAGAAAGAGACGTTCACCCGTACCAACCGCGTGTTGGGAGTTGGTGTGGAAGTGAATTTTTAGCAATAGATGAATTTACTCATCAGAGGGATTGATGCGGCGTTGGATGCTTCTGATTTTGTCGGCACGTGCCAATGAGAATATGCCGCTGTTGCGGTCGATGATTTCGAAAAGTGTCAGTGCGCGCTGCAGCAACCCCATGTTGATGGGGTAGGCGCGCCATTCCGCTTCGGCATAATAGAGTTCGGCAAGCATCTCCATCCGTTGGTAGCGTTGCTCTTCAGGATAGAGCAGCATAATGTGCTCGATGGCCTCTTCTGGTGTTGCGTTTTGATAGAATTCATACGAACCGAGGTATTGCTCATACATCTCGTGTATGGCCTTGCTTCGGTCTTCGATTTCCTTTTTCTCAAGTGCCCGTGCCAGTGCGGCGAAGAATTCACGGATGACGCGGATGAAATAGTCTTGTTGTATCATGTCTGATGGTTTATTCTGTGGATGACGCAGACTCCACGTATTGATATAATTGCCGATAGAAAGGATGGTGACCCATCGTGGATGAGTCGCCAATGATGACGAGTTTCATGCGTGCGCGGGTGATGGCCACGTTCATGCGGCGCAGGTCTCGCAGAAAGCCTATCTGCCCCTCCTTGTTGGACCTGACGAGTGAGATGATGATGATATCGCGCTCCTGTCCCTGAAATCCATCAACGGTATTGATGCTGATGAGGTGGCGGTAGGGTTTGAAGAACGCATGGTGGCCGATGAGTCGGCGCAGCAATTGTACTTGTGCCCGGTAAGGTGAGATGATACCTACGTCGATGTGTTCATCGAGGATGCGCTGTCGTCCAATTTTGCTGAAGTAGTTCTCTATGGTGTTGACGGTGAGTGCCGCTTCTTCGCGGTTGATGCGCCCGAAGGACTCTCCGATAAACTCCTCTTGGCTGTCCATGTCCGATGTGTCAATCCACGTCATCGGATGGTCGTAGTCAAGAATGCCCCGGTATTTGATTTGCGGTGCGCTTTCTACTTTCCCACCATAGAAATAGTCGGATGAGAAACGCATGATTTGTTCGTTCATTCGATATTGCACCCGCAGCATAGCCACTACTTCAGGCTTGTTCTCCACAATGCGCTCCATGAGCGTTTTTGCCAGACCTCCCTTGAGGGCAGCCAGGCTCTTGACGGTGGGTGGCAGTTGGCAATGGTCACCAGCAAAGATGACCCGGTTGGCTTTGCGTATGGCTATCCAGCAAGCAGCCTCAAGGGCTTGCGCCGCCTCATCAATGAACAGGGTGGAGTAGTGTTGGCCGTCGAGCAGGCGGTTGGCAGCCCCGGCGAGAGTGGAGGCAATGACATGTGCCTCGTTGAAAAGTTGGCTCTGGATGCGGATTTCCAGTTCTGTGGCACGCGACTGCAGACGGTCCATCGCCTGATGATAATTGTGCTTTTTCGGTCGCTGTTTCCGAAGTTCCCGTATGGCACAACGTACTGCCCATAGGTCAGGATAGTCGGGGTGGGCCTCAAAGCGTCGCTCATAGGTGAACGACAGCATTTTGTCGTTGACACGTGTGGGATTGCCGATGCGAAGCACATGAATGCCGCGGTCGGTCAACTGTTCGGAAATCCAGTCAACAGCCATATTGCTTTGTGCGCAAACCAATACTTGGCTCTCACGCCTCAGCGTTTCATTGATAGCCTCGACGAGGGTGGTGGTCTTGCCTGTGCCGGGAGGGCCATGCACCACCATGACATCTTTTGCCCGCAGCACATTGTTGACCGCCCTTTCCTGTGTGGGGTTGAGCCATGGGAACCGAACGGTGGCAAAAGAGAATGTGGATGCCGGTATGTGTGAGTAGAAAAGGTCGCGCAGATAGGCGAGACGATTGTCTCGGGCCTGCATCACACGGTCGAGTGCCTCGAACATCAATCGGTAGGTGGTCTCGTCGAAGAATAATTGCACACCGATATGTTCGCCATGCTGCACCTCAGTAGCAGTTGCCGTGTCGCCCACTATCACCACCATGCGGTTGCCATCGGCATAGTTGACCATGCAGGTCTGCTTGAAATAATTGATTTTTGTCCCTCCTTGTCCGTCCTCTGTCATGCGGAAGAAGCAAACAGGCCGTCCGTATTCAAAATTGTGCTCGATGTCGGTGTCCTGGGTGCGGTAGATTTCCATCACCAACTGATTGAGCGAGTTGTAGTAGGTTGCACCTCCCCGGATGGGATACCACGCATCGCCCCGCTTCACCTTTCGCTGAAGTCCTATTGCCTCTGTCTGTCGGCGATAGGCCTCACGTTCGGTGGCATATTCTATCTCGAGCAACAGCCGTTGCTGGCGAAGTGAAAGGAGTGCTTGGCTGTCGGGCATTAGTGGTGGTTTTTTGTCGGACGAGTCAGACTATTTGAATTCGTAGATGGGTTGGACGTATGGTGAATGATAGATGTCGGAAGGCAGCCAGCATGTACAACCCATGCCAGGCAGAGTGAAGGTATGCGACGGAGGTCCGGTGAGTTCTATCCCAGCTTTCCGATAGCACTCCATCACCAATTGGGTGCAGTACATACGGGTGGTATCGCTGTCGTCGTATTGATGGTCGAAGAGAACTCTTCTGTGGTAGATGGCCATGGCTGCATCAGCCGCTGTCCGAGCTGCAACGGAGTCGGTAGGGCGGCACACCTCGCCTAATGAGGCATTGATTGTGGAGAAAAATTTCTCAGCGGTTTCCATCTTCACACGGTCGGGGTCACCCTCGTAATCGGGTTCTCCGGGAACAGCATGTACCACCATAGTATGTCCTGCAGAATCGGTCACTATGCCGATATGTGAGAAACGGCCTCCATGGTCGGCTACCAGTACGGCATGGCTAGTCAGTCCTGTTCCCCGGCGGAACACAAGGTCTCCGGCACGGAGATGGCAGCTGTCTGGGAGCAAGGAGTGCTCTTCCTCGACAGTCTTGTCGGTGCACGTTGCCATCGGGAATACAAGTGCCAACAGTGTCAGATATGGCAGTATTCGTCTCATGGCAGGGGGAGCAGTCCTTCCCAGCGGACATCCCATGAACCGTCGTCGGGGAAGCCTGGATTGTGGCGTTCCTCACCATCCCATCCGGCGCACATCATGGCCACGGCGGTAAGCAGACCTCCATTGCCAGGCAGGTATATGCGCAGTCGACTGTCCTGATAGTTGTGTCCGTTGGGCAAATAGGTGTTGGTGCGCTGAGGTGTGAGCAAGGCATCGACGGCATGCTGTGGCTCACCCATGCGGGCGGCATTCATGGCCGTCATGGGGAAGTCCCATCCCCAAGTTTTGTCCCAGTTCCAGTTGTGTAGCACCCAGTGCAGGGTGTTGCGCATGATGTCGTTGTCGCACTGTGGTGTGGCAGGCAGGATGCCTACAGCCCCAAGGACTGCCATGTGGTCGCTGGTGAATCGTATGTCCTCGTAGGTCTCGGGTGCAGTCTCGGCAGCCAAGTAAAGACTATCCTTGGCGGCAAGGGGTGAGAGCCTGTTGATGAGTTCATCATATTCGCTGCTTCGAGGAATGCCGCGCCGCTCCCGCCACTGTTGGGCTAGCTGCATGGCAAAATGCCAATACGACAGTTCGAAAGGTGGGTTCACGGTCTCTGCGGCGCGTAGTGTCTCCTGTGCGGGAATGCATCCCTTGAGTACGTAGCGGTCGCCTTGATAATCGTATGTGGCAAACGACTGCATGAATTCTGCGGTCTCGGAGACGATTTCGCTGTATTTGTCAAGGATGCGGGCACGGCCGAGGGAGTCGGCGGCACGGTAGAGCAGTTCGGCAAGATAGATGGGATGCGGCTGTTGCCAGATGAGAAAACTGCCCACTTTGGATGGCGCCTCCGTTCCCGACGGGTCAGTCATCTTCATCCACCTGACACCTTTGAATCCTTGTCGGCGGGCTATCTCGCGTGCGATGGGGCGCACACTGAAATACCAGTCGAGAGAATGCTCGAGAATCTCAGGATGTCCCCATAGAGCAAACTGTGCCTGATGCCACCAGATCATTTCCAGATGGAACTTTCCAAACCAAGAGTTGTAGGTGAGGCCGGTCTCCTGTGGTGGTTGGTCGCCGCCGTCGTTGACGGCGAGTAGATATTGGCTGAGCACCACACGTCGTTCCAGTTCGCTGGCACGTGGGTCGGTGCATAGTGAGAAGTCGGCGATGCCTCCTTTGCGCCAATAGTTTTGCCAGTATTGTGCAGAAGCGGCTGCCACCTCGTCAAATCCCATCAGGTGTCTGTTGGGGTCTTTCTGTTGGTAGAATTCCACTGTGAGTGTGGTCAGTTGGTCGGGACAGCTGAAATGCTGGCTGTTCCACAGGGGATGGTCGCCTTGGCGGTTGACATAGTGGTGCCTGCCTTTCTCCCAGTGGATGGTAACGTAGTAGTCGGCATCGTCGAAACGTGACTGTCCGTCGAGGATGCGTTTGAGTGTGTCGGTGCGTGCCGAACCGCGTCCGTCGAAACTGGTGATGTTGCGCTCCCACTCCTCCCAGTCGCAGCCATCATCGGTGTGCTTGCCAGTGGGGTAGGGGAAACGGAAGATGAGTTGTTTGCTGGGGTCGTCAGATTCCACACGAGTGGCGATGAGGTCACGTGTGGGATGGCAAACAGTCTGCACATGATAGCGGTGCCCTCGATAGGTGAAACGGCTGTCGATGAGACCAGTCCAGAGGTCGAGTGTCTGGTCGATGTCACTGATCTCAGCGGCATCGAGAAGCAGTCCCACAGCACCCAGATGCATCCGGTGGGGATTCTGGCGATACCATTCCGAGGCTTCTCGCTGACGACCAGCCTCATTGAACTGGGTGGAGTAGAACTCGGTGTGCCCATGTCCGAAGTCATAGGCCTTCAGTGCTTCTTCAGGACGGTAGTTCTTAGGGTTGTCGAAACTGTGCCAGCCCCAGTCGCTCATCGTACCAAGTGGAACACCTTTTGAATACAACTCGGGGAATGACTGCAGGCCAGTGGCGTCCACTGTCATGGCAAAACCGCCATTTCCTACGGTGAGAGAAGCCAGCGTGTCGAGGTTTGTTACATGGGGATTGTGTCGCCTTACCACCGCCTCACGGTCGATGGGTTGGGATTGTGCTGGTGTGGTGACACACAGCAGCAAGGCGATGAGTAGTAGGTTTGTCATGATAGTTATGATTGTGAATGCAAATTTAGCGAAAAAACTGCGCAGCATGCCTGTGTCGTTGTTAATGTATGTTAACCCAGCTGTTGTGTTGGCAAAAAAAATGCAGCCAAAATGACTGCATTAGAATTATTCATCCAAAGTTAAACGGAAAAGTCAGAATACCTGATGACGGTTGAACACTGTCTCGATAATAGGTGCCATGTCATAATATTTGTATTCTGCCAACCTTCCTCCGAAGATAACGTTGGGAGTGGCT
>JAGCXX010000140.1 GCA_017961115.1 Prevotella sp. | reverse complement strand
CCGCAGCATCATGCTCGCCTTTGAGGACTCCGACCCAAGGGGAGTGGACTGGGTGCTGCCAGAAAAGAACTGCCTGAAGCATTTCTATATGGCCGACTGCACGGCAAACGGCTCGCTCGTCGTGTGCAACAGCGGCTGCATGAGGGTGACCGACACGTTCAGGATTGTGGGGTGCAAGTTCACCAACATGAGGAACATCGGCATCCATCTTGCCACCGCCAACGGCATGAGATGGGAGAACGTGATGGCATACATGTCATGTCCGATATACATCGCCGGATGTACGTTCCAAGGTCAGCGGGGCATCGTCAGGAAGGGCAGCAACTCGCCTTATGAGGCTGTGTGCATCGAGAACAGCGCACTCTACATGCTGCACAATGAAATCAGCGACTTTGTCTCCGTACCGCATCGGACAGGAGAAAAGGTATACCGCAGCGAGACCTACGATGCTTACTTCAACGGCCAGCAGCTGTACTACTGCAACAACAGGGTGAGGAACATCCTGTCGGTAGACACCATCCAAAGTATCTCAGGCATCATGAAGGCGAAGGGCAACGGACTGTCGGAAGGTCCGATGAAGAGAGACCTTCGACTTGGCAAACTCACCGCCGACAACAACCGCCGAAGGGTGAGGTGTTGGAAGAACAACTCCTATACGCTCGACAAGACTCAGGTGGCGGCATGGTGGGCTGAACATCTCGCCAATAACGACGGCAACAGACAGGAGGTAGACCATGAGAAAGCCATCGTGCTCGACGATGTGCTGACCATCGTCATCAACTCAATGGACAGCGGTACGCTCCCTCTCGATGAATACACTGTGGAGGGCAACACCTTTACGTCTGGAGGCAATATCGAGGGCTACGGCAGCGACTACTGCCCTGCCCGCAAGGTAAGCATCAAAGGCAACACCTTCACCGCCGTCCGCATCGCATCCGAGGAATGGGGACATAAGGCAGCAAATGGGAAAAAAAGCGAATGGTGCTATCTGTTTGCCGTTAAGTTGTCCAAGACCTATGGCAATCCGGAGGTATATGTTGAGAAAAACAAGTTCAACGTGACCGGCAGAAGAGCGGAGAACGTGCATGTGTTGCTGTTCCGCACGAATGCCAATGACCCTGCAAGAAAGCCCGATATCTGGCCTGACAGAGGCAAGGCGACTTTCAAGGGCAACCAGTCGTTGGGCAATGCCGCCAAACCATTGATAGTGGGCATCGCAGGGTGGTATATCGCAAGGAACTATGGAAGAGATGCCAAGAAAACCTACAACACGATGGCATTGTTTGACACCACCAGTCATTGACAGTTGTCAGAACTTCATCGTCAGGGCGATGCGGTTGCGGCGATGGTCTATTTCCTTGACCATGACACGGACATGCTGGTGGAGATGAACCACCTCGTTGGGGTCTCTCACATATTTGTTGGCCAACTGTGAGATGTGCACCAGACCGTCCTGGTGAACGCCGATATCGACGAAGGCACCGAAATTGGTGATGTTGGTGACGATGCCGGGAGCACCATACCCTCGGTGAGGTCGTCGATGCTGGTGACATTGGGGTCGAACTCAAACTCCTCGATTTGCTCACGGGGGTCGCGGCCGGGCTTTTCCAACTCGTTCATGATGTCGGTCAGCGTGGGGATGCCCACCGTGTCGGTGACATAGCGCTGGATGTTGATTTGGCTGCGCTTGCCCCGGTCGCTGATCAGTTCGTCGACGGTGCAACCGCAGTCCTTTGCCATTTTTGCCACGATGTCATAGCTCTCCGGATGCACGGCGCTGTTGTCCAATGGGTTTTTGGCACCGGGGATGCGGAGGAAACCGGCGCATTGCTCAAAAGCAGCCGGACCGAGCCGCGGCACTTTCTTGAGTTGGGCACGGCTGCTGAAGGGACCGTGCTCACGGCGGAATTCCACGATGTTCTTGGCAAGTGTCGGACCGAGACCGCTCACATAGGTCAGCAGGTGCTGACTAGCGGTGTTGAGATTGACACCCACCGAGTTGACGCAGCTCTCCACGGTCTGGTCGAGACTCTTCTTCAGTTTTCCTTGGTCCACGTCATGCTGGTATTGTCCCACGCCGATGCTCTTGGGGTCGATTTTCACCAGTTCGGCAAGCGGGTCCATCAACCGGCGGCCGATACTCACGGCGCCACGCACCGTGACGTCCTCGTCGGGAAACTCCTCGCGGGCAGTCTTCGAGGCGGAATAGACCGATGCTCCATCCTCACTCACCACGAAGGTCTGGACAGGATGGGTGAGGTCGAGCGTCTTGACGAAGTCGGAGGTCTCGCGGCTGGCGGTGCCGTTGCCGATGGCAATGGCCTCGATGCGGTAGTCTTTGACCATCTGCTCCACATGCATCTTCGCCTGCATGCGGTGGTTGACGGGCGGATGGGGGAAGATGGCCTCGTGGTGGAGCAGGTTGCCCTGCGCGTCGAGGCACACCACCTTGCAGCCTGTGCGGAAACCGGGGTCGATGCCCATCACCCGCTTTTGTCCCAACGGTGCGGCGAGCAGCAGTTGCCGGAGGTTCTCGGCAAACACGATGATGGCATCCTCGTCGGCCTTCTCCTTGCTCAGACTGGCAAACTCTGTCTCTATCGAGGGACGGAGCAGACGCTTGTAGGCATCTTCCACCGCTTCCTCCACGAGGTCGGAGCAGGGTCCGCGCCCACGCACATGCTGACGGATGAGTCGGTCGATGCACTCCTCGTCGTTGGCGGTGATGCTCACGCGAAGGATGCCCTCGCTCTCACCACGGCGCATGGCGAGCAGACGGTGTGAACTGCATCTGCGGAGGGGTTCGCTGAAATCGAAATAGTCGGAGAATTTGGCGGCCTCCTCGCTGTCTGCCTTGGCTTTCACCACCTTTGAGGTGATGACGGCCTCACGGCGGTAGGCGCTGCGCAGCGTGTTGCGCGAACGCTCGTCCTCGCTCACCATCTCGGCGATGATGTCCTGCGCGCCCTTGATGGCACTGTCGGCATCTTTCACCTCGCCCTTGACGTAGCGCTCAGCCACTCTCTCTGGATGGCTCTCGCGCTGAAGCAGGATGAGGGTGGCAAGGGGCTCCAGTCCCTGCTCGCGTGCCACCTGCGCCCTCGTGCGCCGCTTGGGCTTGAAGGGGAGGTAGAGGTCCTCGAGTGTGGTGGCATCCCAGCACTCCTCGATGCGCTGCTTCAGGTCGTCGGTCAGTTTGCCTTGCTCCTCGATGGTCTTGAGGATGGTCTCCTTGCGCTTGGCCAGTTCCTTCAACTTGTCGTAGGCATCGCTGATTTGTGCTATCTGCACCTCGTTGAGATTGCCAGTGCGCTCCTTGCGGTAGCGTGCGATGAAGGGGATGGTGCAGCCCAGGTCGAGTAGTGCGAGGGTGTTCTCCACACCTTCCTTGGGCAGGTTGAGCTGTTTGGAAATGAGTTGTGCGAATATGTTCATGATTCGGTTGGCTTTTTTAAACAATCGACAAATTTAGCGAAGAATGGGCGAAGAGCAAAGCAATTTTCCATATTTTTTCCGCCATTCCTGAATCTATGTGAAAAATAACTTGTATATTTGCATGTTTGAGGATTTTCCCTTATCTTCGCAGCAAATATTAAAAGAAAGATATGATGAAAAGAGTTCTTTTGATGATGATGCTCATGTTCACATTGGGCATGAGTGCGCAGACAGTCGTGGAGAGAGTGGCTTTTCAGGCAACGCTCAACGGCAAGATTCCCGTGCGGGTGGCCTTTGAGGTTGACGCGGAAAAGACGGCCGCCGGTGAGATATACTATCCCAAGGCCAAGAACCCGGCACCGATTCTCATTGTAGGCTACAAGATGCCGGATGGAGATTATTACCTGCGTGAATTCAACAGCAAAGGCGAGGTGACCGGCATTTTACATGTTGAGAGGAAAGCCGGAAAATTCTCTGGCTATTGGACCAATCCCCGTACTGAAGAAGGCTTGCGTTTCACCAATTTGCGCACCATCGCTTTCCCAAAAGCCTGTGGTGGAAAACTGCTTCCCGAGGACCCTGCCCACATCGGGCGCGAATACCGCTACTCGTTCTACCATACCGGCATGAATGAGATGATGGGCGGAACAGCTACTTTCAAGGGTGCAGGGAAAAACCGCATCCATTTTGATATCAGCAATGTGCCCGGCAATATCGCAGAGGGAAAGAGTGAGCAGGGAAGGCCTGCCGTGCTTCATGGCAACCAGTTCGTTTACAACAACGTCAATGAGTGTGGATATGGATTCAAGGCGGTCTTCTACAAGCAGTTTGTCGTGTTCGAAACAACCAGTGACTATAGTACGACGACAGATTGCTTCGGAGCACACACCACCTTTGACGGAGTTTATATAAAAGTAAAGGAATAAATTGATTTCAGTAGATACACTTAAAGTGGAGTTTGGGGTGAAACCCCTCTTCCACGATGCCAGTTTTGTCATCAACGAGCGCGACCGCATCGCGCTCGTTGGCAAGAATGGTGCCGGGAAGTCCACCTTGCTCAAGATACTTTGCGGCAAGCAGAAGCCCACCTCGGGCACTGTTGCCATCCCTCATGACACCACAATCGGATATCTCCCGCAGGTGATGACGCTGCAAGACGACACCACCGTGCGCGATGAGGCCCGCAAGGCTTTTGCCGACCATATCCGCATGAGGGAGCGTCTCGATGAGATGCAGCGGCAACTGGCTGAGCGTGAGGATTATGAGAGTGAGGAATACAATGCACTCGTGGCGAAGTTCACCCAAGAGCACGACCGCTATCTGATGATGGGGGCGGGCAACGAGGAGGCCGAACTGGAGCGCACCCTCATGGGACTGGGCTTCACCCGCGATGACCTCAACCGCCCCACGTCGGAGTTCAGCGGAGGATGGCGCATGCGCATCGAACTGGCCAAGATTCTTCTGCAACGGCCTGATGTGCTGTTGCTCGACGAGCCCACCAACCACCTTGACATCGAGAGCATACAGTGGCTGGAGCAGTTTCTTGCCACCTCCTCCAGTGCCGTCGTCCTGGTGAGCCACGACCGCGCGTTCATCAACAATGTGACCAATCGCACCTTAGAGATTACCTGCGGGCAGATTATCGACTACAAGGTGAAGTACGACCAGTATGTGGTGCTCCGCGCAGAGCGGCGTGAGCAGCAACTGCGGGCATACGAGAACCAGCAGAAGGAAATCGCCGACATCAAGGACTTCATCGAGCGGTTCCGTTACAAGCCCACCAAGGCGGTGCAGGTGCAGAGCCGCATCAAGCAATTGGCCAAAATCGTGCCCATCGAGGTGGATGAGGTAGACAACTCTGCCATGCGCCTGAAATTTCCCCCATGCCTGCGCAGCGGCGACTTTCCCATCATCTGCGAGGATGTGAGAAAGGCGTATGGGGAGCATACCGTCTTCGACCGCGTGACCTTCACCATCCGAAGGGGTGAAAAGGTGGCTTTCGTGGGAAAAAACGGTGAGGGTAAGTCCACCCTCGTCAAGTGCATCATGGGCGAGATACCTTTCGACGGCCATCTCAAGATAGGTCACAACGTGCAGATAGGATATTTCGCACAAAACCAGGCGCAGTTGCTCGATGGTTCCAAAACCGTCTACGACACCATCGACTATGTGGCGAAGGGTGACATCAGGATGCGCATCAACGATATCCTCGGCGCATTCATGTTCGGCGGGGAGAACTCCGAGAAAAAGGTAAGCGTGCTCAGCGGAGGAGAGCGGAGCCGCCTTGCCATCATCCGACTGCTGCTGCAGCCTGTCAACCTGCTCATCCTCGACGAGCCTACCAACCATCTCGACATGCCCTCGAAAGAGGTGCTCAAGGAGGCCATCAAGGCGTTCGACGGCACCGCCATCATCGTGTCGCACGACCGCGAGTTCCTTGATGGTTTGGTCACCAAGGTCTTTGAGTTCGGTGGCGGAGCCGTCAAGGAACATATCGGTGGCATCTATGACTTCCTGCGTTATCACCATATCGACTCGCTCAACCTGCTCGGCACATCTTCGCCGGTGGTGCAAGAGCAAACACCTCCCGCCGCAGAGGAACCATCAGCAGCAAAGCAGAACTATCTTGAGCGGCGCGAACAGCAGAAACGCATACGAAGAGTGGAGAAGGAGGTCAAGGCCTCTGAGGCGAGGATAGAGTCGATGGAAAAGAGGCTCAGCGAACTCGACGCCGTTCTCTGCACGCCAGAGGGGGCTTCTGATATGCAACTCGTCACCGAATACACCACTACCAAAAGGGCCCTCGACGAGGAAATCGCCCGATGGGAGGAGACGGCGATGCAACTCGAGGAAATGCAGAATTCAAACAGTTGATTCACTAAAACCTAAAACATACATCATTATGAACTTCAAAACCATTATTGCAATCATGGCCATATCAGCCACAACGATTCCCTGTTTCGGACAGGGCAACCTGAAGTCAGGCATACAACTCAGCAACCTCGACCGCAGCGCGTCGCCAGGCAATGACTTCTATCAGTTTGCCTGCGGAGGATGGGTGAAAAACAACCCACTGCCTGCCGCCTACTCTCGCTTTGGCAGTTTCGACCGTCTGCAGCAGGACAACAATGAGCGCATCAACGGCATCCTCAACGAGTTGCTGAAAAACCGCTATACAGAAGGTACGGTGGAGCAGAAACTCAGTGATATGTACAAACTCGCCATGGACTCCGTCAGGCGCAACAAGGAGGGGGTGAAACCCGTCATGCCCTACATCAAGGAGATTGAGGCTTGCAAGTCAAAGCATGCCTTGCTGCAGTTGCAGAAGAAATATGCCTACTTCGGCATCGGGCGCACCTACAGCACCTATTTCGGCGCTGATGAGAAGAATGCCAAGTGGAACATCCTCAACATCAACCAGAGCGGTCTGACATTGGGACAGAAGGAGTACTACCTGGACAACGACGAGGCAACGACCAAAATACGTGAGGCTTACAAGCAGCACATCGTCAATATGTTCACGCTTTTCGGCTTCAGCAAGAAGGCTGCCCTGCTCAAGATGAACGACGTGCTCAGCGTGGAGACCCAACTCGCAAAGGTGTCGAAGTCGCGCACCGAACTGCGTGATGTGGAGGCCAACTACAACAAAATCTCCTTGGAGGAGTTTGAGTCACGCTATCCCAACCTCGCCCTGACCGAACTGATGACGGCCGACGGTGTCAATGAGGAGCATATCCGCCAACTGGTCATCGGACAGCCCGACTTCCTCGCTGGTGCCAACACCATCGTGGGGGATATGACCCCCGGACAACTCAAGTCGTATATGGAGTGGGACCTCATCAGTTCGTGTGCCACCTTGCTCAGCGATGAGGTGGAGGCAGAGAACTTTGACTTCTTCGGAAAGACAATGACCGGAAGAAAGGAGAATCACCCGCGCTGGAAACGTGCCACCAACCTCGTGCAGGGTATGATGGGTGAGTCGCTCGGCAAAATCTATGTCAATAAATATTTCCCTGCCGCTGCCAAACAACGCATGGAGGGGCTGGTGAAAAACTTGCAGGTGGCGCTGGCAGAGCGCATCGAGGCACAGGACTGGATGGATGCCGCCACCAAGCGCAATGCCCTTGACAAACTCAACACCTTCTATGTAAAAGTAGGTTATCCCGACAAATGGAAGGACATCAGCGGCATGAAGGTTGACCCCAAAAAGTCGTTCTGCGAGAATGTGCTCGAGTGCCGCCATTTCCTCCACCAGTGGCAGATTGACAACAAGGCAGGAAAACCCGTTGACCGCGACGAGTGGCACATGACTCCGCAGACCGTCAATGCCTACTACAACCCCACAACCAATGAAATCTGCTTCCCTGCTGGTATCCTGCAGGTGCCTTTCTTCGACATGACTGCTGACGATGCCTTCAACTATGGTGCCATCGGTGTGGTCATCGGACATGAGATGACACACGGCTTCGACGACCAGGGTCGACACTACGATAAGGACGGCAACATG